>CAWCWQ010000039.1:0-73507 GCA_963799145.1 uncultured Acidobacteriaceae bacterium | reverse complement strand
CATCGAGTTGTGCGCTTCCGTCTTCGACTGGGCGCAGTTTCGCCGCACCAAAGGAGCCGTCAAGCTGCACCTGATG
Organism: uncultured Acidobacteriaceae bacterium; assembly: GCA_963799145.1. Classification (GTDB taxonomy): domain Bacteria; phylum Acidobacteriota; class Terriglobia; order Terriglobales; family Acidobacteriaceae; genus Telmatobacter. The sequence continues at coordinate 73,431 of CAWCWQ010000039.1, read as the reverse complement.
CTTGATCACGACGGTTTGCTGCCCTGCTACGGTGTCATCACCGACGGCAAGCAGCACGAAGTCACCGTGACCCGTCAGTGGGAGTTCGCACCGGGCACCATCCTGGTCTTTGACCGCGGCTACACCGATTACAACTGGTTCGAACGGCTGACCCAACAGGGTGTTTACTTCGTCACACGCTTGAAGAGCAACGCCGACATCCTTGAAATCGAGGACCTGGCCGTGCCGCATCGCAAGGGATTGGTAAGCGATCAGGTCATCTGCATGACCCAGCAGGCCATCGACAACGACAACCCGCCCAAAATGCGCCGCATCGAGTTCTTCGACGAAGACGAGCAGCGCACGCTGGTCTTCCTCACCAACAACATGAAACTGGCCGCCGCCACCATTGCTGAGATATACAAGAACAGGTGGCAGATTGAGCTGTTTTTCAAGGCACTGAAGCAGTCCTGCAAGGTGAAGACCTTCGTTGGCACCTCGGCCAACGCGCTGAAGACGCAGATCTGGACGGCGCTGATCGCCATGCTGCTGGTCAAGATCCTGCACATGAAATCGACCTTCGGCTGGCACTTGTCCAATTTCATGGTCCTGCTGCGCCAGCAACTGTTCGTCTATCGCAATCTGTGGACGTGGATCGACGATCCATTTCAAGCACCGGAAACGCCGCCCTCGCCGCAACTGCACTTGGCTTTCGCCTGAATTGGACAGCAGAACTGCACGACAAGAGCGATGGCACACCACGGCGTATCTATATCGGAGCACATCTTAGACAGCAGAGACCGCAACGCATAACTCGGAACCCGCCAACCCATTCCGCCAAAGTCAGGGTTTGCGAATGTATGTCCTGTCAGATCAACGTCCGTCCAAGACGATTCAGGCTATCTTGGACAGCAGTGCTTCATCCTCATTTCTCCGGGAATCCCGGTTCTGCTCCAACAGCGTGCCGCAAAGGCTCGACTGGACCAAGCTCTGGAGTTCAGCCATCGAGACCCCAGCGCCCTCTCCTTCGGCATTGCGGAAAAAAGCTCGAACGACGCTGCGCAAGCGCGGGATTTAGCAAAGAGTGTGGCCGCGATGGCTGGGTTTTATCCCGCCGCATCGCCCCTGCTCTTGCTGGTCTGCGCAGTTCCACTTGCCGTTGCACTCACCGGTGCCGGATTTCTATGGGTCATGAAGGGCGACGAGGTTTGCCGACTGTTCGGAACTGTCATGTTAGCAATGGGGATAGGGGTGTTGGTGCTGCATCTTTATCGCACGCGCTACATGCTGGCTCTGGTTCCTCTTCTTGTTTTAGCTATCGCTCGCACCGTCCAGTACGGGGCAGCAATACCCCGCTGGCGTGTTCCCAGCCTGGCAACTGGAACGCTCATTCTCTGCTTGTACGCTGCCGGTTTCTTTCGGCAGACATTCATGCCGCACGGGCATCCATGGCAGGACCTTGTCAGCGGCCTTCAACAAAACTACCAGCCCGGGGATAAGATCGTATTCGATGCCCTCTATGCCCAGGTGCCATTCGACTATTTCGCCCGGCAGGTGAACTTTCAGCCGCAGGAAGATGGATTCCCGCTTTCTATCTACGACTGGTGGAGGACGCAGGAGTTCAAGGGCTGGGGTGGCCCCGTAATCACACACTACGACCTGAATCGATTTGTTTCGGGCCTCCCAGCGTCGGGCGGGAAAACAATGTGGCTTGTCTTGAACGAGACCTATTACTACGATCCCCACGATGCGCTCCTGGAGAGTCTTCGCCAGTTTGGCCAGGTCACAGAGTTCAGCTTCCCGCACGGAGAAGGTACTCCGGCTTCGGAAGACGATTCAAATCTGCGCCTGATACGCATCTCATTCAAGTAAGGTCCGATCCAGCTGCTGGGCGCTTGGCTCGGGATTGCGATGGAATCCTAGCCGGCCGCCATCGTGGGCCGCAGGCGGCGCGCCAGCAACGGTAGTACCTGAGCTTGGGCGTCGTCCACGGTAATGCCGTACTTGGCGCGCAGGTCGTCCACCTTGCCGTGCTCAATGAACTTGTCGGGCCAGCCAATCCGCACCACCGGCGTTGTGCTGCCCATCTCATCCAGGGCCTCGACTATCGCAGTGCCAAAGCCTCCCATCTTCACGTGATCCTCGAAGGTGACGAAGGCGGCCACGCGCCCCGCATAAAGCTCGAGCATCTCCAGGTCCAGCGGCTTCACGAAGCGCGGATTGACGACCGCGGCGGAGTAGCCGTTGCGCTTCAGGCGGCCGGCCAATTCCGTGGCCAGGGTGATCATCGGCCCCAGGCCCAGAATCGCCACGTCGGAGCCGTCTTCGAGCACCTCTGCCTTGCCCACGGGAATCGCCTCCGGCGCGACCTTTCGGCTCACTCCAGGAACCGCGCCCCGCGGATAGCGGATGGCGCTCGGGCCGGGCAGCGAAAGGGCGGTCTTTATCATGTCGGCCAGCTCATCCTCATCCTTGGGCGCCATCAGCACGATCCCGGGAATACTGCGTAGGTAGCCGATGTCGAACAGCCCGTGATGGGTGGGACCGTCGTCGCCCGAGAGGCCGGCGCGATCCATGCAAAAGAGTACCGGCAGCTTCTGTAGGCAGACATCGTGCACGACGGGATCGAAGGCCCGCTGCAGAAAGGTCGAATAGATGGCGCAGACCGGCCGGTAGCCTTGGGTGGCCATGCCCGCCGCAAAAACCACCGCGTGCTCCTCGGCGATACCCACATCGAAGTAGCGCTTGGGATAGTGGGGCCGGAAGAGATCGAGGCCGGTGCCGTTGGGCATGGCCGCCGTGATGGCCACAATGCGCTCGTCCTGGCCGGCAAGCTGCACCAGTGTGTTGGCGAAGACCTCGGCGTAGCTGAGCTGGCCGGGCGGCGCGGTCTGGCCGGTCTCGGGATCGTAGGGCCCCAGGCCGTGGAACTTCTTTTGTCCGTCGAGCGCAGGCTGAAAGCCGCGGCCCTTCTGCGTTAGAACATGCAGGAGCACAGGGCGGGTTTCGGCCTTGAGAAACTTGAAGGTCTCCACCAGCATGGGCAGATTATGGCCGTCGATGGGGCCAAAGTACTTCAGCCCGAACTCCTCGAAAAGGATCGAGGGCCAGAGCATGCTCTTCGCTGCTCCCTCGGCCCGGCGCGCCAGGTTCACCGCGTTCTTGCCGCCGAAGCGCTCCACGATGCGGGCTGCCGAATCGTGCAGATTCCGGTAGTGCTCGTTGATGGCGACGCGATGGAAGTAGCGGGCAATGGCGCCTACGTTGCGGTCGATGGACCACTCGTTATCGTTGAGCACCACGATCAACCGCTGGGTCTGCGCGGCGATGTTGTTCAGCGCCTCGTACGAAATCCCGTTGGTGAAGGCCGCATCGCCGGCCACAGCGACCACATGCTCACTGCCGCCGGAGAGGTCGCGGGCCACGGCCATTCCCAGCGCTGCGGAGAGCGCCGTGCCGGCGTGACCCGCTCCAAATGCGTCGTGCTCGCTCTCGGTGCGCAGCATAAAGCCGTTCAAGCCGCCCGGCTGGCGAATCGTCTCAAAGCGATCCAGCCGCCCCGTAAGTATCTTATGGATATACGCCTGGTGGCTGACGTCGAAGAGAATCTTGTCCTGGGGAGTATCGAAAACCGCGTGCAAGGCCAGCGTCAGTTCCACCACCCCCAGATTGGGTCCCAGGTGACCGCCGGTCTTCGAGAGCGTTTGAATCAGGAATTCACGAATCTCCGCAGCCAGCTCCTCCATCTGCGCGTAATTAAACCGTTTCAGGTCGGCAGGCGAGTGGATGGTCTCGAGAAGTGTTCCCATGTACTTCCTTCCCCTGGAAGACCAGACGGATCGAGCACGGAGAGCTTACGGCCAAAGGCCCTAGCGCAGCAGGGTCAAGTATAGCAATCCCACCCTTGGCACAAAAACAAGGACGTGCAAAGGATGCGGCACCCAGCAAGTTAGCGAGTCAGCGGCTCGCCTGGCCATCCGGCTAGAATAGCGGCGCCTGGCGGCCGGGCATGGTCAGGCCGAAGTGTTCGTAGGCCAGGCGAGTGGCCACGCGGCCGCGCGGCGTGCGGTCGAGAAAGCCGATCTGGATAAGGAACGGCTCGTAGACCTCTTCGAGGGCGTCTTGCTCCTCGGCCAGGGTCGCGGCCAGCGTGCTCAGGCCCACCGGCCCGCCATCGTATTTCTGGATGATGGCCAGCAGCAGCCGGCGGTCGATCTCGTCGAAACCGTGGGCGTCCACTTCGAGCATGGTGAGGGCGGCGTTGGCTGTGGGGCGGTCAATGATTCCCGTGCCGCGCACCTGGGCATAGTCGCGCACGCGGCGGAGTAGGCGGTTTGCGATCCGCGGCGTGCCGCGCGAGCGCAGGGCGATCTCTGCCGCGCCGTCCTGGTCGATGGGCACCTGCATCACCTCGGCCGAGCGGGAGACGATGAAGCGCAGCTCCTCTTCGGTGTAGAACTCCAGGCGCAGCAGAATGCCGAAGCGGGACCTCAAGGGCGAGCTGAGCAGGCCGGGCCGGGTGGTGGCGCCGATGAAGGTGAAGGGGCGAATCTCCATGACGTGGGTGCGCGCCGCCGGGCCCTGGCCGATGATGATGTCCAGCTTGTAGTCCTCGAGCGCCGTGTAGAGCTTCTCCTCCAGCACCGGCTGCATGCGGTGGATTTCGTCCAGGAATAGCACCTGCCGTTCGCGCAGGTTGGTGAGGATGGCGGTCAGGTCGCCCTGAATCTGGAGGGCGGGACCGGAGGTTTGCTGAAAACCGACGTCGAGTTCGTTGGCGATGATGGTCGCGAGCGTGGTCTTGCCCAGGCCCGGGGGCCCAAAGAGAAGTACGTGGTCCAGAGCCTCGCCGCGGGACTTGGCGGCTTCAAGCGCGATGGCGAGCTGCTCTTTGGCTTTGGATTGGCCGATGAACTCGCGGAGCCAGCGGGGGCGGAGCTTGAGTTCAAAGCCCTGCTCCTCTTCGGCGCGCGAGGCGCTGACGAGCCGGGCTGGAGCATTGTCGCGGGCGATTGCCATGCTGGAAGAAGTGTAGCGGTTGATGGTGGCAGGGGCAAAATCCGATTCGCGGCGCTACTTGAGATGCGATTCGAATGCGGTGGAGAGGAGGTCGGCCGGGCTGTGCACGGGAATCGGAAAGTGAGCGTCAAGATCGGCGTCCAGAACCGCCGAAACCTCCGGCCTGCCGGGCTTGATGTGGACCCGGATTTGTTTGTCCTTCAATGTTTCCAGCCACTCCCGCGCCCGTTCCTGGTCGGTAAAGGGGCGCGAATAATTCCCGGAGAGGTAGTTGATTTCGCTTCCTTCCTGAACGCTATAGGAGTAGGTAAACGAAGCGTTGTATTGCCGGGCGCTGCCAAAGAACTTGGTTCCCTTGGCCACGCTCGTGGACAGAACTCGCCCGGACACCAGTGGCCAGTCTTGCGCCAGGCGCGCGTTGCGGCGTTTGATCCAGGTCCGCCAGAGGCCAGCCAGTGCCGCGGCAAGGGGCGCGATGACGTTGTGGAAGTTTAACCAGGAATGAAACGAACTCCACCTGACCCGCTTGAGCAGTTCGACGATGTCGGGGGTGGTCACCGATCGGAACCTCCAACGGGAGTCACTCGTCAGAATACAGCAGGAGCCGGCGGCTCAATGTCTTACGTGGCCGGCAACGTCGCCACGCCTGCCACCAGCTTGTAGTGAAATCCCTCGAAGGGTTCGCTGAGGCTGACGGTAAGCAAGGTCTTCGGTGGCTTGCCCGCAAAGAGAAGCGCGTGTGGATGGATGCCGGCGGGCAAGAGGTTGAGCTGATCGAGCCATTTGGGATCGGTGACGGCCAGGTCGTAGCGGACGCGGCCAACCTGGCCGAGGCGGAAGACGGCGCGGTTCTTCCGCTTGCCGTCCCCTTCTCGAATCCACCACCACAGGTCGTCGGGGCTCACTAGCCCAAGAGAGCACGCCGCCGGGGTCTCCTCAAATCTGCGCGCCAAGACTCTGTCGCAGTATCCCTGGAGGACAATGGGTTCCTTATTCACAAATGCGGCGAGAAACTGCACATCGCCGGGCTCGTTGAAACGGCGAATCGCCTGCCATGGCTTGTCTGTAACAAACACATCCTCAGGGTGGCAGTTTGAGCCGCACTTTTCGCCGAGTTCGGCCTCGAAGACATCCAGTAGCGCGGCCTCTCTTCCGTCTGAATAACTGGCTTCCCTTCGAGTGAGGCAACCGGGAACCTTTCGGCCGACAAGACGAACCCACTTCCTGGTGACAAGGCTGATTCCCGCCACACAGCGATGGTCGTGCTTGTACGAGTTGGCGAGGCAGACAATCCGATCAAGGCCCATGGAGTTGGACTCACCTCCAGGATGCAAATCAGAGATGGTGAATTTCTACATCTTCCCAGCGCCTCTGCAAATACTCGAGGACCAGCCGTCGGTGGCAGTGCTCCGCGGTCGGCTCGCTGCACAGGAGCACGGTCTTCCGCGCGAAGCTCTCCTTGTCGAGTACCGCCTCGATCTTTCTGGCGCGCATGAGCGCAAGAAAGGCCTCTTCATAAGTATCCCAGCCGCCCTTGCGCTTCTTATAAGCGTCGAGCATCTCCTGCTTGGGGGCGAGCAGCGGCTCGTGTTCATAGGCAGCGCCGCAGATCTCGCGCAGAAAGTACGCCAGGTCGGCCTGCTTGGCGAAGGCGGCAAGCTGCGAGGTGTTGTTCAGCCGTACGTCCAGCAGGCGCTCGATGCCGTGACCCTTCAGTGTGCCGAAGAACTGGCTGGCGCTTTTTTGGGTAAAACCGATGCTGTAGATCTCCATTTGTCCTCGTCGAGTTCAGCGAAGAGAGCGGGCTGGTCGGCGACCAGCGGTTTTCTGGCCTCGGCGGCAACCGTTTCGTCGCTTTCCAGGCCGCCGTCGCCGCGAATGTGTTGCATGGCATGGCCGCGTTCGCAGAGCACGCGGCCGATAAGCAAGCGGCGGTGGCAGTGGGCGGGGTCTTCCTCGCCGCAGAGCAAGGCCACGCGGAAGCGCTCCATGCCGGATTCGAGGCGGGCGATGGCGGCCTTGAAGCGCGCGTCTTCGCAGAGGCGGCCGTAGAGCACGCGGCCGGAGGCGTCGTAGTAGGCGGGATTTGCGGGACGGCCGCCGAGCTCAGCGCCAAGAAAGAGGTAGCGAAGGCCTGCTTCGTCCAGGGATCGCTGAATCAGTTCCCTGTCGAACTGCGGAACATATTTCGAGTAGGGAGAGCTGCGCGTATCCACCACCACCTCGATTCCGTGGCGGCGGAGCAAGCCAAGCCAGGTTTCAATGGAGTGGTTGGAGTGGCCGAGAGTGAAAAAACTGCTCATGCGCGCCCTTGGCAAGGAGGATAGCACCTTGGCGGCGATTGAGCAGCGGCAGCCGAAGGCGGGAGCTGCCCGCGGTGTGCGATTGGGCGCGGCGGTTGCTCGTCCTGGCCTACGGGCAATTACAGCCGGGGCGGAGTGCCGCTTGTGCCGGATGGCAACTTCATTTACCGTCTTGATTCCGAAAGAGTAAAGAGGTTTCTTAACGATTTGCCGGTTTGGAGAGAACAGGATGTACAATGGACCGTGGAAAAGAGTATGCGACTTTACTGCTTGGCAGTGGAGCCGGTGCCAGTCGGAATCATTGGAGGTCGTCGATGTTCGATCGTTCGTTGTGGAATGCACTGATGCTGATCGGTCTTGCCCTGCCTATCGCGGGCTGCAACACGTCCTCCGGAGGGCTCGATTCCATTGCTGTGACGCCTAACACCGATTCTCTTGTGGTTGGCGGCCCCACATTGCAATTGACGGCGACCGGGACCTTTGGCAATGCAAAGAGCCCAACGACGCAGGTCATTACGACCTCGGTGACCTGGAGTTCGGCCATTCCCGGGGTGGCGACGGTCAGTTCCGCGGGAGTGGTGACGGCGGTTGGCCCCGGAACGACGACGATCACGGCCACCGGCCAGGGGTACGCCGGCCCAGTCTCCGGCACCGCCCAGGTCACGGTGACCGGCGGCAGCGGAGTCGTCGAGGGCATCACCGGCCTATCCATTATTCCCAACACGCAGTCGGTTGCGCTCGCGGGCCAGACCGGTCAGTTTATTGCCCTCGGCACCACCAGCTCCGGCCTCCAGCAGAACCTGACAACCTCGGTCACTTGGACCTCAAGCAATACGAGCGTGGCGACGATCAGTGCCACCGGCCTTGCCACAGCCGTGGGGTCAGGCACCACGACGATCACTGCCATCGCCACCAATCTGGACAAGACAGTCGTGACTGCGACGGGAACATTCACGGTCACAGGCGTGACGTCTGAGCCACTCATTTCGCTGGCCATCACTCCCAGCACGCTGACGGTTGCCACAGCGGGTCAGACCGGCCAGTTTATCGCCATCGGCACATTTGCGGCGACCTCCTCCACGCCCGGCACCCGCGACCTGACGACTACGGTTGCCTGGGCCTCCAGCAATCCGCAGGTTGCCACTATCACCGCGAACGGCGGCCTGGCCACGGCAACCGGCCCTGGCACCACCGTGATCACGGCCATTGCGACGAATCCCGACAAGACCGTAGTGACGCAGACGGCGACCTTTACGGTGACCGGCTCCGGCACCTCTTCGACGGAACCGCTGGCCTCGCTGGCCATTGTTCCGGCCTCACAAGCCTCTCTGACAACCGGCGCAGGCGCCAATGTCAATTTCATCGCCATCGGAACAACCGGGTCGGGCGCGACAGTAAATCTGACAAACCAGTCCGCTACCATCGGCAAGGTGACAGTCGCGGCGGCAAGCTGGTATTCCAGCAACCCGGCGGTGGCCAGCGTCAATTTGACCACCGGCGTTGCCACGCCGATTACTGGCGGCGCAACTGCCATCACGGCCATTGCCACCAATCCCGACGGCACTGTAGTGACGGCCACCGCGGCATATACGGTAACGGTTCCCGCTGCGACCGAACCCCTGGTTTCGCTGGTCATCGTTCCTAACTCGCAGGACTCCTTGTCGACCGGCGCAACCGCCAACGTCAACTTCGTCGCCATCGGTACCACCGGATCGGGCGCTACCGTAGACATGAACCTGCCATATAACGTCCCAGGAACGAGCCCGCAGGTGACCATCCCGGCGGCGACGTTTGGTTCCAGCAACCCGGCGGTGGCCAGCTTCAATGGTGCCGAAGGTGTTGCTACACCGGTCAGCGGCGGCGCAACCGCCATCACAGCCATAGTCAGGAATCCCGATGGCACGGTCGTGACGGCCTCCGCGGCCTACACAGTGACGGTTGCCGCCACGAAGGAGCCCATAGTCTCGCTAGCCATCCTGCCGGCCTCGCAGACCTCCCTGGCAACTGGCGCAGTCGCCAACGTCCAGTTCATCGCCATCGGCACCACGGCATCTGGTACTACCGTAAACATGAACCAGCCGTATAGCGTCCCCGGTACGACTCCTCAGGCGACGATCCCAGCGGCAACCTGGAGTTCAAGCAACCCCGCGGTGGCCAGCTTCAGTGGAAATCCCGAAGGCGTTGCAACGCCAAAAGCTGGCGGCGCAACTGCCATCACGGCCATTGTCACCAATCCCGACGGCACCGTGGTGACGGCCAGCGCCGCCTATACGGTCACGGTTCCCGCCGCGACGGAGCCCTACGTGTCGCTGGCCATCGTGCCGGTCTCTCAGACGGCCACCGCGGTAGGCCAAACCGCCCAGTTTATCGCCATCGGCACCACCCCTTCCGGCACTACGGTGGATCTCACCAATGCGCCCGGGGTGCAATGGACTTCTAGCAGCGTTCAGGTGGCAGCGCCCTACATCCCTGCAGGACAGTCCACCGCAGTCCCAGGGGAGTTCGCGGCAGTCGCCAACGGCGCCGTGGTCATCACCGCCGAGGTGCCCAATCCAGGCATCGGTTCCAAGCCCGCCGATGGCACTGTGGTGTCGGCGAATGCATCGTTCACGGTAGCCATCTCGGGCTCGACTGAGCCTTTGACTTCGCTCTCCATTCTGCCCAGTTCGCAATCGGTGGCTTCGGCCGGGCAATCGACCCAGTTCCTGGCCATCGGAACCTTCTCGCCTACCTCCACAACGCCGGGCACGCAGAACATGGCGAGCATATCCACCTACACGGTCAACTGGTACTCGAGCAATCCGGCGGTGGCCACGGTTTGCGCTCCTCCGGGCCCCTGCGCAGCCACGCAAGGAGCTGTCACAGGCACACCTGTGTTTGTCACCGGGCAAAGCCAGGGCACCACCGTCATAACGGCCGTGGCGACGAATGTGAAGGACGGCAGCGTGGTGACTGCGGCGGCGGCCTTCGCGGTAAGCGGCCCGTTGGCGCAGCAAGTCACCGCGCTGGCCATCACGCCGGGTTCGCAATCGATTGCGTTGCCAGCTGCTGGATCGACAACTCCCGCGACCGTCAACTTCATTGCTATTGGCACCAACGGGAGCACCGGATTACAACAGGACGAGACCTGCGCGGTTTCCTGGATTTCCTCCAATGTTCAGGTGGCCACGATCAGTTCCACTGCCGGTTCCCCTTGCGCCCCCATCGGTCCCACCGGGAATATTGCCGCCGGGGTTGCCACTGCGGTAGGCCCGGGCACGGCCACGATTACGGCCATCTATGCCAATACGACTTCCAACGGCGGTGTGGTGACGGCTACGGCCACCCTGACGGTTGCGGCTGTCACCAATACAGAGCCGTACGTCTCGCTTACCATCGTTCCGGCCTCTCAGACCATTACCGCGGCGAGTCAGACCGCTCAATTCTTCGCCATCGGGACCACGGCAGCCGGCACTACGGTGGACCTCACCAGTCAGGCAATCTGGTCTTCCAGCAGTAACGCTGTGGCTGCGCCCTCCGCGGTAATCAAAGGGCAGTTCGCGACCCCCGTTAATGGCCCTAGCGGCGCTGTGGCCATCACCGCTGAATTCAACAACTCCAACGTCAACGGCGCTTCCGACCTCACATCGGAGACGGCAAGCGCGGTCTTGACCGTAGCCATTCCAGCAACGCCCGAACCACTGCTTTCGATGGCCATCGTTCCTGGCTCGGGATCGGTTCCGGCGGGCCAGCCAACTCAGTTCCTGGCCCTTGGTACTTTCTCCGCCTCGGCACCCACACCGGGCGTGCAGAACATGGCGAGTGCCTCTGGTTACACGGTAAGTTGGTACTCCAGCAATCCGGCGGTAGCCACGGTCTGCGCCGCTCCCGGCCCATGCACAACCACGCAAGGGGCCGTCACCGGTACTCCGGTGATTGTCAGTGGGTTTACCCAAGGCACGACCGTCATAACGGCCATCGCGTCGGGCAATCCCAACGGCAACCTGGTGACAGCTACCGCCGCCTTCACGGTGACCGGGCCGTCTGCGAGCGCGATTACTTCGCTGTCCATCTTCCCCGCCTCGCAATCGATTACCATGCCTGAGGTCGGGCAGCCGAATCCAACCGTCAACATGGTTGTCATAGGCACGAACGGAGCCGGCCTTCAGACAAGCGTGACCCCACAGGTGTGGACTTCCAGCAATCCGGCTGTGCTGCCCTCGGCGAATATCGTTCCCGGGACTAACTCGACGGTGGCCACGGTGGTGGGCCCCGGCACGACCACCATCACGGCCTCCTACACAAACGTTGCTTCTGCTTCGATTCCCGTAAGCAGCGTGGTGACGACGACGGCAACCCTGACAGTTACTGGTCCGGCGCAGGAGCCGTTGCTTTCGATTGCCATCAACCCAAGCTCGCCATCGGTGGCGTTCCCCACTCAAACCGACCAGCTCACCGCGATTGGAACCTACTCGGCGGCTCCGGTTACGCAGAATCTGACAAGCACTGTCGCCTGGAAGTCCAGCAATCTGTCCGTCGCCACGGTCTGCACTGCCGGTTCTGCCGCGCCCTGCACAAGCGCGACGGATGGGCTGGTTACGGCGGTAGGTCAGGGAACGACGGCGATCACAGCTACTACGTCAAACCCAGACGGCTCGCTGGTGTACGCAACGGCGCCGTTTACGGTTACAGGGGGAAGCGCGCAGCAGATGACCGAGCTTACCCTCGTTCCGAGCACGCTCACGCTCTCCGCAACTGGCCAGGCCGGCAGCCTGATAGCGCTCGGCACGTCCGGAAGCACAGGCCTTCAACAGGATGTGACAGCCTCGCCGCAAGTTGTGTGGGCCTCCGCCAATCCGACCATTGCCACGGTCAGCTCACTCCCCGGCGCGGGGGCTGGGCAAACGCAAACCTGCGCTCTCAACAACGCCACGCCTCCTGTCACTGTATGCACGCCTGACCCGCCCGGCCTGGTCAAGGGGGTAAGCGCGGGCTCAACCACCATTACGGCCGAGTTCTTCGACCAGGCCGCAACGACAACCACCCCAGCCGTTGTGGTGACGGCCACAGCAAACGTCACCGTGACAACGACACCGGCGGCGGAGCCTCTGCTCTCCATCACCATCTTGCCGAGTTCGATCTCCACCGGCAATTTGTACGGCAATGGGCAGTTCTTGGCCTATGGAGCCTTCTCCACCGATCCAACCGAGATGGACATCACCAACGGCTTCTTCCACGCTGGTTTCCCCGGCACTGGATATCCCAGTTCAAGCTGCACCACCGCTCTTGCAGCCGCTGACGCCGCCACTGCCGCAGCCGATGCCGCCGCTAATCAACCTGTGAATAATCTCCCCAACCCCCAGTGCGGCTTTGTCCCGGTCACCTGGATATCGGACGCACCGTTTATCTTCCCCATCGACTCCTCCGGGGCTGCGGGAGCCACCGGTGGCTTGGTCACTGCCGAAGGCAATGGAACGGACATTATCTATGCCCAGGCGACGAACCCGGACGGCACTATCGTTTACAGCACCACGCCCGCGACCTTCAATTGCCCCTACAAGGCACCGACCTATGCCACTACCACTACCTACGTCAACGGCCTTCCCGTTGTTAGCTACACTAGCCAGGTAATCGATCCCGGCTCGTGCAACGACCTTACGATAGCGCCGGAACTCGTATCGACGGTGACCGTCTATGGTGTAGGCTTGAACATTGGCAGCCAACCGCCTGCCAACTGGCTGGTTACCGCTCCATCCGCCACCGGAACCCCCAATGTTATCCATTGCGGCGGTACGGCCGAACAAGCTACGGCGCAAGGGTCGGTGTGCACGGCGGCCTATCCCAACGGCACGCTGTTGACCTTGACTGCTCCACACGTGGACGGGGTGAACTTCGGCGGATGGTCCGACAACTGCGCACCTGTTGGGGCTGTCACCGCCGCTGGGCCAAACTCCTGCACGATTACTGTCGGGAGCGATGCAACCTCCAACGTGTCTGTTGTCGCCATCTTCAACTAAGCGGCAACCAGCCCAAACGCAAGAAAGCCGCCCTTCGGGGCGGCTTTCTTGCGTTTGGCCGGAGGGCAGGCCGGGGCGTTTAGACTGGAGTCTGCCTCCTTGAGCGTTATGGCACACCGGTTTGCCCGCATCCGCCGCTTTCGCTTCAATCTGCCGCAGCGCATTGCGGCCGGGATGCTGGCGCTCTTTCTCATCCAGGGCCTGTGGCTTGCCGGCCACCAGACAATGAGCGACCGCGACTACCAATATGCGCGCTGCGGACGCGAGATGTGGGAGCGGCCATGGGCCGTGCCCGGCTACTTTACCACCTGCGGGAACATCCACGACGGCGTTCTCGGCTATCGGCTGGCAGGGCTGCCGCTGACGCTTAACCTCTGGGTCGAGCGGGGGCTGGACCTCTTCCGCAAGCCCGAGGACCGGGTGGTGCAAACCAATGGCGAGCTGAGTACCTGGGAACTGCGCCACCAGCTTAGACACGTGCTGCTGCTGGAGCGGATGCCCTTCCTGCTGGCCGGAGCCATTCTGGGCGCAGGGCTGTGGTGGGTCACGCGCCGGCTCTATGGGAATGGCGGCGGTTACACGGCGCTGGCGCTTTACTGCTTTTCTCCCGCGATACTGAAGGCCTGCGTGGCGCCAAATCCCGAGATTCTTGCCGCACTAGGAGTTTATGGCAGCGTGTACACCTGCATTGGCGTGGCCCATGCCATGCAGGGTCCGCGGCGCAAATGGAGACCGCGCATTGTGCTGCTGACGGCGGCCTTCGGCCTGGCCGCGGCATCGCACATCGCGGCGCTCACGGTGGTGGCGGTGCTGGGGCTGGCGGCCATGCTATGGGTCGCCGAGGGGCGCAGGAGCCAAGTGCTGCCGGTAGTGCTCATCGCCGCGGCTGGGGCGCTCCTGCTGGTCTTCGCCTGCTACGGCTTCTCGCCGGATGCCTTCAGCTATGTCTTCCACTCGGCCGCGGGGTTTCTGTGGGTCTCGCTGGACCCCGCCCGGCGCTTCTTTTCCGCACTGCCGAACGCCGGAATCACGGTGGCTTCGGCTGCCGCCGCGGTGCTGTATCTGGGGACCGGGAAGTCCCGCTACTTCGGCAACACAGCTCCGCTGCTTTGCTTTCTCATGTTGATTGCGCTGGTCATGACGGGCGCTCCCGGCGCTCCGTGGCTTTGGGCTGTGCCGTTTCTGCTGACGTTTGTAGGCGGAGTCTTCGCGGACGCGTATGAAGGGCCGCGAGGACGGCTGGCGATGGCCGCCGCAGGAGCGATTGTGCTGCTACAAGCCGTCTTCTGCATGCTGAGCCTGCCGGGGCTGCTGTGAGGGGTCGATGCAAAATGCATTTGACGACATTAGGCATTCTGAAGCATACTGTCCAAGTCGTACATTTCTCTCTCCACCCGGTTTGCCCGGTCAATGAGGCGAGCAACCGCAAGTTGGGAAGATGCAATGACAGGATGAGGAGAGTAATACCCAAAAGCTGCTTAGACTGACGTTGGGGAAGGTCTTTGACATGTGCGACGGTTACAAAACGCTGCGCATTACGCGCGGTGTAGTTTGCAATCAGGCCCGTCCAGCCGGATTAATGGTTTATGCCCTGAATGAAGCAAACGTGAGACATCACGCGGGGGCCCAGAGGGCCGCCTAGCTTAATTTGGAGCACGATCATGATATTGGCGAAAACGGAAAAGCTGTGGGAAGTCATTCTCCACGATGATTTCGTCCCTGAATACAGGGAGTTGTCGGAATCAATACAAAACGTGCTTGTGGCCTTGACGACAATCCTTCGCGAGAAAGGGCCACTCTTGGGAAGGCCGCAGGTAGATACGCTGAAGGGCTCGCGCCACGCCAACATGAAGGAGTTGCGCTTCGATGCCGATGGAGGTGTCTGGCGTGTCGCTTTCGCCTTCGACCCGGAGCGCAAAGCCATCCTTCTGGTAGCAAGAGACAAGAGCGGAGTTGGACAGCGCCGAGCTTATCGCGACTTGCTTATGGTTGCGGATGGACGGTTCGACCAGCACTTGAACGCACTTCGTTCACAGAAAAGGAAACAATGATGCCAGTGACCCTGGACCAAATACTCAATGAAATGCCGGCGGAGCGTCGCGCACGGATTGACCAATTGGCGCAGGAGATGCGCGCGGAGATCAACCTGCGCGAGTTGCGCCGTTTGCGCAAGCTTACCCAGGCCCGTCTTTCTAAGAAGCTCAAGATCGGGCAGGAGGGAGTGTCGCGCATCGAGAAGCGCTCGGACCTTTACCTTTCCACGCTGCGGAGCTATGTCGAGGGCGTCGGCGGCGAGTTGACGCTCATGGTCAAGTTCCCGGACCAACCGCCTGTGGTTTTGGCAGCGCTGGGCTCGGATGGTGGATCAAATAGGGCGAATAAGAAGGCCGGGCACGGAGCCAAATCCAAGGCCAAAACCAATCGCGCGGCCTGAGCTTTTCATGCCTTTGGTACGGGTATCCACAATAAGCTATAAATTCAAGCAAAATAAGGACTTATTTATCCGTCCTTGCCTTGCCTAAACCCGCCCAAGAGGGCTAAAATAGAAGCACAGCCCTTGGACCCCGGCCCCACTATCACCGGACCCTCCCGCCGCCTTCCAGCGGGCTAGAAAAGCCCTTATGCCAGACGATCAGAATCCCCTTCTCCCTCTCGAAGGCGGCACGCCGCCAAACAGCGGTACGACCTTCCTCCCGATGAACATTGAGGAGGAGATGCGCCGCTCGTATCTCGCCTACTCCATGTCGGTCATCGTCGGGCGCGCGCTGCCGGATGCCCGCGACGGGCTGAAACCCGTACACCGGCGCATTCTGACGGCCATGGATCGCGAGGGGTTGCAGCACAACAAGAGGTACTCCAAGTGCGCCGGCGTGGTGGGTGAGTGCTTGAAGAAGTATCACCCGCACGGCGACTCGTCTGTCTACGACGCTCTGGTGCGCATGGCGCAGCCTTGGTCATTGCGCTATCCATTGGTGGACGGGCAGGGGAACTTCGGCTCGGTGGATGGCGATCCGCCGGCGGCTTACCGCTATACCGAGTGCCGCATGGAGCGCATCGCCGAAGAGATGATGGCCGACATCGAGATGGAAACTGTCGACATGATGGCCAACTTCGATGAGACGACCGACGAACCGACTGTGCTGCCCACGCGGATTCCGACCTTGATTATTAACGGGTCGAACGGCATCGCCGTGGGTATGGCCACCAACATTCCGCCGCACAACCTCACCGAGGTGGTCAACGCCGCCATCGAGCTGGTGCAGAATCCGAATGCGGGCCTGGCCGAGGTACTCAAGCACGTGCAGGGGCCGGACTTCCCCACCGGCGGCTTCCTCTATGGCAAGTCCGGCATTCCAGAGGCCTACCGCACCGGGCGCGGGCGCTTCATGATGCGCGCCAAAGTGGCGACGGAGAACCTGACCAAGGAGAAGCAGGCGATCATCGTCACCGAAATCCCCTACCAGGTGAACAAGTCGAAGCTCATCGAGCGCATCGCCGAGCTGGTGAACGACAAGATCGTCGACGACATTGGCGACGTGCGCGACGAGAGCGACCGCGACGGAATGCGCATTGTCATCGAGCTGAAGCGCGGAGCGCAGCCTGAGATCGTGCTCAACCAGCTCTACAAGCATACGCAGATGCAGGAGAGCTTCTCCATGATCTTCCTGGCGGTGCTGAACGGGCAGCCGCGGGAGCTGGGCCTCGACCAGGCCATTCGCTGCTTCATCGATCACCGTATCGACGTGGTGCAGCGCCGGACGGTCTTCCTGCTGCGCAAGGCGCGCGAGCGCGAGCACCAGTTCGAAGGCTACAAGATCGCCATCGACAATCTCGACACCGTCATCCGCATCATTCGCGCTTCCGGTTCACGTGTGGAGGCACGCGAGAACTTGTATGCCTGGGGCAAAGGAAAAGATATCGTCATCAGTCTCGGACGCGAGCGGCTGCCGAACGAGGAGAAAGGTCTCACACTCCGCCAGGTCGACGCCATCCTCGAACTACAGCTCTACCGCCTCACACAGTTCTCGGTCGATGAAATCCTCAAGGAACTCGCCGCGATCCGCGAAAAGATCGCCGAGTACGAATCGATCCTGGCCAGCGAACCCAAGCTGCGCGCGGTGATCGTCAAGGAGCTGGAAGAGGTTCGCGACAAGTACGGCGATGCGCGACGCACGCAGATTGTGGACGAGAGCGCCGAGTTGCAGCTTGAAGACCTGATCGCCGACGAGCAGGTGGCCGTCACTGTGAGCCATCAGGGCTACCTCAAGCGCACCCCCATCAGCATTTATCGCCAGCAGCGGCGCGGCGGCACGGGGCGCACCGGCATGAAGACGCGCGAGGAGGATTTCGTCGCGCAGTTAATTGTGGATTCTACCCACGCATTTCTGCTCTGCTTCACCAACGCCGGCCGCGTCTACTGGCTCAAGGTCTACGAGATTCCCGACGTCAGCGCGGCGGGCAAGGGCAAGTCCATGCAGAGCCTGCTCGACTTGCAGCAGGGCGAAAACGTGCGCGCCATTCTGCCCGTTCGCGACCTCGAAGAAGAAGGCAAGTTCGTCTTCTTCACCACGCGCAAGGGCACGGTAAAGAAGACGCCGCTCAAAGACTTCTCGAACGTCATGTCGCGCGGCATCATCGCCATCGGCATCGACGACGACGATGAGCTTGTGAAGGCGCGCATCACCGACGGCAGCCAGATCGTCTTTCTCGCCACGCACCTGGGCATGGCCATTCGCTTCGACGAGAACGACGTGCGCTCCATGGGCCGTCCGGCCTACGGCGTGCGCGGCATCGACCTGGCCAAGAACGATTACGTGGTGGGTGTGGCCGTCACCCCCAAGGAGCACGAGCCGGGCGAGTACCGCATCCTCGCCGTCACCGAAAATGGCTTCGGCAAGCGCACCGATGTCGAGCAGTACCGCCTGCAAACCCGCGGCGGCAAGGGCGTCAAGAACATGAATGTGACGCCTCGCATTGGCCGCGTCAGCAGCATTCAACTCGTTGACGACACCTCGGAGCTGATGGTCATCAGCCAGTTCGGCAAAATAATCCGCATCGACACCAAGACCATCCGCGCCGCCGGCCGAGCCACGCAGGGTGTCCGCCTGCTCAACTTGGAGCCGGACGACAAGGTAGCCGCCGCCGTTATCATTCCGCCGGAAGAACTCAACGGCAAGGACGAAGAGCAGGGGACGCTGTTGCAATAGGGGCAGATGCATGGACAAGACCATCCGCAAGGTGACCGACCTTGAAGAGCAGCAGGCCGAAACCTATCGTTACTGGCAGAGCCAGCCGGTTGCGGAGCGGCTTGCGGCTGTTTGCGAACTCAGCGAGGCGGCATATGCTTTCAAGAAAAGCTTTAAAGGAGTGGCCGCCGATGCTGACCGAGGACTTCAAAGACCTTCTTCGCTTGCTCAACGCTAACGCGGCCACGTACCTCATCATTGGCGGTCACGCCTATGGCGTACATGCTGAGCCGCGCACGACCAAGGACCTTGATCTCTTCATCAAATCCGATCCGGAGAATGCGAAGGCAGTCTTTCGGGCTTTGGCTCAATTCGGTGCGCCGATTGCGGGCATGACCGAAGCGGACTTCACCGACGGCTCCACGCTTCAAATCGGAATCCCTCCCAACCGCATCGATGTTCTTCAACGCATCGACGGCGTCACCTTCGATGAAGCATGGCCACACCGTATCGAGGGCGTCTTCGACGGAGAGATTGTGGCTAGCGTCATCTCTCGCGAGGATCTGATCCGCAACAAGCTCGCCGCCGGCAGAGAACAGGATCTGCTCGACGTGAAGGTCCTCCGAGCCGCTGAAATCGCCAGCCGCCACAAGAGCTGAACCGCGACGAGCCGTCGGTGTTGCAGTGGGGGGACTGCGCGTCCAGCGATACGCCCAGGTTCAAAATCGAGATCACGACTTCCTTTCGATTAAGAGCAGTATATGTTGAGATAAGGGAGCTTCCCAGACAAGAGGAGAACCGATGAGATCGAATTCACAGAACGAGGAAACTGCGTATCTTGAGCATAGAAGTTTGCTCATCGAGGATTCGTTGGGTGCTCAGGTTGTTGAGGTTGCGTCAATACTGAATGGAAAGACCTCAGCACTGCTTACTCATGTTTCAATAGTGATAGCTGTTTCTACTGGTTTCCTTATTTTTCTAGCATCGAAGACTAGCTCTTCGCGAATTACCGTAGCGATCTTGATTCTCGAAGTTGTTGTCTATTTGGTCCTGTCTTTGTTTTGCTTAATGGCGATAACGATGAGCGGTTGGAATGAAGAGGGCTTGTCTACAGAAGAATTAGTTAGGAAAAGAGCGCATCACCTCAGAACTCGACGTAAGAGCTATAGAGTTGCGATAAGCGGAACCATGATAGCAACTGTTGTTCTTATAGTCACTATCTTGGTCGAGCTTATCCAAGACCTTTTGTAGGTTGGTAGCCTGGTGCCCCAGGGTCTCGCCTTTAAGACCTGGGATTTGCAACTCTTAGGCCTTTTGTCCGTCGCCCGTCGCTCGCGGAGGGAGAGGCGGAAAATAGCCCAGGATGCAATCCTGGGTCATCGGCCCATAAAACCATTGCGCCCCGTAGGGGCGCAGCGAAACCTATAAACCCACCCAGTGGCTCTGCGTCAGCCGCCGGATCGTCTTATCCATCGGCTTGCTTGGATCGTGGACAACGC
The DNA here is from genome assembly GCA_963799145.1 of uncultured Acidobacteriaceae bacterium. Taxonomy (GTDB): domain Bacteria; phylum Acidobacteriota; class Terriglobia; order Terriglobales; family Acidobacteriaceae; genus Telmatobacter. Next base: position 53,449 of record CAWCWQ010000039.1, on the reverse strand, counting down.
CGATCTTCGCCCACGCCGCCTCGCTCAATTCGGACGTCAGAATCAACAGCTCAGCAACAGAGAGATTCCGCCAGTTAGCGACTCGCTCTTTCAGGTGTTCCGGCACGTAATTGTAGTCAAAATCCTTCTCGTCCATGGGCCCGCCCCTTGCCCCAATTCTAGTCTTCTTCCTGCGCGTCCAGATAGCGTCGAGACAGCCGAGAGTGCAGCTTACACCGTCGAGTCCTCGACGGCAATACTCAGGCACACGTGATATCGCGAGAGCACCTGATTCAGAACAAGCTCGCCGTAGCCCAACTTCCGCGGCTTGAGGCCTGTACAGATTATTTTGAGTGGATTTTGGACGCGAAGCTGGGATGGCTTTGAGGAAATCCTTTGTTTCCGGCTCTGGCCCTGCAACTCTGATTCCAGATCGTCGAAAAGCTGCGTGTAGTGAAGACCTACCCTCTTGTAATCCTGTTTGAAATCTGTACGATGGCGGTGTGTATCCGCGACGCTGCTATCGGCGCAAGGATGGAAAACGGCATGCCTATTGGGCTTTGGTCGAGTCCTATCGCGCCGCGCGGGGACCGCGGCAGCGCGTGGCCGCCTATCTTGGGGAACTGGATCAACAAGGCCGGCTGGGAATCGAACGGGCGGCGCAACCGGAGCCTTGGCCGCAAGCCAGCCTGTTTCAGCGGGAGGCCGGCCCGGAATGGGTCGAGGTGGACTTGCGCGGAGTTCATGTGGAGCGCAGCCGCCCATTCGGCGGCGGCTGGCTGGGGTTGATGTTGCTGCGCCAACTGGGCTTGAGCGAGTTGTTGGAGGAGCTTTTGCCGGCGGGGCGGGAAGAGATTCCGTGGAGTGCGATGACGGTGGTGCTGGTGCTGGGAAGATTACTCGATCCCTCCAGCGAGTTACATCTGGCCGAGCACGGGCATGAGGCCAGCGCCCTGGCGGAGCTGCTGGGCGTGCCGGCCGCCAAGGTCAGCGACGACCGTCTCTACCGCGCCCTGGATCGATTGCTGCCGCACAAGCCGGCCCTGGAGAAGCACCTGAAGCAGCGCTTGGGAGAGTTATTCGACCTGGACTATGACTTACTGCTGTACGGCGTGACCAGCACTTACTTCGAAGGCGCCGCCGCGGCCAACCCACAGGCGCAGCGCGGCTACTCGCGCGATCACCGCCCGGACTGCAAGCAGGTCAGCATCGCTCTGGTGGTCAGCCGTGGCGGGATGCCTTTGGGTTATGAGGTGCTTGCCGGAAATCGCAGCGATGTTACCACGGTCAAAGAGATCGTCGAGGCGATGGAGAGCAAGTACGGCCAGGCCAGCCGCATCTGGGTGATGGATCGCGGGATGGTTTCTGCCGACAGCGTGGAGTTCCTGCGGCAGGGTGGGCGGCGCTACATCCTTGGTACGCCCAAGAGTATGCTGCGCAAGTTTGAACGGCAACTGCTGGACGGCGATTGGAGCCAGGTGCATGAAGGACTCGAGGTCAAGCTCTGCCCAGCGCCGGGCGGGGAGGAAGTGTTCATTCTTTGCCGCAGCGCGCAGCGCCAACCGAAGGAGCAAGCCATGCGCGATCGCTTCGAGCGGCGCGATTGGATGAAGTTATCGGAGGGATGTTATCTGCTGCGCAGTAACGTGACCGACTGGAGCGGGGAAGAACTCTGGCGTGCTTACATCCAACCGACTGAAGCCGAGGAGGCGTTTCGACTCCACAAGAGCGACCTGGCGATGCGGCCCGTCTGGCACCGGAAAGAGCAACGCGCGCAAGCCCACATCCTGGTTTGCTTTCTGGCTTACGCGCTGTGGAAGACGCTGGGCCAGTGGTGCAAGCGCGCCGGCCTCGGCGACGAACCGCGCAAGATCTTCACCGAACTGGAGCAAATCTCCCTGGTCGATGCCGTGCTGCCCACGCGGACCGGAATCTCCATCCGCAAGCGCTGTGTCAGCCGTCCCACTGACCATCAGGCAATCCTGCTGCAACGCCTCAGTCTGCGAATCCCCACCCGCCTCGAATTTGCAGACTTGTAGTGAAGACTTCGACATGTCCCCATTGAAAACAAAACACTTACCGTTCCAACTGCGGAAGCTGGGCTAGGGTGCAAGACCGCGGATGCCCAGATCGTATGTATGTGGGCCGAAAACGCTCCAAGCGTAGACTTAATGAAGCACCGAGACTGGGCAGGCATTACTCAATGAAGCCTCGACAATCGCATTTGGAGCTGGTCAATGACGCGGACGAAAAGCGTCCCATGTCGAAGCTCTATGCTGGTGGCCCACATCTCAATCTACCGCCGCAGTTGGGTGCCCCAGGTCTGGATTCTCAGACCTGGGAATCCTCGGAATCCGGAGTATCCGAGAACAGGTACCTCCGGTCGAGGTTCATCGTCTCACCCATCTCCTAAGCAACTTCCCTGTAAGTTGTTTAGAATCGTCACCGGCCGAGGCCGGTTCTTTGCTCAAAATCGAGATGTGGGCCGCCTGCCGGTTCTTCCAATCAAGGAACGAATCTCAGGAAGAACCTGAGATTCGTTCGCTGCTCAAGCGTGGGTTTGGGAAGGCCGGTGTCAAGGGTCGAGATGAACGCAAAGAAAGCCGCCGTTGACACTGTCCTTCGCAAACAGAAGCTCCCCGCGCTCTCTTGCGGCTAAAGGGGGCGAAGGAGAGCCATGACAAAGCCGACGCTGTCATGCATGGGCCACACGCGTTACGTTGATGTATCCGGTTTCGCGGGCAATGGCTATTGCAGCGCATGCGCCACGGCGGCAAAGAACGTGTCGTCATCTACTCCAGTAACACCCACGGTTTTGGAACGCGCGCAAAGCGCGACGATTACGAGCTTCTGCTTCGGATTGATGTAAATGAACTGGCCGAAGATGCCTTGGGCTTCAAAGGCTCCCTGATGGATGGGGTCGCCCTTGGGCAGCGGCCACCACAAGTAGCCGTAGTTGACAGACTTGCCACCAACGACGTGCGCAGAACCGGCCTCACGGAACCAGCCCTCGGGCACAAGCCGTTTGCCCTCCACCTCGCCATCCTGTTGCACGAAGAGGCCGAAGCGCGCGTAGTCGCGCAAGGTGGCGCCAATGCCGGCGCCGGCCAATCCGATTCCGCCCGGCGACTCCAGCCACCATGTTGCGTCGCTCTCCATGCCGAGCCGCGACCAAAGCGATTCTGACAGAAATGCGGCCAGGGGCTTGTGCGTGGCGCCTTCGATGACCGGCCCGACCAGGTAGGTCTCACCCGTGCTGTAATTGAAAACCGTACCTGGCGCCGCGGCGCGCGGCAAGCTTCGCATATAGTTCACTACGCCACCCGGCTTTTGCGCCATCAAGGCGGCGCTGATCTGGCTAACATCGGATTTAGGATCCCAGTAACTCTCATCCCATCGCGCGCCTGAGGCCATTTGCAGCAGGTTGCGTACGCTGACGCCGTCGTAGGCGCTGCCACTTAGTGCGGGTACGTATGCGGTTACTGGATCGTCGATGCTATGCAATAGCCCTTGCCGCAGAGCGACGCCAACCAGCGTGGAAGAGACCGATTTTGCAACGGAAAACGATGCCCAATGCGTCTCCGGCTTGACCCCCAGTTCGTAGTCTTCAAAGACGATCTTGCCGTCCTTCAAGATCAGCATGCCAACCACCCGGTTGCATGCGAGATAGTCGTACAGGTCAAACCATCTTCCTTCGATTTGAAAATGCACGTTATCCAACTGCTTTTCTGCCTGCGGCAATGCGCGAACCGGTCCCTTGCGCGCCACTGTGGCAGATGGATACAGGGTGTCAGTGTGTGAGAAGATCGACACCTCGTCGTCCGGGCGCATGGCGCCACTCAACACCTTCTCCACTGTGCTGCTCTGCGCCAGAGCGGACGCCACGGTGACGGTGCCCAACAGAAGCAGGGCGTAAAGGCTCTGTAACAAGATGGAGCGGACTTGCAAGATCATGACTTTGCCCTCAGAATACATATCCCTCAGCGAAGTGTTTATTTGAGATTATCTTGTCTCGCCATCGTCGTGCGGGGGCTGGGCTCAGGCGAGCGATTTCAGGCTGGCTTCGGCCTGGCGGATACGGGCCAGGCAGAGGTCGCGGCCGAGGACGGCCATGGTTTCAAAGAGCGGCGGCGCGTTTTTGCGTCCGCAGACGGCGACGCGGATGGGCTGGAAGGCCTGCCCGGCTTTCAAACCCAGGTGCGAGGCCGCGGCTCGAAGCGCCTGGTCGAGGGAGTCGTGATCGAAGTTGACGGCGGGCAGAACTTCGAGCGCGTGCTGGAGGACGCGGCGGGCCATGGCCGCATCGCCACCCTTGGCCGGGATCAGCTCGGCCGGGTCGTAGGGGGCGAGCTGGGGGAGGAAGAAGAAGTCGGCGGCGGAGGGGGCGTCGCGCAGGAGCCTGATGCGCTCGCGGATGAGCGAGGTGACGGCCGCGGATCTTCTCGGCCGTGGGCGCGAAGCCGGCCTGCTCGAAGAAGGGCAGCAGCTCGGCGCTCAGTCTCTCGACGGGCAGGGCGCGGATATGCTCGGCGTTGAGCCAGACGGCCTTGGGGTCGAATGGGTCCTCTTCGGTGAAGTTAATCACGGCGTTGGAGCGGTTGACGTTTTCCAGGGTGAAGGCGTCGCGAATCTCGTCGAGAGTGAGGAACTCGCGGTCGTCCTTGGGCGACCAGCCCAGCAGGCAGAGGAAGTTGACGAAGGCCTGGGGGAGGAAGCCGGCATCGCGATAGGTGGTCACGCTGACCACGGGGCCGTGCTTGCGCTTGGAGAGCTTGGCGCCGTCGGGGGCGACGAGCAGGGGAAGATGGGCGAACTGGGGCGGCTGGACGCCGAAGGCCTCGAAGATGAGCAGGTGCTTGAAGGTGTTGGTGAGGTGATCCTGGCCGCGGATGATGTGGGTGATGCGCGAGATCGGCGTCGTCGGCGCAGGAGGCGAGGTGATAGGTAGGGAAGCCGTCAGAACGCAGCAGCGCGAAGTCTTCGACCTCGTCGGCTAGCTTGGACTGCTCACCGTAGACGCTGTCGATGAAGCTCAGGGTACGGCCCTGGCCCCGGGGGACGCGATAGCGGAGGGCGAAGGGCTCGCCGCTGGCGGCGCGGCGGTCGCTGGCTTCTCGCGATAATTCCCTCATGCCGGGGTTGAAGAGCCATGCGCCTTGCGCGGAGGACTGATCGCTATCCCCTGTGTGGGCGGGGGTGAAGTCGCGATAGGCAAGGCCCCTGGCGAAGATAGCTTCCGCCTGCCGGCGGTGCAGGGCCAGGCGTTCGGATTGCTTGTACTCTTCGTCCCAGTCGAGAGCCAGCCAACGCAGACCCTCGAAGATCGACTGAACGCTGGCCTCGGTGTTGCGTTCGACATCGGTGTCGTCCAGGCGCAGCACCATGGTCCCGCGGTTGTGGCGGGCATAGAGCCAATTGAAGATAAAGGTGCGGGCGCTGCCGACGTGCAGAAAGCCGGTGGGCGAGGGGGCGAATCGGACGCGGGGAGCGGATGCTGCGGCGGGAGCGGAATCGGGCATGGTGAAGGTATCTTCCACTTACGATGCTAGCATTTGCTCCCTGCGCGGAGGAGCCATGGGGAGGTGGCGGCACTTGGCTTGACCAACTTGACCAACTGGATGAATCGGCGCACAATTGGAGTTGAGGGTACAACCATGGCCGCAAATCCAATTCCACCGTCGGTGAAGCAGTCCACCAAGCTAGTGCAGGTGAATCTCTACGAAGCCAAGACGCAGCTTTCCAGCCTTGTGGAGCGGGCGGCGAAGGGCGAGGAGATCGTGATTGCCAAGGCTGGCAAGCCGATGGCGCGGCTCTTGCCGATAGTGTCGGAGGAAGAGGTAGTGGACCCACTGCCTTTTGGGCAAAACCTTCTGGGGCTTTCCAATATCCCTGAATCTTTTTATGAAGACATTCCGATCGAATACTTCCTTGGAGATCAGGAAGACCCGCTCCGTGAGGTGCTGCGTTGAATCCGGCAGGGTATTTGCTTGATTCCCACGTGTTGCTTTGGCTTGACGGCGAGAATGAGCGTTTAGCTCGAACTCCTCTTCTGGGTCTTTTGCCGCGGTCCAGTGTGTGCGTCAGCGTGGCAACCGCATGGGAATTGGGGATCAAATTCGCTTTGAATAAGCTGGACCTTCGTATTCCGGTAAGCGAAATGACGACAGCCTACGGCTTCACGGAGCTCTCGATCAATTTCAAGCATGTGGAATTTGCCGCGGCGTTGCCGTTTCATCACCGAGACCCATTCGACCGGCTGCTTGTGGCGCAGGCGCTTGTGGAAGGCTTGATTCTGGTGACAAGCGACAAAAAGCTGGCACACTATGGGGTCCCGGTCCTGCTGGTCTGATCTGCTACTCCAGCGGCAGCCCGTCGAGCGAGAGCAGGCGGCCGACCGGGTACTCGCCGACGTGGTTCTGCTGGAACCAGGGCGAGCGCTCATAGAAGAACTCCAGGCGGGCGCTGGGGCTTGAGGCAAAGCTCGGGTCGGATTGGACGCGGTGCTCGAACTCCGCCTTGAGCGCGGGATTCTTGGCCAGGTTTTCGCGGGCTAGCTTCTCAAGCACGTAGGCCTCGCCGTACTCCTTTTGCTCGAAGATGGTGTCGAAGAAGCCCCAGCGCAGGGCGGAGTCGGGCGCCTCCGGCTCAAGCCAGTGCATGGCGACCTTGGAGAGCCGCTGGTTGAGCGGGACCACGACCGATCCGGCGGGAAAGGTCATGGTTTCCGTGGTCAGCGCGCATTGGCCGTAGCGGCCGGGCTGCGCGCCAGGGTCTTCGCCGGGGAAGATGGGATGGCGGCCCTCGAAGGGCTTGCCTTGCCATTGCATTCCCGAGCAGCGATAGCGCTCGACCTTGCCGGTCCACGGCGCGGTGGTTCGGCGGAGGGTCACATCGTGCGCGTCGAGTACGTCGATGATCTGGGTCCACTGCTGCGGCACGATGTAGGCGGCTGGGGGCGTGGTTGAGGCGGTGATTTTGACGCCGGTGGCCAGCGGCAGAGTCGCATCCCAGGGCTCGTGCCGGTAGGTCACCCACATTCCGCCGGAGATTTCGCTCAGGGCGCGCGTGTACTTGTAGCCGTGGAAGAGGACGGGGGTGGTATCGCCATTCCCGTCGATGGCGAGGGGGAACTTCTCGTTGCCGAGCGGGTGCGCCCCCAGCCTGGCAGCGTCGGTGTCGGCCTCGCGATTGAGGGCGATCAGCTTGGCCGCGTCGCGGTTTATCACCTCAAACAGCGCGCGCAGAATTTCGTAATTGCCGGAGACGCGCGTCCTATAGTCCTTGAGCATGTGCAGCTCGACCAGCAGGCCGGGTCGGTCCTCCAGGATCATCAGTCCGGTGGAGAAGCGCGGCGGATCGTTGTTGAAGGCCAGTCCCTGCGCGGGATCGGTGTCGTCGTTGAGGGTGACGTAGTTGGGGAAGGCCAGATGGCCGCTCGCGTCGAGTTGGCGCTCGAGCTCGGGGGTTACGGTGGAGCGAATCCACTCGGCGGTGGCCGGGGCGACGTCTGGGGTGTCGTCGAGGGTGAAGGTCACGTCGTACTGGTAGTCCATGCCGTCGGTCACGTGGTCGTCGACAAAGAAATCGGGCAGCCAGCGGTGAAACATCTTGAGGAAGGCTCGGGTCTCGGGCGCGTCGGCCTTCATGTAGTCGCGGTTCAGATTGAGGTTGGTGGCATTGCCGCGCCAGCCAGTCAGCTCCGGGCCGTTCTGGTTGATGCGGTTGTAAGGCGAGCGCTGCTCGTGGCCGTCGATGTTGTAGACGGGTATGAAGACGAAGACTACGTGATCCAGGAGGGCGGCTTTGGTCTTGGTGATGGCGATGTCGCGGAGCAAGGCCAGGCAGGCGTCCTTGCCGTCCATCTCGCCGGCGTGGATGGAGTTTTGGACCAGCAGGATGGCGCGGCCGGAGGCGTGGATGGCGGCGGGATCGAAGACACCGTCTTTCGATGCGATGACGATCTTCAGGTCGCGGCCCTCGCCGGTCTTGCCGAAGTTCTCGATGCGGACCTGGGCGGGGTTGGCTGCGGCGATGCGGTCGAGGTACGCCACGGTCTCGGCGTAGTCGGGTGTGGTGCTGTAGCCACTAATTTCGGCGGGCGTGCGCCAATCGGGGGCCTGGGCTTGTGGGCTCAATGGCCAAGATGCAAGCAGCACTGCGAGGAAGAGGGTGGGGCGGCGCGGATTCAATGTGCGAAGACCTCCAAAAACTAGGACAGGTTCCCGTTCATAAGCTGGATTCCACGACCAGGACGGTTAAAGCCTGAATGGGAATCATGCTAACATCTCGCGCGATGACTAATGCAGCTCACCGCGTTGGTGGCGCATCAGCTTGGCTCTTCACCCAGTCTGGTATGAACGAGGGCAGGTATCCAATGCTATGCCCGTCTACACCTTTTCCACTATCCATCAGAACAAACTTCCCGGAACCTTCCATGTCGTAAAAGAATAGGTATGACTCGCAAGCGCATTCCTGCCTTTTACCGTCATAAATCACTTCACTGGCGAATTCAACACGGTATGCGAAGACCCGCCCGCCGAGATCGAAGGACCAGAGCATAAGGATTTTAATTGGTGCGCCATCCTTGACCTCAAGTCTTCCAGTGTGCTCCCTGACGCAAATCACGTTGGTCAAATTTGCTTCCGCGTTTGCCGGTTCAAAGGTGGTCACAAACACGCCTGGCATGTTGCTGAGCTTTGCACGCTGTTTCACCTTTGCTCCGCTTATTCCTGGGACTGTCCAGCCGTCCTTCTTAAAGACCTCAGAGAAATTGCACTTCGGAATCGGATCATTGGGCGAAGTCTGCTGAGATAATGCAACGCCGGTTCCGAGGAAAACAAAAGCCATTGCAAATGGTGCGTGAAACATATGCAATCCCCTTCTTACCGGTTATTATTTGAAAAGGCTGCCGCCCGGCGGCCGGAATTAAAGACCAGACTCCAGAAGGATTCTGCTGTCCGCAACCTGCAGATGTCTGATCCCTGACCCGTGAGTCACCGCAGATCGATCAACCGGATCGTCTCAAGAAACACGTCGCCGTCGATGGTGAGGCTGCGGGCGCTGATCTTGTCCATGGTGTCCTGGGCGGTGTGGTGATAGCTGTTGTTAGGGCCGTAGTCCAGGTCGATCACGTCGATCGAAGGCACGCCGCGATTGACGAAGGGCAGGTGATCGTCTTCGACAGCCCCTTCGGTCTGAAAAAAGTGGTGACCGTAGCCGAACTTGTTGGCGGCCTTGCGTCATCAGCGCGACCAGCCAGTCGGCAGAGCGGCTTTCGCGCAGAATGTCGAGGTCCTTGTCGCCGATCATGTCGGCCAGGATGAACGCCTTGATGCGCCCCAGCGTGCCGTCGCGCGCCCATTTGGCGGCCAGGTGACGGGTGCCATAGAGCGAGTCGGAGTCCGTCCATTTGGATTCAATCGCCTCTTCGCCATCGTCGAAGAGCAGCCAGACCGAATAGCCGTCGAGCTTCTTTCCGCCCGCGGTCTCCGCGCGCAACTGGTCGGCGATGGCCAGCAGCAGGCCGGTCGTGGAGCCGCCGTCGTTGGCGCCCACGAAGTTGATGTTCCTGAGCCAGTAGTTGGTCTCGTAGTGCGTGGCCAGCACGATCACGCCGTCCTTCTTGCCGGGAAAGCGCACGATGAAGTTGCGCATGGGCACGGGGCCGATGGGCGTGTCGGCGGTGAAGGTGTCCTCTTCGAGCTGGTCGTGCTTGAACTGGCTGCGCAGGAACTCCTCGGCCTTGGCGTGGCCGGGGCTGGTGGGCCAGCGCGGGCCGATGGCGACAAACTGGCGGGCGTACTCCAGAGCTTTGGCGCCGTTGAAGTGCGGCTGGGCGGGGGCAGCGAGAGGGGCGAAGAGGAGCAGAGCAAGAACAAATCGACTTCTGAACAATGGTGGATTGGTTTCGTGCTTTCCCACCCTTTCGCCAGAAAAAAAGCGAAAGGATGGGGTACGGAGCTTTTCCGCTACAACCCTCTTCCAAAACGATAAGAAGGTCACTTTGCGGCCTCCTTGGCTTCCTTGGCTTTGCGGCGCGACGGATGCACCCACCAGGCCACGCCGATGCCAATCAAATAAAGCGCCAGCATGGGGACGGCGTAGATGCACATGGTCCATGGGTCGGGGCTGGGGCAGATGACAGCCGCCACCAGAAAGACCGCCAGAATCGCGTAGCGGATGTTCTTCCAAAGGAACCGCGGGCTGACGATGCCGAAGATGGCCAGGAAGAAGATGAGAATCGGCATCTCGAAGCTGATGCCCAGGCCCAGGATGATGGAGAGAAAGAAGCTGGTGTACTCCTCGATGGTGACCATGGAGGTGAAGTTGTGGCCGAAGTCCACGATCAGGATTTTCAGCGCGCCGGGCAGCACCCAGAAGTAGCCGAAGGCGGCGCCGGCCAGAAACAGGCCCACAGTGGCCGCCATGAAGGGAACCACAAACCGCCGCTCCTTTTGATATAGCCCCGGCGCAATGAAAAGCCACACCTGAAAGAGGATGAAGGGCGAGGCCAGAATCGCTCCGCCGAGCAGCGAGACCTGCAGGTCCAGGTTCAACGGGTCCATGGGGTGCGTGAAGACCAGCGTCTTGCCGATCTTGGCCAGCGGCGCCTGGATAAAGCCGACGAGTCGATCGTGAAAGAACCAGGCCGCAAAGAAGCCCACGGCGAGATAGATGGCCGAATGAACGATGCGGCGGCGCAACTCCTCCAGGTGCTCCATCAGGCTCATGCCGGGGAGCTCCGCGCGCTGGGTCACCGCCTCGCGCGCCTTGCCGATGGCCTCAGCGGGATCAACCATGGCGGGCTGGCTCCGTGGCAGAGACCTTCTCACCCGCCGCTACTGCCTCCGCAACTGCCGGCGCTTGTTCTTCGGTTGCGGCGATTGTCTCCGGCGGGGTACCGGGAGCAGCCCCGTTGCCGTCCGCGGTCCCGGAGACCTTGGCAAGCTCCTCTTCCAAGCTCCATGGCCGCGCTGCCGGTACCGGCTCGCCCGTCGATGGCGGCAGAATGCGGGGATATTTCTCTTCCACCGGTGCCTCGGCGATGGGCGCTATTGGCTGAGGATAAGCGGCCTGTTCGGGATAGGAATTTGGATAGGGGCTTTCGCTGGCGGCCGGCACGGCAAGAAGACTGGGTGCCCCAGGTCTCGCTTCTGAGACCTGGGAATCCGTGTCCGCCGCCGTTGGTGCCGGCGCGGCCAGCGCCAGCGCCCGCAGCCGCTCCTCTTCCTTCTTGCGGCGGTCTGCCTCCTCGGCCGAGCGCAACTCCTCTTCCATTTGATACTTGAAGTCGTTCGAGGCCTTGCGGAACTCGTACATCAGCTTGCCGATCTGGCGGCCGATCTGCGGCAGCCGCCGCGGCCCGAAGACCACCAGCGCCAGCACCATCAGGATCAGCGAGTCGGCCCATCCCATGGTGGCAAGTTCGATTGTCGGCTGTGGGACCATGAAGGTTCATGATACCTGCCCGCGCAAGCCGCTCACAAACCCGCGGCGCAGACTGGGTCAATGACCGTGCGATAGCGTGCGCGGCGATCAAATGCCATGTTGCTCCACGCCAGATGGGCGCGAGACAGAGGCACGCGCCCCAAAGGGCGCCCAGGTGGCGCACCCTGGCTTGGACCGAAGCGGCTGTCCCCGATCAAGCGACGAAACGAAGCGCCTCTTCGGCCCACTTCACCGCCTCCGCGTAGCAGCCGACGACCTGCGCCTCATTCAGGCCATTGGCTTCAGCGACCGCATCGCATCCCGTCCAGTCGCCATGCTCATGGCACTCCAGCCATTGCAGCAGACCGCGCTGGGGATTGGCGGCGCCTTCGAGCGCGCGGCGAATCTCGTTGCGCAGCGGAAGCGCCGGAGTCAGCTCTTCCATGGGAAGGCGCAACATGACCGGCAACAGGCTGAGCATCCCCAGGAGGTATTGCTCGGTGGCGTCGAGCCCGCAAATCGCCGCGGCCAATTCGCAAAATCGCCCGCGAACAAAGGCCATGCGCAGCACCTCCGCCGGCTGACCGGAGCACAGTTCGCTGGTGATGGCCAGGGTCAGAATCCTCCGGAAGGCCTCCTCGCCCACGGCAATGAGCGCCGACCGGATGGAGCTCACCTCCTGGCGGATGGCGCACATTGGCGAGTTGACAACCCGCAGCAGCCGATAGGTAAGAGACGCATCTCGCTTTATGAGTTGCGTCAGCTTGCCCAGTTCGATCGAGTCGAATCGCAAGAGTTGCAGAATCTCGATCTGAGATAGCCGATTGGCCGGCACCTTGCGGTTTTCCATCAGTACCGGCCGGCAGAAGTAGTAGCCCTGAAAGAGCGTGAAGCCCTCGGCCCGCGCCTTCCTGAACTCCTCCTGCGTCTCCACCTTCTCGGCAACCAGCGCCACCGTGACTGCCCGCAGCCGCTTGAGAATGCTCTCCCGCTCCGCGGCTCCGCTGATGGCAAAATCCACCTTGATGTAGTCGGCCATCTCGACCAACGGCCCCCATCGCGGCTTGAAGGTAAAGTCGTCCAGCGCCAGCCGGAAGCCGGAGGCCTTGAGCTTTCGGCACGCGGCAATCAGGGTGGGTGTGGGGTCCAGGTTCTCCAGTATCTCCAGGACCGTCATGCCGGCCGGCAGAACATGCACGAGATTCTCGGTAAGCGCCTCGCGCGTGCAATTCACAAAAGCCGGAAGCCCGCCCGTCAATCGCTCCAGCCCAAAGATCACCGTATTGTCGAGCATGGTGCGGGTGGCCAGGTCGCCATCTCCGCGGAAGACAGCCTCCGGCCCGGCCCGGAAGAGCAGCTCGTATCCATGCACCCTGCCGCGCAGGTCCATGATCGGCTGGCGCGCCACATAGCGCAGGCCTTCTGCCGGCTCCGGTAGCGCGACCGCGAGCGTCTTCGACGGCGTGAGTTGCGTCGCCATGCGCACCTTCCCGTACCGCTTATCGGTCAGCCGTGCGATGAACTTGAAGCATTGCCTGTCTCCAGGTCAATCCCGCCGAGTTCGCTTCCAGAATGCGGTTAGCCCATGAACATTCCGCCGTTCACGTCGAGGACGTGCCCGGTAATGTAAGCCGCCTCTTCGGAGGCCAGGAAGGCCACTGCTCGCGCCACATCGCTGTCGGTTCCGCGCCGGCCCAGCGGAATCTGCGCCAGCATGGCCGCGCTCACCTTTTCGTCCAGGACGGCAGTCATGGGAGTCTCAATGTACCCTGGCGCAACGGCGTTCACGGTGATCCCGCGCGAGGCAACTTCGCGCGCCAGCGATTTGGTCAAACCGATCAGCCCGGCCTTGGAGGCCGCATAGTTCACCTGGCCCGCCTGCCCTGCCCGGCCCACCACGCTGGCCATGTTCACGATCCGGCCCCAGCGGTTCTTGATCATCGGCCTGAGCAGCGCCTGCGTCAGCAAAAACGGCCCGGTAAGGTTGATGGCCAGCACCAGATCCCAGTCGGACCGCTTCATGGCCATCATCAGAGCGTCGCGTGTGATGCCGGCGTTGTTCACCAGGATCTCAACCTTGCCGAAGCGCTCCAGGACCGCCTTTGCGCCGGCCTCGATCGATTCCTGGCTGGAAACGTCGAGCCGAAACCCTGCCGCATGACCGCCGGCTGCCTCAATCTCCGCCGCGACCTGGGCCAGTTTCACTTCGTTGATGTCGGTCACAACCAGCGTGGCGCCGGCCCGCGCCAACTCCAGCGCGCAGGCCCGCCCAATTCCCTGCGAAGCCCCCGTCACCAGCGCAATTCTTCCCTGCAAATTCGGCATATTCCTCTCTCCCGAGCCCCGCGTAAGGACGGCTCCGCACCATTCTGTCCCCATTATAGGAGCGCGAAAGCCGGAAGCCGGTCCCGCTGTGACACACAGGCGCCCCACCTGATAGACTGCGCCTAAGTACGATTCGTCGGGCGGATTCTTGGGAAACCGCGGGGCTCCTCCTTCACGCACTCTGCGGCTTCAAAGAATCCGTGTAGGTTGCGCCCTAACTTTGGGTTGCCTCGATCCCGGTCAGCCGGCCTCGCAAGCGCGCAGTTCCCAAAGCCCGAAAACAGTGCAATCGGGTTCGCAACGGGGGCTTCGTCCTAGAGGTTCGACTGCCATGCGCAATTGCGAAAGTATGTTAGGAGCGCTGCTAATATGCTTCGCGGGATTGGCCGCGTATGGCCAGGACGCGGCGATGACGGTCGAGATCAAGCCGGCGCGGACGGCGGTCAATAACTATGAGCCATTTCAAGTCGCTACCGCGATCCACAACACCGGCACGGAAGCGAAGTCATTGAAGATTTGGTCCTGCTCTTTTCCTACGCAGTGGGTCTCGGACAATCCGGTAGTGTATGTGAACCTGGTCTCGTGCGAGAAGAATGACCTATTGGAAATCAAGCTCGATCCCGGCAAGGCATGTGAACGGGTAGTGTCGGTCCGGGTACAGCTTGGCGCCGGTAGCGGCAAACCCGAGCCTGTTACCTTCCGGCTGGGATTCAAAGCGGTGGCCTATGCGACAGGGCAGCAGAATGTACCCATTTGGAGCGACCCGATAACCGTCACCGTTACAAAGTAAGTAACCTCAGGCACAGCGGGAGCCTTTATGGTTGGCGGCCGCCCCTCAAACGAGCCTGCGCAGAAGGGCTCAATGCCAGCAGCAGCTCAAAGGGGCCAGTGCAGGAGCCTCCATGCCGGCAGCAGCTCGGCGCCCGCGCCGTAGGCGCTGTGGAGGTTAGTCCCGCGCCTCGGCGCGGGGTTGGCGAAATCAAGAATGCATACGGAGTCCCGTAGGGACGGCGCTCTGCGAAGCGCGCAGCCGCGCGCAGGTGAATGATAGAAAGTAAGTTGTACAAGAAGCGCGGGTCTTGCACTCCGGGTCCGGGAGTGCGCGCAAACGACTGCCCGCGCCGAAGGCCGATATGGAAAACGCCGTAAAGGTTCTGATCGTCGAAGACGAGCCCCATGCGCTGATGGGGCTTGCGGAGTTGATCTCCGGCTGGGGATACCGCACCGAAACCGCGCGCGACGGCATCGAGGGCTGGGAGAAGGCGCAGGCCTGGAACCCGGCCATTGTGGTCACCGACCTCAAGATGCCCCGCCTTGATGGCATTGGCTTGCTCACCAGGCTGTCGGAGGAGGACTCGGGTCTCGACGCGAATCTGGCAGTCGTTGTGCTCACGGCGATGGGTTCGATCGATCTGGCCGTGGACGCCATGAAGCTGGGCGCATACGACTTCCTCCAGAAGCCGGTGGACTCCACCCGCCTGCGCACCATCCTGGCCAACGCCACGCGCCAGCGCGAAACCGAGATTGAGTTGGAAGTGGCGCGCAGGCGTCTGCGCGAAACCGGCGTTCTGGGCTCGCTGGTGGGCAAATCCCGGCAGATGCGGGAGATATTCGGAACGATCGAACAGATCGCGCCATCCAATGTCTCCGTGCTCATCACCGGCGAGAGCGGCACCGGCAAGGAGCTGGTGGCCCGCACCTTGCACGAGCTCAGCCCGCGCAAGACGAGGCCCTTTGTCGCGGTAAACTGCGCGGCCATTCCTGAGACGCTGATCGAAAGCGAGATCTTCGGCCACGAGAAGGGCGCCTTTACCGGCGCCGTCGAGCGGCGGGCCGGCTGCTTCGAGCTGGCCCACGGGGGCACGCTGCTGCTCGACGAGCTCGGCGAGATGCCCGCGGGAACGCAGGCCAAGCTGCTGCGCGTGCTCGAGGAACGGAAGTTTCGCCGCCTCGGCGCGCGCACCGAGCAGGAGGTGGACGTGCGCGTACTGGCCGCCACCAACCGCGACCCCGCCCAAGCCGTCGCCCAGGGGAGCCTGCGCCCCGACCTCTTCTATCGCCTCAACGTCTTCAACATCGCCATGCCGCCGCTGCGCGAGCATCTTGAAGATCTGCCGGCGATGGCCGAGGCCATGCTGAAGGAGATGAACAGCAAGCACGGCCGCCGGGTCTCAGGAGTAGCCTCGTCGATGCTGGACCGCATGATGGCCTTCGACTGGCCGGGAAACGCCCGCGAGCTGCGCAACGTCATCGAGCGCGCGGTCATCCTGTGCCCGGACGGCGCTCCTCTTGACGCCGGTCACCTGCCTCCAGGTTTTGGCATCGCGCAAGCGCCCGCCGCGCAACCGCTCGATGCCGGAGTCGTGCCGGTCCGCGTAGGCTCGACGGTGGACGAGGCCGAACGGCTGCTGATCGAGCGCACCCTCGAGGCCACCGGGCATAACAAGACCCGCGCCGCCGAGATCCTCGGCGTCAGCCTGAAGACGCTGCACAACAAGCTGAAGGAGTACAGCCGCGCGCCCGCCGGCGGGCAAGGCTGAGCCATGCGCCTGAAGACCAAACTCGTTCTGGCCATCACCACCCTGGTCTTCGTCATCTCCGGGATGCTTTCGCTGGTCTACGTCAGCCAGCTTCTCCACTCGGCCGTGCGGCAATCCTACGACACCAATCTCATGGTCGCCAACCAGATCAGGTTCGCCCTGCAAAACGCCCTCGAGGCCGGCCTCAAGGACCGGACGGTCGACCCCAACAATCCGGCACAGTTGCGTAATATGGAGGCCGAAGTGGTGCGCGGCGATGCGCAGTTGCAGGCGGTGATCGACTCGGTGAACCGCTACTCGCTCACTGTTTACGACATCAATATCGGCGACAACCGGTCCACCACGCTGCTCAGCACCAATCCTGACAACGAGGACAAGCCGCTCCCCGTCCGCCCCAACTTGAGCCAGCTTCGCGACGCCAATTCCCTCCAGTTGATGGCAGTGATGTTCGGCCCGCCCAGGGTCTTCGACGTAGTGGCGCCATTGGTGCGCAACGGAGAGCCTTTCGCCACCGTGCATGTAGGCGTGCGCACCACGTTTCTGCGCGCCGTCTATGAGCCGTGGTTGAGGGCGGCCATTACGCTGATGGGCCTTGCCCTGGCGTCGGCGCTGGTCGCGGCCTTCCTGCTCGGCAATCTCGCCCTACGCCCTTTGGAGCAGATCAGCAGGCAACTCGACTACTGGACCGCCGCCGGCGAGACCCGCGGCCCGGAGGAAGAGACGGCCAGCCAGGACACGCCAGCCCGCGTCTCCCACAAGATCGAGCGCATCGGCCAGCGCATGCGCAACGTGGAAGAGGTCTTCTCCGCCTTGAAAGAGAATCTCGACCAGATTCTCGGCAACTTGCAGGACGGAATCCTGCTCTTTACCGGCGACGGGCGCGCCGTGCTGGTCTCCGAGGCCGCGCGGCGTTTCCTGCCCGAAGAGATTGGCAGCATCCTCGGCAAGCAGGCAAGCGAGGTCTTCGACCGCTCGACGGTGCTCGGCAAGACTCTGCGCGAAGCCTTCGATGCCGGCATCGCCCTTATCCAGGAAGACATCCTCACCGAGACCGGGAGGCGGATTCAGGCCTCGCTGGACTTCATCCAAGACGGCGAAACGCCCCAGCGACTGGGCGCGCTGGTCACGCTGCACGACCTGGAATCGGCCGAAGAAATCGAGTCCGAGCTGGAGCTCTCGCGGCGCATGGCGGCCATCGGCAGGCTGACCTCCGGCGTGGGCCACGAGGTCAAGAATCCCATCAACGCCATCGTGGTCCACCTGGAGCTGCTCAAGACCAAGCTCGGCGACGCCGGCGCTCCGGCCGCCCGTCACCTGGAGGTAATCGAGGCGGAGATCCATCGCCTCGACCGCGTGGTGCAGATGCTGGTGGACTTCTCCCGGCCCGTCGAGCTGCATCTCCGCGAACAGGACCTCGGCGCGGTCATCGGCGACGTGCTGGCGCTGGCCGCGGCGGAGCTTGCCACGCGCAACGTGACCCTTGTCAGCCGGATGCCGTCGAGACCCCTGCTGGCCAATGTCGATGCCGACCTGATCAAGCAAGCGGTGCTGAACGTGATTCAGAACGGCGCGCAGGCCATGCCGGAAGGCGGCAATCTGGAGGTCGTTCTCGAAGAAGAGGATCGCAAATCGGGACGGCGAGATGCCCCGCAGCCCGCTACGCCGCTTGGGTCAAGTTCCGGGGCCCCCGGCGACAGGTCTTCGTCGCTGGGGTGGAGGTCGGCCGTGCTGCGCATCTCCGACGAGGGCCCCGGCATTCCGGAGGAGATTCGCGAGAAGATCTTCGACCTCTACTTCACCACCAAGAGCGGCGGCAGCGGTATCGGCCTGGCCATGACCTACCGGATTCTCCAGTTACACCATGGCAGCATCGAAGTACAATCGAATTCAGAGCGTGGCGCCGAGTTCCTGATGCGAATTCCACTTGCTCAGGCGGAATGGGGACCCAGGCCTTTCAAACCGGCGAGCGTTCAACACGATGAGAGGCATTCGGGATGAGGTTGCGCTTGAGGAGCGTCGTGTGGGTGCTGCCGTTCTTTCTCACGGCGTGCATCCACTGGCCCTTTCGGCGCCCGGTTCAGCCTCTCGCCCCCCCCGTCCAGCCCGCCTCCAAGGCGCCGCCGCCTGCTGTCGAGCGTCCGCCCCTCGAGGCAACAATTCCCAGCGTGCCCCTGGCCACAGGCGACACAGTGCAGCCGCCGCCCAAGCCCAGGCCGCCAAAGAAGCACAAAAAGCCGGTCAGCGACACTAGCGAACAGGCCGCGGACAATACCCAGCAAGCGCCGGCGAATACCCAGCAAGCCGCCGTCGAGAGCCCAGGAGTGAGCGCTATCGGCCAGCTTTCCTCGGGCGATACCTCGGACCTGCGCCAGCAGACAGCCGACTCCATCGCGGCCATCGAGCGCAGCCTGAACGCCATCAATGGCAAATTAAGCGACCAGGACCAGAAGATCGCCGCCCATATCCGGGAGTACGTGAAGCAGGGCAGGGAAGCGCTGGCCACAGGCGACGTGGATGGCGCCCGCACTCTGGCCGCCAAGGCCAAGGTGCTGCTTGAAGAACTCAGCCGCTAGGCGGTCAGCCCCTGTTCCTGTCGTACCTGAGCCAGAACCTTCAAGTACGCGCGAGCGGTTTCGGCGATCGTCTCCGGCTTTCCCGCGTCGACGGCGGAGAGATTGACTAGGTCGCTTCCCACGCCGAGGGCGCGCGCTCCGGCCCTGAGGAAGCCTTCGGCGGTTTGCAGCGTAACGCCGCCGGTGGGAATGAGCTTGAGGTGCGGGAAGGGCGCGAGCAGCGCCTTCAGGTAGCTGGCTCCGCCCACGGCCGAGCAGGGAAAGACCTTGACGTAGTCCGCGCCGGCCCGCCAGGCGGTGATGACCTCGGTGGGCGTAAGCGCGCCGGGGATGGAGACCTTGCCCAGGGCGCGGGTCTTGGCGACCACCTCGGGATGAAAGCTGGGACTAACGACAAACTCCGCGCCGGCCTCGATGGTGGCTTCGGCCTCGTCTGCGGTGGTCACGGTGCCGGAGCCGAGCAGGAGCTCGCTGCCGTATTCGCGCTTGAGTTCCTTGAGAATGCCGACCGCGCCGGGGACGGTCATGGTGACTTCTACGACGTTCACGCCGCCGGCGATCATGGCCTTGACGATGGCGTGAGCCTGGGCGGCATTGTGTGCGCGCAGGACGGGAATAAGGCCGACGCGTTCGATGATTTCCTGTGTTGTTTCGGGCATGAGTTCCTCAATCCTTTGATCCGGGCTATCGGGCAATCCGCGCCGAGCCGCCTTTGATAAGGCGCTCGACTTCGGCCAATGTGGCCATGCTGGTGTCGCCGGGGGTGGTCATGGCCAGCGCGCCGTGGGCCACGCCGCAGCGGACGGCCCAGTCGATGGGCTTGCCGGCAAGCAGGCCGTAGATTAGGCCGGAGGCGAAGCTGTCTCCGCCGCCCACGCGGTCCAGAATGTCGATCTCCCGCTGCGGCACGTGGACGATCTGGTCCTCGTAAAGCGCGATAGCGCCCCAGGAGTTGCGGCTGGCCGTGTGTGCGGTGCGCAGGGTACTGGCGATGAGCTTCAGGTTGGGGTAAGCCGCGGCTACCTCGCGGAGCATCTCTTCGTAACCGGCGATGGGCAGCTCGGCGAAGTCCTCGCTGACACCCTTGATCTTGACGCCGAGCATCGCGGAGAAATCTTCCTCGTTGCCCAGCAGCAGATCGACCTTGCGGACCAGTTCGCGGTTCACCTCCTGGGCCTTGGCCTTGCCGCCAATGGACTTCCAAAGCGAATCGCGGTAGTTCAGGTCGTAGGAGACGGGAATCGCGTGGCGGCGGGCGGCGTCCATGGCTTCCACAGCAACTTCGGCCGTGGAGGCGGAGAGCGCGGCAAAGATACCGCCAGTGTGGAACCACCTGGAACCATTGGCTGCGCCAAAGATCGCTTCCCAATCGAAGTCGCCGGGCTTGACCTGGCTGATGGCGGTGTGGCCGCGATCGGAGCAGCCTGCCGCCGCGCGCACGCCGTAGCCGCGCTCCGTGAAGTTGAGGCCATTGCGCACTGTGCGGCCCACGCCGTCGTAGGGAACCCACTTGAGCAGCGCCGTATCGACACCGCCCTGGAGGATGAAGTCCTCGACCAGCCGGCCGACGGGGTTATCGGCCAGCGCGG
Source organism: uncultured Acidobacteriaceae bacterium (assembly GCA_963799145.1). Lineage (GTDB taxonomy): Bacteria > Acidobacteriota > Terriglobia > Terriglobales > Acidobacteriaceae > Telmatobacter. The sequence continues at coordinate 33,016 of CAWCWQ010000039.1, read as the reverse complement.
TGGCGACGGCCGTGCGCAGGCCGAAGCAGCGGCGCAATCCGCGGGCAACGTTGTATTCGCCGCCACCCTCCCACATCTGAAAGTGGCGTGCGGTGTGAATGCGGCTCTCGCCGGGATCGAGGCGGAGCATGACTTCGCCCAGGCTGAGGCAGTCCCAGCGGCGACTGGAATCGGGAATTACGATGGCGTCCATAGGCGAATCCATTTTAGTGCATGGCGGGTCGGGTAGCGTGTGACGTGCCAAGCGCCTCCAGGGCGATTGCATGAACAGAGTTCGAGAGTGCGATTGGGGTTCGTGCCGCCCCTACTGGGAGGTAGATTCCAACTTCGGCGCATTCCCAGGGTTTCAGGAGAATGAACCCGCCCCGCAGGGGCGGTGCGAGCCTGTTCGCGATCTCAACCGACGTTTCCGCAATTGTTCCGGCCTACCGGCCAGCACGAAGCTGGATCTGGTAATCCCGGTACTCGATGGTCACAATCGTCCGGCCGAGGAAGAAGCTGTCCGACGTGGCTCGGGCATCGGTAGCCATCGAATAGCCGTTCACATTGGCGTAGCGCCGCCTCACCTGCGCCGGTCCGGTGAACACGGAGGGGCTCTGCGACGCGGTTCCCTCGATCCTGACGATCGCCCCGTCCTTGGCGTCCACCCAAAGGGTTCCTTCAATCATGTTGGGCGCCTTGTGCTTCGGGACGATGGCCAGGGCAAGGCAATCCCTCTCGTCCAGCCGCTCGACGGCGCCTGTCTTGAGCTTCATCTCGTAATTGGTTGACGTGAACCAGGAGTGCTCCCGGTTGCCGGGCAGGTTGATCTCCTTCTCGCGGTCGAGCAGCGGACCGAGCACGTACTTTTGAATCAGCCCGGACCCGGATTGGGAGAGGATGGTGTAACTCTTGCCTGTCTCGGCCTTGTACTCGGTTCTCACCGTCATTTCAGCCGCGGGATTGGTCTCGTCCTTGCCCCGGTAGACGGCGTAGTGCTCGGTGACGGTGTAGCCCGCAACGTGGTCGATCCTAGCCTTCACCGCCGCGTCAACCCGCTGAATGACCGAGGCATCGTCGGGCTGCTGCGCGGGGGCGGGAACGATTCCCAGGCACGCGAGAAAGCAAGCAGCCACCGCCGCTCTCGCCACAGCCCATTTCCTGGAGTTCACCATGCTGAAGCTCTCCCGTTGGCCCCTCTTCCAGAGTAAGGCCTCTCATCCCTTGGACGGTTACGCTTGGAAAGGCGGGTAATGGTTCAGTTTCTGAGTAGGCGACAAATGCGACGAGAGCCAACAAGACGCTCGTAATCCGGTTCGATGAGCGCATTGGGCTGTTCGCGACAGTTTGGAAGTTCACGGTAGGATTGGTCTACAGAAGCCTGCATCCGCCCCGGAAGTTTTTCGACCACAGAAGAGCCAATGCACCCGCAAAGTCGTAGGGACAGCTCAGGTCAAAGCGATGAGTTAGATTTCCGTTCTGCCTATCCCCGATAAGAAGTAACAACGCCCTAACTGATATTCGCTCGGGGGCACGCTAGAGTTGGTTCTGTGAGACGGATGATCCGACCCGCACAACCAATAAAGGAGGGTGCCATACACTCAGAACATCGAATCCACATCTTCATCAACAAGAAGCAATTTGAGTTCGAACACCATGTACAGACTGGAGAACACCTCTAGCAACGTGCTGGAATCCCGCTCGGGGACCTTCTCTTTCTCCAGCGTCCAGGAGAAGATGAGGTAATCGCCAATGACGCCAAGATTGCCTTGAGAAATGGCGAGCACTTCCACAGCCTGCCTCCAGCCGAATTACGGCTCGGGGGCGGCACGTCTTGAAGAAGCGGGAGTTGCTTCTGGCAGCACAACGCTGCCGGTCTTTGTAAGATCCTTCAGGCGGGGAGCGCCTCATCAGGAATGGATGGTGAAGGCGTAGGCGTGGGGGTTGGGCGGGTTGGCGGGGAGGGTGAGATGCAGGCCGCTGCCATCCTGATCGAAGGCGATTCGCCCCGCGCCGAACAACTCCACGCGCCGAACTGGCTGCGGGAGGGCACCGGATCCCCTGGCGAAAGTCTTAATGTGCAGCTTGCCGCCGTTTGGCCAGATGAAGGCGAATGCGTAAATGATATCGCCTTTGGCGACGAAGCGAATGTCTTCGGTGGTATAGGGGCGCTGTTTCGTTTCGTTGAAGGTCCCAGCGGCGGCAGCATCGGGCGGTCCCTCGCCAAAGACGCTGAACGGGCGGGTGCCGTAGATCGCACTGCCATGCACCTGCATCCACGAGGCAAGCCCGGTTAGGAATGCGTGCTCATCCTCATCGAGGGTGCCATCGCCGCGAAGGGGAATGCTGAGCAGTAGATTCCCGTTGCGGCTGACGATGTCGATGAGCGAGTGAATGACGAAGGTGGGGGTCTTGTACTTGTGGGAATCGAGCAGCGAGCGTTCGTAATACCAGTTGCCGATGCAGGTATCGGTCTGCCAGGGTTGGGCGAGGATTCCGTTGGCCTTGCCGCGTTCTATATCCAGGGTGACTGAGCCGACATGTTCGGGTTTGATGTCCTTCGCGGTGACGACCACATCCACCTTGCCGTGTTTGCGCACGCTGGAGTTGTAGTAGTGGGTGACGATGTCGATGCCATACTGGCCGAGCGGCAGCTCGCTATCGTCGAAGTAGAGCATGTCGGCGTCATAGGTATCGACGAGGTCCTGGCAGCGCAGGAACCAGTTCTCGGCGAAGGCGGTATCCATGGTTGGGACGCCTTCGTTCCAAGGGCGGTCATTGGCTTCATGCCATTGGTTGGCCGTGGCTACAGTAGTGAAGCCATCCGGCATCACGATATTGCGTCCGGTGTATAGCTTCTGTGGATCGAGGCCGTCCCACCACTTGCCTTTACCGTCTGCCTTGGTGAGGGTATAGGCGTCGTAACGGACGCCTTGCATGGGTCCTTCGGGATCGTAGTCGTACGCGACCTGAAGCCAGTGCCAGGCATGTGCGCCGTGGTTGGAGACGCCGAAACGCAATCCCCGCTTGCGCGCCTCCTTGGCCCAAACCGCCATGATGTCGCGTTTTGGGCCTACCCGAACCGAGTTCCACTCATGAAAGCGCGAGTTGTAGATGTCGAAGTTGTCATGGTGCTGTGCCAGTGCGACAAAATACTTTGCCCCGGCAGAAACGAACAGGTCCATCAGATGTTCCGGCTGCCAGCGTTCGGCCCTCCAAGTGCCGTTCAGCTCGACGGCCCCGAACTTCGAGGGGTGTCCATAGTTGGCGACGTGGAACTTGTTCTGTCTGGAACCCTGGAGATACAGGTTCCGCGTGTACCAGTCGCCTTGCTCTGGCATCGACTCCGGCCCCCAGCAGGACCAGATGCCGAATTTAGCGTCGCGGAACCACTCAGGAGTCTGGTATCCGGCGGTGAGCGAGTCCCATGTGGGCTGGAATGGACCGGGAGCAATGCGATGCGGATTGGCTCCCGAGGACAAGAGCGCTCTGGGAATTGCGACTACAGGTGCGGCGGCTGCTATTGATCTGAGGACGCTTCGGCGAGTGAGTAGCGGCATCGGCATGTTGAGAAAATTATACCTTTCGATTGTCCTGGTTTAATCCATTTGGAACACATAAAGTAAAGGACCAATGTGCAGAAATACTGTGTTTTTAGTAGTTTGCACGGCGCTAGCAATTGCTCTGCTCTCTGTTGGAGCAAAATCGCCAAAGCGCTCATTGAGCATCCAGGGCATTCAGATATTCGAGCTCTGGTTCTATGACCACCAAGCCGAAAACCGGCTCCCCAGCCAAAAACGTCCAGTCGCAGCCGGATGTTGAGGCCGGCAGGGCGGATCGGCGATCATGCGCTATGCTTGTCTGCGGCGCGAGGCGTGGCTTTGAGCCTCTTGCAGGATTCGCTTGAAACCGCAAAACGTGTCAGGGCACGACTTCAGTCGTGCCGGAAGAGCAACAAAATCATGTTGGGCTTTAGCCCCTGCGTTCTTGTTTTCAGTAATTTGCAATTCCGGAGCGGCTAAAGCCGAAGTCCAGACGGACCATTTGCGGCACGACTGAGGTCGTGCCCTGACGCAAATCATATCGTGAAGGCAGTTTTGCAAGAGGCTCCTTTGACTGAAGAATCCCAACCAAAACAAGAACCGCGCGAAGTGGTGCCGCTTAGGCGGGGCATGCTAGTCCGCGGAGTCGTGCAGGGGGTGGGCTTTCGTCCGTTTGTCTACCGGCTGGCGCTGGAAGAGGGGCTGGCGGGCTTCATCGGCAACGATACCGACGGGGTGACCATCGAGATCGAGGGACTGTCTGAGCGCCTGGATGCGTTTCTGGCGCGGCTGCGCGCCGAGGCTCCTCCGCTGGCGCGGATCGATTCCGTTGCCGTGCGTGAGGCCGCCGTGATCGGCGAAGCGGGCTTCCGTATTGTGGCCAGCGAGGTGCTGGGCCGCGTGAGCACGGGGATTCCCGCCGATGCGGCCACCTGTCCGAATTGTTTGCGGGAGTTGCTTGACCCCGCCGACCGGCGCTACCGCTATCCCTTCCTGAACTGCACGAACTGCGGGCCGCGCTTCACCATCACGCGGCGGATTCCCTACGACCGCCCGCAGACCTCGATGGCGCGCTTCAAGATGTGCGCGGCGTGCCAGGCAGAGTACGACGATCCGCTGAACCGGCGCTTCCATGCCCAGCCCAATGCCTGCTGGGACTGCGGCCCTCGGGTGTGGCTGGAGTGCACAGATCCCGGATTGGATGCGACCGGACATGGATCTTGTCAGCAAATCACTTCCCAGCCTGCTGAAGAACTCTGCTCAGGAAGCGTCTTGTATCAGGGCACGACTTCAGTCGTGCCGCAAATGGCTGAAAATAAGCGGCGGGCTTTAGCCCCTGAGGGATGTTCTCTTGAGAGCATTTTTCAAAATGCCACGGCTTTCGACGCCGTGGATCGAGCTATCGATCTGTTAATGGCAGGGCAGATTGTGGCCATCAAGGGCATCGGCGGCTTTCACCTCTGCGTCGACGCCACCAGCGAGGCGGCCTTGATGCGGCTGAGGGAGCGCAAGCGCCGCTATGGAAAGCCGTTGGCGGTGATGGTGCGGGATCTGGCGGCGGCGCGGGAGGTGTGCGCGCTGACGACTGAAGAAGAGTCGCTGCTCGCCACCTCGGCGCGGCCTATTGTGCTCGCGCGCAAGCGAAACGGTTGCGGAATTGCGGCCGGAGTTGCGCCGGGAATTCCCTGGCTGGGGGTCTTTCTGCCCTATGCGCCTCTACAGCATCTTCTCTTTGCCGACCGGCGCGTGCGGGCGCTTGTGATGACCTCCGCCAACCTGAGCGAGGAGCCTATCGCCATCGACAACGATGAGGCGCGGGCGCGGCTGGGCGCGATTGCGGACGCCTTCCTGATGCACGACCGGGAGATCCTCCAGCGTTGCGACGATTCGGTGGCCGCAGTCGTAGATGGAGCGCCGCAGTTGATTCGCAAGGCGCGGGGATTTGTGCCGCTGGGGGTCGAGTTGCCAGCCGCCTTGCAACTGGAGGCGCCTCCGCTGCTGGCCGTCGGCGGGCATCTGAGGAACGTCTTTGCGCTGGCGCGTGGGCGGTTTGTCTACCAGAGCCAGCACTTAGGCGATCTGGAAAATCTGACGGGTCTGGAGTTCTTCACCGAGTCGCTCGATCACCTGATGCGTACCTTCGAGATTGAGCCGGAGGCCGTTGTGCATGATCTGCATCCGGGATACCTGTCCACCGGCTGGGCGAAGGAGTGGGCGGCGGCGCGGGGATTGCCGACGATCGCCGTCCAGCACCACCACGCGCATGTTGCCGGATGCATGGCCGAGCATGGACTCACGGGAGAGGCGATTGGCCTGGCTCTCGACGGCACCGGCTACGGCGCGGACGGCCGGATCTGGGGCGGGGAAGTGCTGTTATCGAGGCTTGACGGCTTTGAGCGCTTCGCGCACCTCGAATATGTCCCCATGCCGGGCGGCGAGGCGGCTATCCGAGAGCCCTGGCGGATGGCCCTGGGGCATTTGTTCGGGGCTGGTTTCGATCTTGAGTCCGGCACGGTATTGGACCTTGCGGGCGCAAAGCCGGAAGAGGCGCGGGTGCTGCGCCGCATGATGGAGCGCGGCGTGAATGCGCCGCTGACCTCCAGTTTGGGCAGGCTCTTCGATGCCGTGGCGGCGGTTGTGCTTGGGCGGCGAATAGTGGATTACGAGGCGCAGGCGGCGATCGAGTTGGAGGGCCTGGCGGTCGATGAGACCGGCGAGGCCGATCGGCAGAGCTACGAGATGGAGATCGCAGGCGGGGATTGGGCCGCGCGCCAGCCGGTGAGGATCGGCGCGGGGCCGCTCTGGCGGGCGTTGATCGAGGATTTGCGGCGCGGAGTAAGCAAGGCGCGGATTGCGGCGCGGTTTCATGCCGGAGTGGCTGCGGGATTTGTGCGGGCGGCGGTTCTGGCGCGCGCGGCCACGGGTGTTGATCGGGTTGTGCTCAGCGGCGGCTGCATTCACAACCGGCGGCTGGCGCGGCTTCTGCGTACAGGATTGGAAGAGGAAGGGTTCGAGGTCTTTCAGCATCGCCGCATCAGCCCCGGAGATGGAGGGCTGAGTTACGGGCAAGCGGTTGTGGCGGCGGCTCTTCTGGCTGGGCGGAAGCAAGTACCCCCCGGCGGAGCCGCAGGCTTTATGGTAGGTGGACCCTCAAAGGAACCTATGTAGAAGCGCTCCATGCCGGCAGCGATCCGTCGCCCGCGCAGTTCCATGCCGACAGCGGCGGGTCACCCGCGCCGTAGGCGATTGGGTTGTTAGCCCCGCGCTTCAGCGTGGAGTTGGCGAAACCAACAATTCATTCGGAGTCCCGGAGGGACGGCGGTCTTCCGATGCTTGCGCCCCTGCGAAGCGCGAAGATCCCGGAAATGCCCCGCAAACGCAACGGCGGCCTGGGCGCGCTGCCCAGGCCGTCGCCGGTGATCTGTGGGTATTGGACTAAGGCCATCGCGCTTCCGCGAGTGCCCAAGCATCTTCACTTCCGCATTCTTGCCTCTCCGCGACCGCTCATAGGACGAAATCCGCTAAGGCGGGCTCCCTGGCAACCAGATGCATCGCACAAATGGAAGAATCGCCGTCTGGCATATCGAATCGAGGGCTGCATTGCGTGTGAAAAAGCAGTAGCATCCTGTGCGGGTAGAATCCTCTCCGCCGGAGCAACGTTGGGGCATGGGGCGCGATGCCCTAGGCCTCAGTCACCTCACGTACGAAACAAATGAAAGAGTCTTTCTGCATCTTTTGGATCTACCTCCTTTCCCGTGTTCCGTTAATGTAATCCCCCATTCACGCGGCGTCAACAAGAGTTTCTGCAACTATCGCATCATTTCCAAGCGGAGTGCCAAACCTGCATACTCCGATTGGCCAGTTCCTGATCTCTGACCCCTGACCCCTGATCTCTCTCTTCACCAGCTATGCAGCCACTCCTCATCCCGCCCAATCCGCACCGGCGTCTGGAACAGCTCGCTCAGTCTGGCTTCTGTCAGCAACTCCGCGCGCGGTCCGTCGCCCACGATCCGCCCTTCCCGCATCAGGATCACCCGCTCGATCTCCGGCAGAATGTCGCCCAGATGGTGGGTCACCAGCACCAGCCCGGTCCCCTCCTGAGCCAGCCGCCGCAGCGTCTCGCGCAGCTCCCGCTGCGCCGCCAGGTCCAGCGCGTTCGAGGGCTCGTCCAGCAGCAGTTGCCGGGGCCGATGCACAAGCGCCCGCGCAATCAGGATTCGCCGCTTCTCGCCGGCAGACATCTCGCCCACCAGCCGTTCCGCAAGGTCGAGCGCCTCCATCCGTTCCAGTGCCTCTGCCGCCCGCTCCCGCATCTCTTTGGTCACGTGCAGATTGGGCCACAGCGTCGAGGCCGAAAAGAACCCTGCAATCACTGCGTCCAGGCCTGTGGTCACAGCCGTCCGCTCCCCCGGTAACTCCCCCTGTAGCCCAGCCGCCACCACCCCAAACTGCTTGCGCAGCTGGGTCAGATCCCACCGCTCTCGCCCGAAGATCCGCACCGTCATCCCCGGCTGGACGATGGGGTAGAGCTGGCAGGTCATGGTCAGGATCAGCGTGGATTTGCCACACCCGTTCGGCCCCAGGATTGCCACGTGCTCCCCGGCGCGGATGGTCAGGTTCACTTCGTGCAGCACCACCCGCTCCCCGCGCGCCACATTCACCTGCCGCAGCTCGAGAAACCGGTCCTCCGCGGAAATCTCTTCCGCATCCGCGCCGTTCTCCGCCATCCCACCCCCTTCCACCTGCTAGATTAAATGGGTTGACTACCATGCACATCGCCGACACCGATTCCAACGGATTCTCCCAATGCGTCATCCCCCGCGGCTTTCGCTTTGGGGCTGTCAAGGCCGGCCTCAAGAAGAGCGGCCGCACCGACTTTGCCCTCATCGTGGCCGATGCTCCGGCCAGTGCCGCGGCCCTCTTCACCGCCAACGTGGTCATCGCCGCCCCATTGATTGTGGACAAGCAGCATCTGCGATCGACAGGGAGCCGCGTGCGCGTTGTCGCCATCAACGCCGGGAACGCCAACTGCGCCGCCGGGAAACCTGGCCTGGCTGCCGCTCGCGCCACCTGCGCCGCCGCCGCCCAGCTCCTTCAATGCCTGCCCGAAGAGGTCTTTCCCTCCTCCACCGGCATCATCGGAGTCCCGCTGCCGGCCGAAAAGCTGATCGCCGTCCTGCCCGCACTGGTCGCATCGCTGGGCGCGGGGTTCGACCGCTTCCAGCAGGCGGCCGAGGCCATCCTTACCACCGACACCGTGGAAAAGACCGCCTTCGCCCGCTTCGACATTGCCGGCCCCGACGGAACCAGCCAGGAGGTCCGCATTGCCGCCTTCTGCAAAGGCGCCGGCATGATTCACCCGCAGTTGATCCCTCACGCGACCATGCTCGTCTACGTGCTCACCGACGCTGCCGTCGAGCCCGCCGTGCTGGACGGCTACCTCCGCCAGGCCGTCGAGGTCAGCTTCAATCGCATCTCCGTAGATGGCGACACATCCACGAACGACACCGTCCTGCTGCTCGCCTCGGGAGCCAGCGGCGTCTCCATTGGCCCGGGAAACGCACCCTTCGCCGCCGCGCTAACCCAGGTCTGTTCGTCGCTCGCCCGCCAGGTCGTCGCCGATGGCGAAGGCATCTCCCACGTCATCGAATTGCACATTGAAGGCACGGCCAGCGACGCCGACGCCCTCAAGATAGCCAAGGCCATCGCCCACTCGCCCTTGGTAAAAACCGCCTGGGCCGGCTGCGACCCCAACTGGGGACGTCTGGTCGCCGCCATCGGCAACTCGCAAGCTCGAGTCGACCCCGATCGCATCGACATTCACTTCGGCTGCCTGCCCATTTGCCGTGACGGCAGCCGCGCCACGGCGTACGATGAAGCCGCCGCCCACGCCTACATTTCGCAGCCGGAATTCTCCATCTCCATCGATCTCCATCAGGGATCGGGCTCCTGCATCTTCTGGACTACAGACCTGACCCACGGATACATCCACATCAACGCCGACTACTCCAGCTAGCTGGCTCGCCAGGAACAAGAAGGCCCGCGTCCTTATCGGGATGCGGGCCTCCTTATTGTCTTGTTCGGTTTCCCGGCTGGCCTACGCCCCTGGAATATCAGGCACCTGCGCCTTGGCGTTCACCCGGATGCGGCCATGCTTGTTGTAGTCTTGCACAGCCCCGCTGAGGAAGACGCTGAATGCCTCCGAGCGGCGCTGTTCCAGTATCTGTTCGCGCATCTGATCGAAGTTCTTGGCAATTTCGTCGGCGGTGGCCTCTTGCTTGTCCACCAGCTTGGCCACCACGCCGGTCCGCTGCGCGTCGATGGGTCCGCTGATCTGGCCCACCGAGAGGTCGAAGAGCTGCGGAGCAACCTGCGCCACCTGGCCCAGGTCGGGCACCTGATCGGAGGAACTCACCAGGTCGCTGCTCTTCAGGGTCGCGTTCTCTTCTTTGGCGGCCTTGGCCAGATCGTTATATTGCTTGGCTTTATCCGCCAGTTGCTTGGTCTTCAAGCTCAGCAGCGGAGGCAGTACCTGCTCGCGGTAGTCGTCCAGAATGTGGCTCTTCCAGTCGTCGAAGTTCGGCGCGTGGGCCGCGGCGATCCCCGTAACCTGGAAGACCGCGTAGCCCTCGCCGGTCGGCGCCGCTTGCGGCGGATCGCCCTGTTTGGATTGGAAGGCCTTTCCGACTATCTGCGACCCGTTGGGCAGCGCGGCAATCACCCCTTGGCTGCCGACCGGCGGCGTGGTCACCAACTCCAGGTGGTGCGCCGCCGCGGTCTTCTCCAGGCCGTTCTTCAGCGCTTCAGAGGCCAGAAGCTGAGCGTAATTCACTTCGGCCTCGGCAACATGCTGGCGCATCAGCGTGGCCACAATGGTGGGCTGCACCTCGTTGAGCGATTCGGAGTGGGCCGTCTGGCGCTCTTCCACCTGCAGAATGTGGTAGCCATACTGGCTCTTCACAATCTGCGTGTCGCCAATCTTCTGGCTGAAGAGGGCCTTCTCGAACTCCGGCACCGTCGCGTTGCGCCGGTAGAATCCGAGCTCTCCGCCTTCGTCCTTGCTGGCATCGTCGGAGTACTTCTTGGCCAGTTCGGCAAAGTTCGCGCCGCCCTGAATCTGCTTCAGAATTCCCTCGGCCTTGGCCTTGGCCGCGGCATCTGTCTGGGCGTCGGCGCCGGCAGCCACTTTGATTAGAATGTGCCGCGACCGCGCCTGCTCCTGAACCGAGTAATCGGCCTTGTGCTTGTTGAAGTACTGCTGAATCTCCTGCTCGCTGGGCGGCGGAATCCCGCCTGGAATCTGGTTGGGCGTAAAGGCAAAGTAGGTGATCTGGCGCTGCTCCGGTACCGCCGTGGCGTAGCGCGCGGCATTCTTCTTGAAGAAATCGGCCAACTGGCTGTCGGGAGGATCGATCTGCTTGCGCAGATCGTCGATGGAGATGACCGCGTAGTCGAATTTGATCTTGATGTGGCTCGTGCGGTAGTTTTCGCGGATCTCCTGGTCGTTCACCGTGATCCCGGCCGCAATCAGCGTCTGTAGCCGATGGAGAACGATGTTCGTCATGATATCGTCTTCAAACTCGGCAACGGACAGGTTGAACTGATTGTTGATGAGGGCCGTGTACCTTTCGGTGCCGATGAACTGGCCGTTAGGGAAGATGTACTGCCCAAACTGGCCTTTGTGCAGGAACTGGATCACATCGTCGTTGGTGGCGTGGATGCCCAGCTTCTCGGCCTCAGCCAGCAACACCTGCTTCTGCACCATCTGCTGCCCCACGCGCTTCTCGAACAAACCCAGAATCATCGGGTTGTCGGGATAGCGCTGCTGGCTCATCTGCTGGCGGGCAGCCTTCTCAACCTGCTCCTGGGTCACCTCGACGCCCGAGGAAAGGAGCTTGCTGTACCAGTGGGGATAGATCACGGCATAGGTATTGGCGGATGCAGTTCCCGCGCCGGTAAGGCCGGGAATCAGGTACACCACCATGGAGACCGAGGCGGCGCCGATGATGACCACCAGAAGCGCCTTGGTCATGCGATTGTCTGTCTGCAGGAAACGAATCATGGATGGACTTGAACCTTCAACTCTCTATGCGCGTTGCGGCGGTCTCTGCCTGGCCAGCCTCGGGCCACTTCAGCCCGCTTCCGGCTCGGCTGCGCTCGGCAAGCATCCCCGCGGATGCGCAATTCTCGCTCTAAGCGATTCACTGCCATTATAGACGACCGGGAACCGGCCGGCCGCGTTCGCGCCGCGCTCGGCAAGTGCGTTATCCTCTGTGAGAACCCGCTCGGGGCAAAGGGCCGCGCAACGGGCCACCCTATTTGCGTCGGCAGCGGTCTTGCCGAAGCGGTATGAGCGCAGCGTCCATGAGATTTCTTGATGCGAGCAGAAACCCTGGGCGCCCCAGGTCCCTCGCGTTTGGGACCTGGGAAAGAACGAAATCGTCAAGACGCGGTACTAGGTAGAATTCCAAGGGAGCCGATACTGTACCCATGCAAGAACCTGCACGAATAGCCATCGATCTAGGCGCAGAAAGCTGCCGCGTCTCGCTGCTCCGCTGGAGGGATGCAACTCCAGCAATCGACCTCATCCATCGCATTCCCAACGGTCCCGTCCATCGCGGCATGTCGCTGCACTGGCCCATCGAGAGCATTCTTGCCGGTCTCGAAGTTGGCCTCCGCAAGGCCGCGGAACTGGCGCCCGAGGGCATCGCCTCCGTCTCCGTCGATGGCTGGTCGGTGGACTACGCGCGCCTGGCCCCGGACGGCCGGCTCCTGCGAGAGCCCTTCTGCTACCGCGACGAGCGCACTGTCCCCGCCAAGGACGCGGCTGACGCCATTCTGTCGCCGCGAAAGCTCTTTGAGCGAACAGGCGTGCTTCCCCACCGGATTAACACCGTCTACCAACTGATGGCCGACCCCAAAGACCACGTGGACGCCAATGCTCCCTGGGTGATGCTGCCGGAGTACGTCCTCTACTGGCTCGGCGGCCGCCGCGCCGCTGAGTACACCAACGCCACACACACCGGCCTCGTCGATCTCAAGACCGGCGACTGGGACCGGGAGCTCTTCAGTCTGCTCGATCTTCCCATTGAGGCCGCTCCGCCGATCATCCACTCCGGCGCTATTCTTGGCCGTTTGCGGGGCCCCCTGGCCGCGCTCGACGCCTTCCGCGAGACGCAGATTGTAGCCACCGCCTGCCACGACACCGCCGCCGCCATCGCCGGCATTCCCACCAGCCTCGATTCCACGGCATATATCTGCTCTGGAACCTGGTCGCTGGTGGGCACGCTCACCAACGCACCCGTCACCACCCACGAAGCCTTCGACGCCCGCTACACGAACCTCGGCGCGGCCACAGGGCAGCTCTGCTTTCACACTCTGGTCAACGGCATGTGGCTGCTCAAGCAGTGCATGGATGCCTGGAAGGCCGACGGCCGCCCCTGGGAGATCGAAGATCTGATCGCCCGTGCCGCCGACTCCAGCTTTCCCGGCGTCATCAACGTGGATGCCGAGCCCCTGCTGCTTGACTCCGATATGCCTGAGCGCATCAATCATCAGTTATGGCGCCGCCGCTGGGCCACCATTCCCGATGTTGCCGGCAACGAGCCCGTCTTTGCCCGCGTCATCTTCGAGAGCCTCGCTGCCCGCTATGCCTCGGCGCTATCCAGCCTGGAGCAGATGCTCGGCCGCAAGCTGGAGCGCATCCACATTCTGGGCGGCGCCAGCCGCAACAAGCTGCTCACAGAGCTCACCGCCAAGGCTACCGGCCTGCCCGTCGAAATCGGTCAAACGGAGAGTTCCACCATCGGCAACCTGGCCGTGCAACTGGCCGCCGGCGAGGCCAACGGACAGCCCCTCGGCGCCAACTCAGTGCGCCAATGGGCCGCGCTCCTCTGCCAAAGCTCGGCCGCAGGATAGGCTCCAATTCCGTGGCGTGATTCGCTTGTGAAGACACCCTGGAATCCGGGACCGAAGAGCTCGCCTCTACTTGATCTCTCCGAAGCGCGCATCCTCCGGGACCGAAGGCTCATCCAGGAACTGGATCGTCGTCGCCGGTCCCAGCTTCGCGGGCTCAGTCCACGATGCAAGCGCCCACACTACCTGCTTGACCGGCGTGACCTCGATGGCCTGTAGCGTCCCCACCATATCCTTGGGCGCGACATTCCATTCGTTTACCCAGTTGTTGATGACCGTGTTTCCATTTGGCAGCCGCCACGCCTGTTGCAGGTTGGCGAACTTGTAGCCGGGCGCGTCGGCCGGGCTCCAGCTCCACACCGCATCGCCGCGCCGCGTAACCTCGCGCACGCCCTCGCGGTCGGTAATCAGCACATTGCCGTTCTTCAGTTGCTCCACGCCCCACACGCCGTTGCCCGGAAACGACCATAGCTCATTGCCGTTGGAGTCGTACTCCACCACTTTGCCCAGGTCCATGTGCGCCACCAGCAGCGTGCCCTGCGCGGTCAGCCGCGCGTGCCGGAACTGCCCATGCGTGCTGGGCGGCTGCTTGGTCTTGAGCACAAGCTCTTTCTCCGTGGCGCCGGTAACAATGTTCACCACCCGCAGCAGCGCCGGGTCGCCGTTCTGGATGTACAGCACGCGGTCCTTGCCGATGGGCACAGCGGTATGCACCTCGTGGCCCGCCGGAGCGTCGTAGTTCCAAATCACCTTCTTCTCCGGCGTAATCTCGGTCACGCCGGCCTGGTGCGCGAAGAGAATGTTCCCGTTCGACAGCATCACGGCGTCGCTGATCTCGCCCTTGCCCGCCGGGTCCGTGTAGCTCCACACAATCTTGCCGCCGCGCACGATGTAGATATACCGGTCGTGCGACTCGCCGGAATACACAAAGTCGTGCTGGGCCAGCCCCTTGCCCGGCAATTCGGCCGGCGCGCCCTGCGCCAGCGCATAAACTCCGCCGCAAACTCCCAATAACGCCAAAACGATTGCCGCATTCAACTTCATTCGCGCTTCTCTCCCCGCTTCACCGCGGCGCATTTTCGTGCCGCGCCTGGCAGCATTCTTCTTCGCAAATGAGAATACACCCCGGCCCTTCCGCAAGATCGTCCCAACGGAAGGGCCGGAGCTGAGATCCGCGCAAGGCCCTCAGCGCGCCGCCGTCCCAAGAAAGCTCGCTACCGCCGCGTGGAAGGCCGCCGGCTGGTCGTACATGATGAAGTGCAGCGAACCGTCGATGCGCGTGAACTGCACGTTGGGCATTCCCGCATAGGAACCCGTGTAGAGCGCGGCCACTTCGCTCTGCGTTCCCTGCGCCGCAGTGTAGGGGTAAAGAACAGTCACGGGAGTCTTGATCCCGGCCAGCCGCGGCCGCAGGTCGGTGCCCAGATCTTCCAGCATGGCGTTTGCAAAAACCGTCCGGTCCGACGCAATCGACCCGGCGGTCACCGCCTTTTGCCCCTACGGGGACGCAACCAGCCGGGCGGAGAAGGAAGGCTGGCTGGCGGCAAACTGCTCCGCGGGCATCGCGATGAGCCCATCGTGCATCGCCTGCGCCTGCGGCCGCAGCATCTCCACTGTTGCATTTGGGTTGAACACCAGCCCATAGAACGGCAGTGTGTCCAAAATCAGCAGCTTGCCCACATCCCCCGGATGCGCATCCGCAAGCATCAGCGCCAGCAGCCCGCCCATCGAGTGCCCAATCACAGGCGAATGCTCAAGGTGGTTGTCAACAATGTACTGGTGGAGCTGCTCCACCACCGGTCCCAGAATCGGCCCGGCTGCATTGGGTCCGGCAGGCTCCCCGGCAAACCCCGCAAGCTGAATCAGATGAAGCCGGTAGTTTGGCGTCAGCAGCTTGGCCTCCGCCGCGTACACTTCACGCGAACTGGCCATGCCGGGGATCAGAATCACGTCCGGCGCCTTGCCGGCGGCCGGTCCTTCCACCACCACGGAAAACCGTGTGGGCGCAACCGGGGACGGGTTCGGGCTTGCCGCTGCCGTCTGGCAGCGGGCGGTGCCGGCCATTGTCACTAAAGTGAAAAGCATCAGAATCGGGAAAGAGAAACGGAGCGCGATGCGGTTTGAATTCATTTCGACCCTCCTGGTAAGTGCGGGAAAGAAAGCGTTTTGTTTTGGCCGGCGGCTGGGCGCCCCAGGTCCCGTCCGTCGCGGCGGATGGAACCTGGGTTTCCACAGACGCTAGACCTCATCCGAAAAGATCGCTTCAATCGTGGTCCCAAACAGCCGGGCCAGCTTGAAGGCCAGGGGAAGGCTGGGGTCAAACTTCCCCGTCTCGATGGCATTCACCGACTGGCGCGAAACCTCCAGCCGCTGGGCTAGGTCGGCCTGCGACCACTCCCTCTCAGCGCGAAGAACACGCAGGCGGTTTTTCATTTGTACCTCAAACAGAGCAGCCCAAACGCGATGCCGCTCAGGGCGCAGAAGAGCGGGTAAACCAGAATCAGATCCAGGTGCCGGAGGTTGAGAAAGTTCTCCAGAAATCCCCACGTCACCGTCACGGCGAGCGTTCCTCCAATGCCCCAGAGCATCGACTGGACTCCTAAAGCAACCTGGAACTCGTCCTTCTCCTCGCGCAGGTACACGCCGAAGGCCGCAATTTGCCCGATAATGGCCAGCGCCGGAAGGGCGGCCAGCAGCCAGGCTAATGGGCCGGAAGGGTGATGGTGAACAAACGCCCATACGGCCAGCACAAGGAACAGCGCGTAGAGCAGCATCGTTACGGCAAAGCGCCACATATAGCGGCGGGCGGCGGGATTGTTGGTTGCGGAAGTCATGTTTGGTCTCCAGGACAAATGGAACGGTTATGATTCGTTTTGTTAGAGGGCGCAATGGTCCGGTTTCAATGCCGAACTCTTCGCGGGCAAGCGCTCGCAGAGCGATGCAGCGTAGGCGTATCCGATGACAGCCCCGGCGATGAACGGTATCGCCGGCATCGGGCGGTTAAACACGAGGGCCAGCCCCAGCGCCGCCAGAATTCCCGCGAGCGGCACGGCGAATACAGCGACTTCTGGCCAGCCAAAGCGGCTCGTCGCAAAAGCGCAGACGGTGAAAAACAACAGGTCGCCGAAGCCGATGACCGGCACAAGATACCCCTTCAGCCAAATGGACAATGCCAGATACTGAAGGATCGCAACTCCGTGCAACTGACCGAGGTGCTGCGGGTTCTGAGCCTGTTCGAGGAACCACTTCGTCGGTCCCAACTGTGTAGAGACCAGATCGGCGACTGAGGCGACAATCAGGAAGGTCTTTAGTGCTCCCATGGAGCGGATCGTGCGGCTCATGAGCATTCCCGCGACCAGCGCCAGCGAAAGAACAAGACAATTGCTGGCTGCGAGGCTCGTGTGGCGAAACGCGAGGGCAAGCGCGCAAAGGCCAGCCGACACGATTCCAATACGGTTCTGTATGGCCTTGCTCAAAGGAGCCAACAGCCTGGAAGCCCAGTAAATCGCCAGGCAACCGGCCGCAACGACGATAACAAACAGCGTATAGATGTGGATGCGGTACATGCGTTCTGAACCTCCTTTTTACTTGTGAGAACTGTCTTGTTAGCGTCGGCCTGAAATCGGATTCCTTCCGCTCGCGGCGAACGCAGCCGTTTTTCATCGGTACTTGCGCCTGACCATCAATGCGGCGTGGATCCAGAAGATGCAGTAAATGGGGTAAACCAGAAACATGTCCAGGCGCCGGACATGCGCGAACTTCTCCAGCGCTCCCCAAACGGTGGTTACGGCCATCGTCGGCCCAATGCCCCACAGCATGGACTCCAGCACAGAGGTGCGAATGAACTCGTCCTTCTCCTCGCGCAGGTACTGGCAGACGACGACCATGACAGCCATAATGGGCAGCGCGGGAAGAACGGCCAGGGCGTAAACAGGCCGGTCGGATGAAACTCGTGAAATCCGATGCTCGTCACGGCGAGTGAAACGGAATACAACAACATCGCGATAAGGAAGCGGATGAAGTAGCGGCGTTGGGCGAGACTCCTGTTCTCGCATTCCATGATTGGTCTCCTTTACTAAGTGACAATTACACTTTACATAATCGCTCAAGAGTTGTCAAGTACTCTTGACATATTTTTTTTTGGAGTGTCTCGGGTCTGGATTCCAATGGCTGGGATGCGCCAGGCCAGACGCTCCGTGCGCCTTCCTTGCAATTCGATTCTGTCTGAAGGGTAGGAAGCCGCGAACCTCAGGCTTCCCGCGCCATGCTCTAAACTCAATCCGTGGGCTTTCAGGAGTTCCTCGGCAACGCGAAGACCGTCACCCATCTCCGCGAGAGCATCCGCGCGGGGCGTTTCCCTCACTCGCTCATCCTGGCCGGGCCCAGCGGGGCGGGCAAGTACACGCTGGCCCTGATGCTGGCCAAGGCCGTCAACTGCCTGCAACCCACTGAGACTGACGGCCTGCCCGACTTCTGCGGCGTCTGCCGCAACTGCGCGCGCATCGCCGACTCTCTGCGAACCTCGAAGCGCTGGTGGCCGAGGCCGTCGCCGCCCGCGACGACCTGCGCGAGACCGACAAGCGCGAGACCCGCATCCTCATCCAGACCCACCCCGACGTGCTCATCGTTCCGCCCGACCCGCCGCAATTGCTCATCAAGCTGGGCCAGGTCCGCCAGGCGATTCACGTCGCCTACTACCGCCCGCCGGTCGAGTCGCGCCCGCACGTTTACCATCTTCACCTCTTCGGCATTTATGAAAGAGGCGGCCAACAGCCTGCTCAAGGTTCTCGAAGAGCCCCCCGAGCACACGTCGCTGATCCTGCTCACCGAGAACCCGCAGGAGATGCTGCCCACCATCCGCTCCCGCGCCGTCGTTCACCGCCTTGGCGCGATGCCCGCCGCCGAGCTCGAAACTCTGCTCGCCCAGCGCCGCCCCCAGCTCAAGCCAGCTGACCGCGCCCTTGCCGCTCGCCTGGCCGAGGGCGCCGTGGGCCGCGCGCTCACCCTCGACCTCGACGTCTATCTCGCCAGCCGCCAGGATGCCCTCATCCTCCTTCGCACCGCGCTGCGCGAGCCCGACTACTCGCAGCTCTTCCACGCCACCGAAAGCTACCGCGCCGGCGCCGACGGCCAGGAGAAGACCATCAACCTGCTCCGCGCCATGGGCAGCCTCATCGAAGACCTGCTCCTGATCGTCGCCGGAACGCCCCAGCTCATCCGCAACCTCGACCTTGAAGCCGAACTCGCCCGCCTGGCTCAGGGCCTCGGCATCGACTGGATCGACTCGGCCGCCCGCGCCCTGGTCCAGGTCGAGCAGGGCATGCGCCGCAACCTCCTCCGCTCGCTCTCCCTCGACGCCATGGCCGTCAGCCTCGAACGCAATTAGTACTGAACTCCGCAACCAGCCCGGTCCCGCCCCCAATTCGAAAAGAAGTGCAACCAGAGCCCCGCCCCAGGCATCTCTCTACAAGCATTCCCAGTTATCGCTCCCGCTCCGGTGCAGGAAGGGCCTTTTCAGCCTTGTTCTCTTGTATCCGGTGTCTCCGCGATGGCTGGGCAGAAGTTCCTTTGCATTCAAGCTTTTTCGAGCCGCGCCATGATCCGGAGATGCCGGGATACTATGCCGGCCCACGATCGCCAGAGGCGTCCTAGCGTTCTGCGCTTTCCAGAAGGGTTGTTTCCCATGAGCAGTCGAGCCACTCTGCCCACCGTCCGCAACAAGAACGGCTCAGCGCCCCATCAGCCGCTTTCGCGCAGCCTCAAAGCCGCCGCGCCGCTTTCCTTCCGCTTTCCGGCCCAGCCTCCCGCCGATGAGGCTCCGCAGCGACAGGCCGAGCTCTTTTACTTGCAAAAACAGATCCAATCGCAGGTCCCCATGGTCATAGTCCTCGAGGATGGCGAACAGATCGAAGGCTGCATCGAATGGTACGACCGCAACACCATCAAGATCCGCGGCCGCCAGAAGTCCCTAATCTACAAATCCGCAATCAAGTACATGTACAAGCTAGGCGACGCCGGGCAATAAGGCCGCGTTGCAGAGAGCAGTGACCAGGGAACATGGGTCAGGGAGTAGGGAGTAGGGAGTAGGGAACAGGAGTCAGGGAATAGGGAACCTGGAATAGGGAATTCGGCATGGAGAGCTACAGCCCGCATCCCCAAGCGCCCGCTAACCTGCCAACCCGCTAACCCCGCGAAGCGGGGCTAACTTGCCGCCCTTGTCTGCAACGGCGGTCTTCAATGCAGATCCAATTCGCCCCGCCGGCTCGCCGACCGCTTACTCCCTACTCCCTATTCCCTAACCCCAAATCCCTACCCCCTGCCTTGACCAGCCGGTCGCGAATCGCCGCGCCAATCCCCCTATCCGGCGGCACGGGGCACAGAATCACCGCGCATCCCCGCGCATCCAGCGTCCGCAACCCCGCATAGAGCCCCCGCGCCAGCTCCTCCGGCGCAGCCCAACGCCCCCACCGGAACGCCTCGGCGCCCTCAACCGGCGCGGCAACCTCCGCCGGCAGCATGAACCCCACCCGCTCCCCAGGCCAGCCCAGCGCCGCCTCGGCCAGCCGCGCGCCCAGCTCGGCCAGCGGAGCCTCCACCAGCACCAGCCGCGCCCGCGGCGCATAGTGCCGCAGTCCCACCCCCGGCGACGGCAGCGCCGCCCTGGGCGTCTCCCCTAGCTGCCCCGTGCCCCTGAAAACCTCCACCGCCCCGGCAACTGCCCGAATCTGCTCCGCCGTCACCGCCCCCGGCCTGTAAATCACCATTGGAGTCTGGCAAGCATCAAGCACCGTGGACTCCACCCCATGCTCGGTCGGCCCGGCGTCCATCACCGCGTCAATCCGGCCGTCCAGATCTTCCAGCACATGCGCTGCCGTCGTCGGGCTGATCCGCCCAAAGGTATTCGCGCTGGGCGCGGCCACCGGAACCCCCGCCCGCCGGATCAGCTCCATCGCCACCGGATGCGCCGGCATCCGCACCCCCACCAGCGGCCGCCCCGCCGTCACCGCGTCCGGCACCGCCTTGGTCCGTCTGCAGCAGCAGCGTCAGCGGACCCGGCCAGAAAGCCTCCATCAGCCGCCGCGCCGCCTCGGGAACCTCCTCCACCAGCCCCTCCAGCATCGCCCTGCCGCCGTCTAGCCCGGCAATATGCACAATCACCGGATCCCACGCCGGCCGCCGCTTGGCCGCGAAGATTCGCCCCACCGCCGCCGCGTCCAGCGCGTTCGCGCCCAGCCCGTACACCGTTTCCGTAGGCAGCGCCACCAACCCGCCCGCCACGCAAGATTGCCGCCGCCCGCTCCAGCGTCTCTTGAGCTTCGGCAGTTTCCAAATGCGCCGGGTCCACTACCAATCGCAGCGTCTTCACCCTCTCATTGTCATCTTTTCTAGCCAACCGCCGCCAGATGCTTGGCAGGTGGCCCAGGTGCCAAGGGTTCTTTCCCGTTCCCCCCGCAACCCTTTGGTGCCCGAGGTCCCCCGCATTTGGGCACCTGGGAAAGCACGAAATCGTCAAGACGCGGTACTAGGGCTCCGACCGTATGAATCTGTGTCATGTCCGTGCCCCATGTATGACAGTGTCGGCTTTGTCAAGGCTTTTTTCCGGGCCTTTGGCCGTAAAAAGAGCATAGGGTAGCGTCTGTTTGGGAAGGGCGGTGTCAAGGGCGCCGTACTTTGCGTTCATCTCGACCCTTGACACCGACCTTCCCAAACCCACCATTGGAGCAGGAACGAATCTCAGACGTTCTTTCTGAGATTCGTTCCTATTTGAAAAAGATCCGTCTTTCGGCATAAACGACCCAAGCTCGCGTGTTGAACCAATCATTCTCGATGGACCTTAGAGGTTCCATCAACCATGTATTCGGGTCGGAGTTACCCCATGATTTCCTGTTCAAACTCTCCCCTCGCGGAAAGAGTCGAGGCGTCCAATCATTCAATCGGCCGCTTCTGAGCGACCACCGGGGCACTCGGACTGCCTCGCATGCGAACCGCGCTCCCTGACGTGCTGATAATCTTCCCCGGAGCGCAACATCCAATACAACCTCACCGCCAGCTTGTGGGCAATCGCCACCTTGGCCACGCCGTGATGCTTGGTCATCGACAGGCGCAGATACTGCCGATGCCAGCTCGCGTCGTACCTCTGCGCCGTGCTCGCCGCCTCCACCAGCAGCCAGCGCAACAGCGTGTTGCCCTGCTTGCTGATGTGTCCCAGACGGCGCTTGTCGGAGCTGGAATCCTCAGACGGAATCAGCCCCAGATAACTGCCCACCTGCTTGCCGCGCGGAAAGCGCTGCCAGTTGCCGATCGTCAGCACATAGGCCAGCGAGACCACCGGACCCACGCCCGGATGCGTCATCAGCAGGCAAGCCTCCGCGTTGTTGGCCGCAGCCTGGCTGACCGCCTTGTTCAACGGCGCAATCCGTTCCTCAAGCCGGTCCAGCAGGGCCAGCAGATCCTTGCGCCGCTCGCCATACCAGCCCGGCAGCGGTAATGCTTCGATGGCCTTGCGACGCTTCCCGCTCCACCCGCCAGGAACCAATAACCCTTCGTTCTTGGCCATCCCATCCAACTGGTTGGTCACCCGCGTGCGCAACCTGACCAGGCGACTGCGATGCAACAGCAGTTGCCGCAGTTGTTCGTTCTCTGCCGGCGGCTGCCAGATGGCGGGAAAACGATCCGCCACCAGCAAACCCAGAATATGCTCCGCATCCCGCTTGTCGGTCTTCTGCCTGCGCGGGTTCGAGGCGCGAATCTGGGTTGCATCGCCCACCAGAAGCTCATGGCCCAGTTCGCTCAGCAAGCGTCGAAACCAGCCATAGCTCCCCGTGGCCTCGATGCCAACTCGCACCCTCGTCCCGCAGAGCGAGCGATAGTACTGTTCCGCCTCCGCCGTGTGCATCAAGCGCCGCTGCCCGCACTCGCCGGTCTCCTCCAGCAAAAAGGAGATCTGTTGAAACCGCGGATGAAAATCACAGCCTATAATCATCATGCTCGGCTCCTTTCCTCCCGAGCTTCGTGGTCGTTTAGCCGCAACCAGTTTACTCAGGTCGAGGGAGCCGACGCTGTCATGCAATCATCCATTCGCTTCTTCCTTGCGAATGGGTGGGAAAGCACAACCCTCAAAGAACGAGATCAGGCGGTCAGAGACCTGGTGTCCTGTCTCCAATCTTCATTTCATAAAAGCTGTCATCCTGAGCGGCTGGACCTTGAGCATAGTGAAGGGAAAAGGAGTCGAAGGACCTGCGCTTCGGGCGCCTCAGCAGGCCAAACGCACGTCCCGCGAATGCAACGAACCTCAGAGACGGAACACTAGCGGGAAAACCATCCGGCAGGAACCTCAGACTTTGCCCCCCCCGACGCTCGTTTCGCGCCTCGACGATTCAGCGTGAAACCAGAATTCCTCCCGGCTACATCGGCGTTTCATAGTACTGATCCGGCTGGGCCAGGTTCAATGTGCCTGGGAATCTGCTAGGCGCTCAGACCAGTTGACACATGATGACTCTCACCACATGACTCTTCGAGGTGACTCGCTAACCCAACTCATAAGCGAGGAAAGAAAGTGCTGCCCGCGAACGGGAACGGACGCTTTCCGCGGCATCTATTTTTTCCCGTATGCCTTGAGTTCCTCGGGGCTGATTTCCGCAGCGGGTACAAGCCGGTAGTGTTTCTCCTCGACGATTACGACTTGACCTCCTTCTACCGCCAGCTCAAACATTGCAATCTTCTTCTTTTTGTCCTCCAAATCGATGAACTGCGCGGAAACCGAGCGACAAACAAGCGAGGGGAACTTCGCGGCACAACAAGCCAAATCCTGATTTGTCTGTACCACCGAAAGCCGATCTTTTCCGCCCTTCGCCTGAACCGGAATCACGTACTGGACCCCCTGCCGATCAACCGCAACGTAGACTTCGTCGATCTCGATCTGGCCAATCTTCTCAACAGAAGTGCGCATGTGGCTTTGAAGGGGGTAAGCCGTTACTCCGAGGAAAACATCGATCAGGCGATTGTAGCGAACTTTTGCCAGCAAAGCTTGCTCGTCGTTAAGCGCGTAAGCGCTGATTATCTCAGGTGTGGAATCCGGTACCTTGATCGCTCTGAGTGCGGGATTGGGAAGAATCCTGTTCAGCGGAACGAGACGTTATCTGTAATGTCCCTTTCCGGTCCCCTCGATAATCCATTCCTTCCCCTTAGGCTGGGTCCTGATAATTCGCGCGGGGAGCGGAGTTCGGTAGCGCATAGAGTAGAGCGCATCGGGCAGATTCTTAGGGTCCAATTTCAGCAAATCCGCCGCGCGTTCAAGGTCGGACTTCGCAAACGCGACCTCTGTTCCGTCGGCCTTGTATGCGCAGAAGTCCTTGTCAAAAAAGACATGCTCCAAGACCCGCTTATAGACGTTTTCCTTCTTTTCGAGAGCCAATTTACTCCTCACATGCCATCAGGTCCGAATCTCGCGCTGGCTCCGACTCGCGCCGCTCTTTCCTCGGGTGTGATTCGAGACGGTTGGCTGGTGATCGTTACAAGGATAATAATGCACCATAGAACCGTCTTGTTTCGATGGAATGGAATTTTGCATCATGGCAGACAACCGATCACCTGAAAGCAGAAGCGCATTGATGTCCCGCATTCGCGGTAAAGATACTGCGCCGGAGGTTGCTGTGCGTCGCGTCCTCCATTCTCTTGGATACCGGTTCCGTTTGCACCGTCGTGATTTACCAGGCACTCCCGACATCGTTTTCCCGTCGCGGCGGAAGGTCATTTTCGTTAACGGCTGCTTTTGGCACGCCCACGGATGCCGCATTGGCCGCCCTCCAAAATCCCGTCCAGAGTTCTGGCTGCCAAAGCTGCAAAAGAACCGTCTGAAGGACAAAAGGAACCTGCGGGCATTGCGCGGCTCTGGTTGGGGTGCGATGACCGTTTGGCAATGTCAAACAGGGCATTGCGAAGAGCTGGAAGAACACCTCATTTCCTTTTTGGGCCCCCCAGGAAGAATTCCGATCGACAAGCCGGGCAGAACCCGGTAAGCTGGTACTTGAAAGCAGGAGGTCGAAGGTGCCAAGACCGATCGGAATCGACTTGTTCGCTGGCGCTGGGGGCCTTGGATTGGGCTTCGAGCAGGCTGGTTTCGATATTGTTGCCGCAGTTGAGATCGATCCAATCCATTGCGCTGTGCACGCCTACAACTTTCCTCAATGCGCTGTGTTTTCGCGATCGGTTATCGGGCTGACCGGAGAAGAAATAAGGAAGCGGGCTGGGATAGGCCGCAGGCATATCGACGTCGTATTTGGAGGTGCGCCCTGCCAGGGATTCTCCTTGATTGGTCATAGGATGCTCGATGACCCGCGTAACAGCCTGGTTCGGGAATTCGTACGCATTGTGGCCGAACTGAGACCGTCCTACTTCGTCTTCGAGAACGTCAAGGGGTTAACGATCGGGGACCATAGGGCGCTTCTAGACGAGTTGATTGAGGAGTTCGCGCGCGCTCGCTACAGAACACGTTTGCCTTGGCGGGTTCTAGATGCGGCTGAGTTTGGCGTACCGCAACACCGCGAAAGGCTGATTCTAATGGGCGCAAGAGACGGGCTTCGATTGCCGGAGTATCCAACGGCGCACTTCCGGCCCGCCGATGTTGGGAATCCGGGCCTGCTTCCCAAGGGACCCACCTGTCAGGAAGCGATGGGCGACCTTCCGAACGCGGAGGAGTTCGCGGACCTTGCCCATTCCGATGAAGTGCGAACGACTGCTTGGGGGCGTCCGAGTCGCTACGCGCAGGAAATGCGGTGTATAGGAGACGATTCCTGGCATTTTGGCTACACACGAAAGTGGGACAAGTACCTGCTCACCTCTAGCCTCCGCACTGTGCATACCGCGATTTCGAGAAGGCGCTTTGAGGAGACGGAGCCTGGACAAGTCGAGCCAATATCCCGCTTCTACAAACTTGCAGCTCAAGGGCTTAGCAATACTCTGAGAGCAGGAACAGACTCCTCTCGCGGTGCCTTTACGAGCCCAAGACCCATTCACCACGCCTATCCGCGATGCATAACGGTCCGCGAAATGGCCAGGTTGCACGGGTTCCCAGATTGGTTCCGATTCCACCAAACTAAATGGCACGGCGCGAGGCAGATCGGGAACGCAGTGCCACCACCGCTCGCCCGAGCAATCGCCACGGAGATCGGCAGGGCTCTTCGCTGCGGGCCAAGGCAGCCAGGGGACTGTGTTCCGCTCGGGAATCCGGAACTTCTTCGATTGGGCATGTCGGAAGCAGCTAGATATTTTGACGTTCCAATTGCGATTGGAAAGCGTGACCGGAAGAACGGCACAAAGAAGAGGAAGCAGCACGAAATCGAGGCGGGGCTAGTGCGGATGTTTCCATTCGAAGAGCCTATGCAGGTCAATTTCTAATCGTCGATTGATGCCAAATCTCGGAGCCGTCCACTGGCTGCAGATCAGTAACCAGAAGTCGCCTGGTGTTCGCCGATCTGCCTGGGGATGATCCTGAATTGACGACAACAGCCGAAGCACAACTTAAGCAGTACAGCGAGTTGGTAATTCTCGCATGGATCTATGGAAACCGAAGTGCCCGCCTCGGCGTTGGGAGCCGAAAGCAGCGCGTTGCGGAGAATTACGTCCCGTCGGCGCATACTGATAGGTGGGAGAGGAGCATGGTTAACCCCGGTCCAAAATGCCAGGCATGTGCCCGGTCCTCAATCCCTGGTCCACAATCCCTATCGCGGACCCCACCCCCCTCCCCCCTCCGGGAGCCATGTTCCCGGGCCACTCACGCACGTAACTTGCACAGAATGAATGGTATATGGAGTCAGCTTATGTACTGATCGGTAATCAAGACCTGGCGTTTTCCGCCGTTTTTTGCCCGATCTGACCCGATTTCATGGCGGAATTCGGGTACATTTGTCTTGGAAACGCCATCGAACAACCAGATTCAGCTGGGTGCCCCATCCTCGGCGCGCCTCTGTTTTTGCGCCTAGGGTGGGATACTCAGCACTCAATCGCCATGTGCGAAATCGCACGGTCACAGACCTAGGTTCAGCTTATGCAGCGGAGTCCTGAATGACCGGCTCGGTTGAAGCCGCCCGGCGCTTCTACGCAGAGGAATTGCGGTTCCTCGCGCGCATCTCCTCGCCCGCACTGTTTGCCGCCTTTGCAACCGTGCCGCGCGAGCGCTTCACCGGGCCGGGCCCGTGGCGAATCATGGGTGGGAACCGCTATTGGACTACGGAAGATGCCGATCCCCGGCACGTCTATCACAACGTGCTCATCGCGCTCGACGAGGCGAAGGGCATCAACAACGGCCAGCCCAGCCTCTGGGCGCAGTTCTTTGACCAGCTCGGCATCGAATCTAACGACTCTGTGCTTCATCTGGGCTGCGGCACAGGCTACTACACCGCGATCCTGGCCGAACTCACCGGTCCGCAGGGCAAGGTCACGGCAGTCGAGATCGACGCGGACCTGGCCGAAAGGGCGCGCGCCGCGCTTGAGCCGTGGCCGCAAGCCGCCGTCCTTCAAGCGGATGGCGCAATCGGGCCTTTTGACCCTGCCGATGCGGTCGTCGCCAGCGCTGGTGCAACCCACCCGCCGCAAGCCTGGCTTCAGGCCGTCAAGCCCGGTGGAAGGCTTCTCTTTCCACTGACCTCGGCGGGGGGAGGGGGAGCCATGGCGCTCCTGACCCGCAAGACCGCGGAGAACTTTGCCGCCCGGCTCGACTTTGGAGTCTACTTCATCGGATTCAGCGGAGCGCGCGACTCCGATGTCAGCGCCCAACTGGCGGCGGTTCTCAAGCGCGACCAAGGTTCCAGCGTAAAATCGCTGCGCTGCGACGTTCATGACCGGGATGAAACCTGCTGGCTGCACGGCGAAGGTTGGTGCTTTTCGGCCCGCGATCCGGTCGCGGCCGAATCCATCGCCTGAAACGCACAGACTAGGCGCTACAGCATTCGCGCCAGCCACTTGCCGGTGTGCGAGAGCAGATTGCCGGCGATCTCCTCCGGCGTGCCCTCGGCCACAATCCGCCCGCCGCCTTCGCCGCCCTCCGGCCCCAGGTCGATCACCCAGTCGGCGCACTTGATCACGTCCAGGTTGTGCTCAATCACAATCAGCGAGCCCCCGCCGTCGATCAGCTTGCGAAAGGCCGTCAGCAGCTTGGACACGTCGTCGAAGTGCAGACCGGTCGTCGGCTCGTCCAGGATGTAGAGCACCCGGCTGGCCTGCGAAGGCTTGGCGGTTGCGTTCACCGCGCGCACCTGCGCCAGGTGCGCGGCCAGCTTCACCCGCTGCGCCTCGCCGCCTGAGAGAGTGGTCGCCGACTGCCCCAGCCGCAGGTACCCCAGTCCTATTTCGTCCAGCACCGCCAGCTTCTCCAGCAGCTTTGTCTGCCCGGCAAAGAAGCGCAGCGCCTCCTTCACCGTCATGTGCAGCACATCGTCGATGTTCTTGCCCTTGTATTGGACATTGAGGATCTTTGCCTGATAACGCGTGCCGTTGCACTCCTCGCACGGTAGCTCAACATCGGCCAGGAACTGCATCTCCACCGTCACCGTGCCGTCGCCCTCGCAGGTGTTGCAGCGCCCGCCGGGCACATTGAAGGAGAAGTGCCCCGGCGTCAGCGAGAGGCGCTTGGCCTCCGGCTGCGAGGCAAAGAGCTCGCGCACCAGATCGAAGCCCTTGATGTAGGTGATGGGATTCGAGCGCGGAGTGCGCCCGATTGGCGTCTGGTCGACCAGCACCGCATCGTTCAGCCGCTCGACGCCGGTCAGCGACTTGTAGACGCTCGATGGGTCGGCGCCGTCGCTCTGACCCAGCGCGCGCGCCACGGCCCTGTATAGCACCTGATGGACCAGCGTAGACTTGCCCGACCCGGAAACTCCCGTTATAGCTACCAGCATTCCCAGCGGAATCTCCACGTCCAGCCCGTGCAGGTTGTTTGCCTCAGCCCCGCGCAGCACAAGCCTCTCCCGGCCCGGAGCGCGCCGCCGCGTAGGCACGGGGATCGAGAGCTGCCCAGAGAGGTAGCGCCCGGTCAGCGAGTTGGGATTGGCTTCGATCTCCGCCAGAACCCCCTCGGCCAGCAGCTTGCCGCCAAACTCCCCCGCCCCCGGTCCCAAATCGAGCAAATGATCCGCCGCCCGCAGCACATCCGCATCGTGCTCCACCACGAGAATCGTGTTTCCCAGGTCGCGCAACTCCTTGAGAATCCTGATCAGCCGCGCCGTATCGCGCGTATGCAGCCCGATCGACGGCTCGTCCAGCACATAGAGCGCGCCCACCAGCCGCGATCCCAGCGAAGTAGCCAGCTGAATCCGCTGCGCCTCGCCGCCGGAGAGCGATGAAGCCAGCCGGTCAAGCGTCAGGTACTCCAGGCCGACCCCATCCAGAAAACTCAGCCGCTGCCGCACCTCTTCGAGAATCGGCCCTGCAATCTCCTCCTGCATCGGCGTCAGCTTGAGCGCCTGAAAGAACTCCTTGGCATGGGCGATGGTGAGCGCCGTCGCCTGGCAGATATTCTGCCCATTGATCCGCACCGACCGGGCCTCGGCGCGCAGCCGCTGCCCGCGGCAGTCCGGGCACTCGGCATAGCCCCGGTACTTGCTCAGCATCACGCGCACATGGAGCTTGTACTTCTTCTTTTCCATCTGGGCGAAGAAGCCGAAGACCCCCACGAAGCTGCCCTTGCCGCGCAGCACCGTCTCGCGCGCCCGCTCGTTGACCTCTCGCCAGGGCACATCCATGGGAATCTGGAGCGCTTCAGCCTGTTTTCGCATCTCGGTAAACCACGAGCGGTACTTGGGCCGGTTCCAGGGGTCGATGGCGCCTTCGTTCAGGCTCAGCTTCTTGTCCGGGATCACCAGGTTCAGGTCGAAGTCGATCGTGTTGCCGAAGCCCTGGCATCGTGGGCATGCCCCAAAGGGATTGTTGAAGCTGAACAGCCGCGGCTCCGGCTCCCTGCCCGGCTTGTGGCAGCTCTTGCATTCGTACGCGCCACTGAACCGATGCCGCCCTCGTTCCGAATTCTCTTCGCGGGGAACCTCCTCGAAGATCACTTCGCCCGACTCGCGGTAGGCAATCTCCGCCGCATCCACAATGCGCGAACGGCTCTCATCGCCGACTACGATTCTATCGAGAAGAACAAAGATGGGCAGTGTCAGGTCCAGGTCCAGCAGTGACTCCGGCGTCGAGAACTCGAAGATTCGGCCCTGCTGGTAGAGCCGGTTGAAGCCGCTGGAGCGCAATTCGGCCAGCCGTGCCTTCAGAGTCTCGGCATGCGGCGAATCGCCTCCGTTTACTACCGGCTTGGCCTTCGCGCCGGGTCTGGCCGTTCGAGTCGCTGTCTTCACCGGCTTGGCTGCCGTCTCCGCCTCCGCCATGGCCGGAACGGCAGCAATTGGAAAGAGAGCATTCAAGCGTGTTCCCTCGCCCAGCCCGAGCGTTGCTTCGGCGATCTCGTCCATCGAGTCGCGCTTGACCAGCCCATCGCAGAAGACGCAATGCACCGTGCCGCAGCGCGCATAAAGCAGGCGCAGGTAATCGTAGATCTCGGTCGCCGTCGCCACCGTCGAGCGCGGGTTGCGGGTCGAGTTCTTCTGCTTGATGGCGATGGCCGGCGCAAGGCCGTCGATCAGGTCCACGTCGGGCTTTTCGATTCGTTCCAGAAACTGCCGCGCGTAAGCCGAAAGCGACTCTACATACCGCCGCTGCCCCTCGGCATAGATGGTGTCGAAGGCCAGCGAACTCTTCCCGGACCCCGAAACTCCGCTGATTACCGTCAGCTTCCCGTGGGGAATCTCGCAAGAGACGTTTTTCAGGTTGTGGGTCCGCGCGCCGCGGATGATGACTGCGTCATTCAAGGGGAAGCACCGGGAAGAAGTTGGCCGGCCGCGCTCCATGCCCCTTCGGCGAGGCTCAGGCCGCAATCGTCCAATCTTTATTATAGGACTTGGCACCCAAAAGATTTGCCTGGATTGCACTTCTCCGAGTGCAGCCAGGCGAAGATTCCCGCGCGCCGCGAGGTCTCTTCGGCATCCCGTGTTGTGGGACCAGTGATAGCATGATATCCGAGGTCGCGCGACGGCGGTTTCTCTTAGCCGTTAATTGCCTCCGGGGATTGTGTATGGGGATCTTAAGCAGAATCGGCGTTGCCCTGGATTCCGATCTTCTCAAGCAGTTTGACCAATGGATGGGCAGGCGCGGTTACGACAACCGCTCCGAGGCCTTTCGCGATCTGATTCGCGACCGCTTGGTCGGTGAGCGAACCTCGTCTCCGAATGCCGTTGTCGTGGGAACCGTCACACTGATCTACGACCACCATGCAAATGGTGCTGGTGAAAAACTGACCATGTTGCAGCATGAGCATCATGATCTGGTCGTCTCAACCAGCCACGCGCACCTGGATCACGACTCCTGCCTGGAAGTGCTGATTGTGCATGGCAAGTCGGCGGCGGTGGAAGAGTTTGCCAGCAGTCTCATCGCGCTGAAAGGCGTGCAGCATGGGAAGCTGGTGATGACCGTTCCTGCTCAGGCGCTGGCTGCACCCGCGGATAAGGCGCACATACACCCGCATCCGCATAAACAGTGATCCGCGGGGAGAAGAAACAGATGCGGCCGGGAAGCGCTGTGGTCGATAACTACGGCATTTGTCAAAAGCTTCTTCCTAACGAGAATCGCAGCAGAAACGGTTCGGTGGGGTGGTTAACGCGTCCGAATCCCGGCGCGGCTGTCGGAGCGATTTGGTAGACATAGGCGTAGTCAATGTCGGCATCTTTGCGGTCAAGCATATTCAGGAATTCGGCCGTTACATGCCATTTCTTGAAGAATTGAAAACCTACCTCCCCATTGAGCAACACCGTTTCACTTGACCGAAAAAGTCCGTCGGGCGTCAAATCGCGCGGGCCAAAGTAGCGCAGGCGCAAACTCGACGAGAAGCCTTTGTAATCGCGCAGTGCGATGCCCGAGGAAATCACCGCCCTGACCGCTTCTGGCACAAGCTTGCCCCCCGGGCCGCTCTGTTGCGCATAGAAGGAGCCAACTGGGCTGCCATTGATTGTGATGGAGCTATTTGTGACGTACTGTGTCGCATCGTCCGAGTCTATTTGGTTACACTGCTGTCCAAGATAGCCTGAATCGTCTTGGACGGACGTTGATCTGACAGGACATACATTCGCAAACCCTGACTTTGGCGGAATGGGTTGGCGGGTTCCGAGTTATGCGTTGCGGTCTCTGCTGTCTAAGATGTGCTCCGATATAGATACGCCGTGGTGTGCCATCGCTCTTGTCGTGCAGTTCTGCTGTCCAATTCAGGCGAAAGCCAAGTGCAGTTGCGGCGAGGGCGGCGTTTCCGGTGCTTGAAATGGATCGTCGATCCACGTCCACAGATTGCGATAGACGAACAGTTGCTGGCGCAGCAGGACCATGAAATTGGACAAGTGCCAGCCGAAGGTCGATTTCATGTGCAGGATCTTGACCAGCAGCATGGCGATCAGCGCCGTCCAGATCTGCGTCTTCAGCGCGTTGGCCGAGGTGCCAACGAAGGTCTTCACCTTGCAGGACTGCTTCAGTGCCTTGAAAAACAGCTCAATCTGCCACCTGTTCTTGTATATCTCAGCAATGGTGGCGGCGGCCAGTTTCATGTTGTTGGTGAGGAAGACCAGCGTGCGCTGCTCGTCTTCGTCGAAGAACTCGATGCGGCGCATTTTGGGCGGGTTGTCGTTGTCGATGGCCTGCTGGGTCATGCAGATGACCTGATCGCTTACCAATCCCTTGCGATGCGGCACGGCCAGGTCCTCGATTTCAAGGATGTCGGCGTTGCTCTTCAAGCGTGTGACGAAGTAAACACCCTGTTGGGTCAGCCGTTCGAACCAGTTGTAATCGGTGTAGCCGCGGTCAAAGACCAGGATGGTGCCCGGTGCGAACTCCCACTGGCGCGTCACGGTGACTTCGTGCTGCTTGCCGTCGGTGATGACTCCGTAGCAGGGCAGCAGGCCGTCGTGATCGAGCATCAGATGCAGCTTGACGGCTCCCTTGGTGCGGCGGAACTGCGCCCAGTCGAAGACTGAAGCGCATAGCTCGATGGTGGTGGCGTCGATCGACAGCAGCTTGTTCTTGAAGCGGAACTTGTGCCGCACGCCCGACTGCTGAGCCTGACCACGGGCTATCTCCAGCGTTCGATAGAAGAGGTCCTCGAAGAGGGCGCTGGGGCGATGGGCGTTGGCATAGGCCAGGGTGGAGCGGCAGGGCGCGGCGGGCAGGCCCAGATGGCGCAACTTGCCTTCGCTGGCGGCCAGACCGTTGACGATGTCGCGCAGGCTGTTGACCGAACCCAACTGGCAGAAGAGCATGGCCACCAACTGGCCCCAGCAGGTGAAGCCCTTGGCGTTGCGTTCGGCCTTATGCTCGCATACTGCGCCATCGAAGATGGCACGTGGAATCAACTTCAAAACTTGGGAGAAAATGCTGCATACTGTGGACAAGGCTGTGTCCTCCTCTGACGGCGAGTTCTCGCAAACCCAACCTATCAGATTGACGCAGCCTTGCCTTTATACCCGACTTACCGCTGAAATATCCTGTCTTGGACAAGA
>CAWCWQ010000038.1:0-14320 GCA_963799145.1 uncultured Acidobacteriaceae bacterium | reverse complement strand
CGCGCGTTTTCTGCGCGATGGGTGGGAAATGACTCCGCCCCGCGATCTACTTGTGCGCTTTCTTCCATTCCTTCGATCAGCGCCAGCACCTCTTCGGCGTGGCCTGCGGGCGTAACCTTGGGGAAGATGTGCAGCAGGGTCTGGTCCGGGCCGATGACGAAGGTGGTCCGCTCGATGCCCCACACTTTCTTGCCGTACATGTTCTTTTCCTTCAGCACGCCAAACTGATTGCAGACTTTCTCGTCTACATCAGCAAGGAGTGTGTAGGGCAGGTCGTACTTGGCGCGGAATTTGGCCTGGTCCTTGGGCGTGTCGCGGGAGATGCCAAGCACCACCGCGCCGGCCGCCTGCAGCTTCTTGAAGGTGTCGCGGAAGCCGCAGGCCTCGATGGTGCAGCCGGGAGTGTCCGCTCTGGGGTAAAAGAAGAGTATGACCGGCTTGCCGGCGTAGTCGGAGAGGCTGACGGTCTTGTCCTCGTCGGTTTGCAGGGTGAAGTCGGCGACTTTCTCGTTGAGTTCCATGGGGAATGTCCTCGTATTGTGGATGGAGGGCCTTTGGTGGCCATCAGTTTCGATTATTCCCGAGGTGGGCGGCATATGTCATTGCGCGGGGCAAAGGTCGTCTCCAAATTGACGAAGCTGGCCGAGATACTGCTGCTGACGATAGCGGCCGCTCTGCCCGCTTTCGCGCAATACCCAGGCCAGGTGACAAAGACCGGCAAGGAAGCGCCCGAGCTGCGCTCCATCGCTGTGCTGGAATGGACCGGCGACGCCGGCAAGCCCAAGACCAGCCGCCTGGTTCCCGTGGCCGTGCTCGACGGTGGCAAGCTGCAGGATGGCGGCATCTACCTGGCCCGGCCTCAGCCGCTGGCGCTCTCCGGCGAGGTGGAGTACGAACTCCAGCAGGACGGCAAGCCCATAGGCCTCTTCGACATCAAGAACGCCGGCCAGGAGCAGGGTTCGTGGGTAGGCTATGGGAGCTGGAAGCCGATTCCCGCCGTCCGGCCCAGGCCTTCAGCGCAGGTGTTGGCGCGCACTCGGATTGACGACGATGCACAAAGCGATCAGCCGGTCCTGCATCGCAAGCATCACGCCGGCGAGCAGCCCGCCTCCGGAGCGGGCAGCGCCGGGAACTCCGGCAGCGACTCAGACTCCGGCGAGCAGGCGCCTACTGCCGACCCCGACAGGCCTACCCTGCACAAGAAGACTTCCAGCGACAGCGCGGCAGACACAGCCGCCAATTCGCCCACAAGCGCGGGAAGCACGAGCCCGGCTCCCGCCGATACTGGCTCCAGCCAGGCCAGTGACGCTGATCGGCCCTCGCTC
The DNA here is from genome assembly GCA_963799145.1 of uncultured Acidobacteriaceae bacterium. GTDB lineage: Bacteria > Acidobacteriota > Terriglobia > Terriglobales > Acidobacteriaceae > Telmatobacter. The sequence continues at coordinate 12,995 of CAWCWQ010000038.1, read as the reverse complement.
CACAAGAGAACCTCCAGCGACAGCACGGCAGATGCAAGCTCCGGCACGACCCCGACCGGCACAAGCTCCAGCCAAGCCACCGACCCCGACCGGCCCACCCTTCACAAGCGGACTTCCGCCGGCAGCTCCGGCAGCGGCTCGGGAACCGCCAGCGCCCAGTCGGACGATCCCGACCGGCCCACCTTGAAAAAGAAGAAGCAGGCGGATGAGCTGGGCAACGTTGACGCGGTGCCCGACGCCGAGGACCCCGACCGGCCGCGGCTCAAGCGCGGCAAGTCCAGCGGCGGCGGCACTCTCGACGTAGTTCCCACCTTGATGGGCATTCCGCCGGAGATGCGCCAGGCCGTGGCCGTCTCCGACGCCAGGAACCGCCCCGCGCATCCCTGGAACTACTCATGGTCCAACCCGGAAGACGAGGCCAAGATGAAGTCGGCCCTGGAGGACATTGCCCGCGGCGCGCTGGGCCTGAATCCGCCTCCGCCCAAGACCGCGCCCAAGCGAACCTCAACGTCGGCGGCAGCGCAGAAGGCGGCGCGCAAGAGCGCCCAGCCCGCGCCTCCGCCGCCCGCCGAGCTATTTGACGAGCAGTTTCGCGTCTTCGAGCTGGCCTACGGCGCCGGAGCCACAATAGTGCTCACAGCCCACACCGGCGGCCCATTCGCCCAGCAGAAGTTCGTCACGCTGATCGCCCAGCCTGACCTGTACGGCAATGTGCTGGTGCTCTTCAAGAACGTCGCCGATGGCGCCCACTTGGACGAGACTCCGCGCATGAGGCTGGTGGACGCCGTGGACGCCATGGCCGACAATCGCGGCGAGCTGCTCTTCGAGCTGCGCGGCGCAACCCAGCGCCAGTTCGCACTCTACCGTGTGCTGCGCGGCCAGGCGGAGAAGCTGTTTACGAGCGGCGGCGGGGACTTCGGGGTGGAGTCACGGAAGTAACGTATGACCAAACCGTGTTATTGACGGGCGGGATAGAATGAATACACGTATTTATTAGGAACACGATCTATGGCTACCTCGATAAGGCTTTCGCCGGACGTTTCGAGGAGGCTGGACCGCCTGGCTGCAAAGACCGGGCGGACCAAGGCCTTCTATCTTCGCTTGATCATCGAAAGCGGTCTCGCAGAGATGGAGAATTACTTTCTCGCCGCCGACGCGCTGGAGCGGATTCGCAAGGGCCAGGAAAAGGAGCTTTCCGCGCCCGCCGCAAAGAAAGACCCTAGCCAGAACGCATTCGCTCGTGAGGACTGAGCCTCTAGATCGGCGAATAGCTCACCTGGAATAGCGGCCGCAGCGCCCCGCTGCAGCCCGTCCGCATCAAGCCAGAGCGCTAAGCTCCGCAACGGCTTTGTCGATGCCGGAGATGATCGACGCCGCTTCCTTCAGCCCGTTGCCGAGCGCGTCGATCTTCTTTCGCAGATCTTTGAGCTCGGTGATGCCTGGGTCCAGCTCGGACTCGGCCGCCTCGATCTTTCCGGTGTTGGCCGTGAAAACCGCCAGATCGAGGGCTTGTAGCTGCTCCGAGGTCGCGGTGCGCAAGGCGAAGGCGGTGTCCTGTGCCGCCTTGGTGTTTTTCGGGTTGTTTGCTGCTGCTGTGGCGTCGCGCAACAGGGCATTCAGCGCATCGAAGGCCGGCTGCTTGGGGTCGGCAGGCATGGTCGCAATCTCCTTTACTTCTTGGCGCTCAGCGAGGTGTAGAAGCCGTTAATGGCCTGCGCGTCCTGCACCAGTTCGGTGAGGAGCAGCTTGAATGCCGGGGCGTCCTTCTGGGTCTTGGTCGCGGTGAGCGCGGCGTGCGCGGCAGCCAGCGCGATGAGGGACTTTTTGGTAGCCGCGAGCACCTGGTCGGATTGCCGCTGCGCCTGGACGAGCTTGGGAAGCGCCTCGATCTCGGTGCGCTTCTCGACGGCGCTCATCGATGTGGCATTGTCGCGAATGAACTTCTGCTGGGCGGCAATCTGATCGTCGTAGTCGAGATGGAGCGCATGAGCGAGGCCGGGCTTGTCTTCATCGCCGATGTCGCTCTCGAGGATGGCGCAGATCTCCTGGATGGGCTTGTTCATCTTGTCGAGAATGCCCGGAAGGGCGCGGGCGCGTTCGTGCTCGATGAGGACGGCGCCGATCGCGGCCACCGCGGTCACGGCAATGTTCTGCTCCGTGCTGCCGATCTTGAAGCTCTTGAAGTCATCCTGCTGGAGCTTGACGAGCGAGTCGCCGGCGGCCGCGGCCTGCGTCTCCAGATCGGCGATCGGCTGGTTGCCGCTCACCTCCGCAAGCAGGGTGGCGTACTCCTGAAGGCCAGTGAGAACCTTGGCGCGAACCTGGAGATCCTTTTCGGGCAGGTAGGGCTTGATCTTCTTGGCGTCGAACCCAGTCGTGTCATAGGTAGCCACGAGGGTCGCCACCTGGGCGTCGAAGTAGGCCTGGTTGACGAGCTGGTAGGCGTTCGAGGTCTGGGTGACCGCGGCGGTAGCGGCGGTCGAAAAGGCTGTAGCGCGATCGGCGAGCGGCGAAATGGCGCAGCCGGAGAGCGCTGCAATAACTCCGCATAGGACGGCCGCGCTGAACGAGCTTAGGAGTAGCGCGCTGCGTTTGGATGCAATCAAAGTCTGGGCCCTCATCTTTGCGTTTGAGTGGGAGCGAACAAAAATCGCACTCAATATGGCAGACTGCAAGCCGAGAGTCAACGGTTAATTCGCGTGCGGCGCTGGCCATGCGGCGCTGGCCCTTGTTCCAGGTTTGTCGGTCGGGGATGCCGAGGCGCGGAATCGATGTGTCTCAGTCTTCCAGTCGAGCTGCTCTCTCATCTCCCACAGAAATGGGCGCGCAGGGAGCTTCCCCGCGCCCATTGTATCCCGCCGAACGAAAGTCGCGCGTGCGTGGATTACTCCATCCACAGCGCGCTGGTGACGATGCGCGGATAGTAGCGGCTGGCCTTGCCTTCTCCGGAGACGATCTGGTCGCAGCAGGCCCAGTAGGAGCTGCCTTCAATCTGCCACTTGACGTGAGCGGCATCCGCCTGGCGGAAGACCTCGGCCACCTTGGGGTCCGCATCGAGATGGAAGACCCTGCGCGTAACGTGCATGAAGATGGCAGATCTTGCTCATCCACGAGTTATTGCTCGTCGAGGAGAGCTTGATGCCGCCATCGGCAAACAGATTGCGCCGCTCGGGATCGAGCAGCAGATTGCGCGTGTGCTCTCTCAGAACTTCGAACATGCGCTTCTCGGAGGGAGATGACGTAGACCTGCTCCAGCGCGCAGCCGGCAAACCCGGTGTTGACGAAGTAGAGCGGATACACGCATCCCTCCACCGCGGGCAGAATGCGCGAGGAGTAGCCGGGGTTGGATTTTTCGAAGATCGCCGGAAGCACGCCTTCTGACGCCTGATCGCAGACCACCGAGGCAACCTTCGCGGCGAGCTCTTCGCAGCGGGCTTGGTCCGCGGCTCGTCATCCGAGTTCGCGGAACAGCAGCGCCAGCGCCCAGTAGCTGCCCAGCTCTTGACGGCGATGTAGATGTTGTTGCGGGTCTGCGCCAGCGAGTGATCGAGCGAGTCGTAGGTGGTGATCTCCTGTCCGCCCGCGCAGCGAGTGCTGTCGAACTGCGCAAATCCAACGTCGCCGCTGCGGTTGATCATGCTGGCCAGGCAGGCCTCGACGACGGCCTTGTTGCTCTTGAGCCATGCGAACATCGCGGGTTTTGGCCACGTAGCAGCCGGCGGTCAAAATCCAGTTGCAGAGCTGCTCCTCGCGTCATGTAGCTGAAGCAGCCGGTCAGGTTGGCCAGCTCGTAGCTGCTGCGGCCCTTGGGCGAGAAGTTGTTGTGCGCGCCCATGTCGTGGCAGAAGCTGAGGCCGCCGGGCTTGGTGTCGTAGGGGCGGTTGAGCTGTGCCTCGTCGGGCGGCGGCGGGGTCTGCGAGGGATCTACCATGCACGTTGCTGGACGAGGGCGCGAACTCCGACTTGTAGACCTTCACTTCGTCGGTGTAGCTGTAGAGGCGAACAAAATTATCGAGCAGATTGCGGACCAGCCAGGGATTGTGGTCGAGCTCCCAGAAGACGTGATCGACGGAGAGGTCGAGAGTATTCATCATGCAGTACTCGCCCTCGTTCACCACCCAGAAAGGCTTGCTTGTCGACTTCGAGCAACTGCGTGCTGCCGTAGTAGCTGTGCGTGGCGTGCGCAGATCAGGAAGCGCTGATCGTCGCGACAGCGCGGCGCTGTCCAGCTTTGCTGTCGAGCGCCTTGGCTGATGCGATGATTTTGCCGGAGTTGTCGAGCGCCGTCTTCAGTACGTCGCCGAGCCCCTTGAAGTAGCGCGTGTAAAGATAGCGGCCGTCGAGCCCGTTGGTCTGGAAGCCCTCAAGATAGGAACCGAGCGCGATCGTGATTCCGTACTTCTTGCCCGCCGGAACCTCAAATCCAAATCCGGGGCAGGAACCCAGCAGGTGAACCGGATTGTGGCGTTCGCGCACGCCGTCGCTGGCCGACCAGCGCATGAAGACGAAGGGCCGATCTTCGATCTTCGCGCCTTCTTCCGAGGTGGTGAAATCGCGGAGTTCCGCAGCGCCGCCGGCCTCGCGGCGGAAGGCGAAGGCCAACGCGGCCGCTGCCCAGATCGTCGTTGAGAATCCGGCTGCCGGGCCGCGCGTGATTGAGCGCGAACATCGCGGTCTTGGTCGTAGCGCCAGCGGTGTTGTCCAGTTCAAGGCGGGCGATGACGGCGGGCAGCAGGCCCTCGCGCATCCGGTCGTCGCTTTCCACAGCGGGATCGGGGATCGCGCCGAAGGGGGAATAGACTGAAAAGCTCAGTTCCCTCGGCGGTCCACTCGTCGCTGGCCCATCCATAGGAGCGCGACATTTCGCCGATGCCGAATGGCGCGGCGTCGGGCTTGACGTTCTGCTCTGAGGGACCGGCCTGCTCCACCAGAAAAGCGTCGGCGGAGCGGTCCACCGCGGCCGTGTAAAAAGGCAGGCATTTCAAAGTGGCGTCTGAGTACCGATCGCCTTCCTTGAAGCCGATGAAGACTTCCTGATCGCCCGGCTGTCCGATTTGCAGGCCAATTCCGCCGCGGGTTCCGAAGTTGCCGCAGGTAAAGCTCATGAATGCGCCCATGGGCGAATGCTGAGCGTTAAAACCCACTTTGCAGGAGAGCGGCGCGCGTTTGGTCATGGTGGAACCTCGCTGGAGATTTTACGCATCCGGCTAAACAGTCTCGCCAACGGTATCGAGCCCATGGTGGCGGACTTCGGTCGTTCGCCAACACGATTCAAAGCCTTCCAGCCAAAGGCGGCCAGGCAGATTCCATGCTGCGGACCTCCGATCGGCGGGTGGCGCGGATACGGCACGATTGTAGCGTTTTCAAGCGCCTCCTGGATAGAGTTCGAGAGGCTTTGGATTTGCACTTGCCAATTCATGGAGTAATGCGATTTACTTTGGTGGAATCGAAGATAGCTCCGGTGGAGTTCCAGATCGGGTCCGCTCCCTCGGGGCGCTGACGCGGACCACTCTTCCAGCGAAAGCGGGTAGAAGGCAATGAGGGCGGCAAGCACAAAACTCTCCTTCAGGGAGAAATTCGGCTACGGCCTGGGCGACCTGGCCGCCAACTTCGTCTTTCAGGCCTTGATGGCCCTGCAAGTCGATTTCTACACCAAGACCTATGGATTGACGCCGGGGCAGACAAAGACCATGTTCCTCGTCGTTGGCCTCGGCTCGGCTTGCTTCAATCCCATCATGGGCGTTATCGCCGACCGCACTAGCACGCGCTGGGGCCGCTTCCGTCCCTGGCTCTTGTGGACCTCCGTTCCCTTCGGCGTCATCGGCATTCTCACCTTCACCACGCCCAATTTCAGCCCCACGGGCAAGCTGATCTACGCCTGGTGCACTTATCTGCTGCTGCGCCTCATCTACGCCGCTAACAACGTCCCCTATGCCGCGCTCAACGGCGTCATGACCGACGATCCGGACGAGCGCAACAGCATCGCCACTTACCGTCAAATGTTCGCCAATGCCGCTGGCTTCATCGTGCGGCAGCCTGGCCGTTCCCATGGTCAAGTTCCTCGGCGGCAACAACAGCGCGCTTGGCTACCAGTTGACCATGGGCAGCTTCCTGGCAATGTCCATCGTTCTGTTCCTCATTGCCTTCTCCGTCACCAAGGAACGGATCCAACCCGACGCCCGCCAGGAAACCTCGGTACTGCGCGATCTCGGCGACCTGATTCACAACGGCCCCTGGGTGACTCTCTTTCTTGTCACCGTGTTTTACTTCACCGCGCTGCTCATCCGCGGCAACATTATGCTGCCCTACTTTGAAAACTGCTCCGGCAACAGGCTGATCTTCAGCTGGTTCAACGGCTTCGGGTTGATCTCGCTTCTGGCCGGTGTGGCCTGCTCCACGGCCCTGGTCAAGAAGGTGGGGAAACGAGCACTCTTCTTTTGGAGCATGCTGATCACCGGCCTATGCTGCATCGCCCTTTACTTCTTCCCGCCCATGGCAACGGTCCCCATCGTCTCTCTGGAGGTTGTGCGTCAATTCGCGTTTGGCTGCTCCGGCCCGGTGCTCTGGTCCATGATGGCCGACGTCGCCGACTACGGCGAGTGGAAGACCGGCCGCCGCGCCACCGCCACCGTTACCTCAGCGGTCGTCTTTGCCTTGTGGGTCGGGGTCGCCATCGGCGGCGCCGTTTGCAGCTGGCTGCTTGAGCTCTACGGCTACTCCTCCACAGCTGCGTTCCAATCCGCCCGCGCTCTCGAGGGGATCCGGCTAACCGCCTCGGTCTACTCTGGCGCCGCGTTTCTTGCCGCCGCCGTTTGCTTGCTCTTCTACGGAATCGACAAGAAGCTGAATCTGACCATCTCCAACGAACTTGCCGAACGGCGCAAGGGCTTTTCGTCCCCGGGCGCGTAGCCGTCGTTTTTCCGTCGGATTGGAGCCTCTTGCAACACCGCCTGTAGAATATGGATTTCGTCAGGGCACCGCTTTAGCCGTGCCGTAAATCGTTGATAAGAAACAATTGGATCTAACCAGCATTTCTCACAGACAACGATTTCGAGACGTTTAAGAGCATTTTCGCGGGATTCCGCGGTTATGGGTCAAACTCACCCCGCCCGCAAGAAACCACCGCGCGCCGCGGCAACCGGCTGAGTCCCCGCCCAGCCGGGCGGAAAAGGGATAGACTTCATACGGACGGCCAAGCGGAGGGATCGGCGATGTTCGACATAGGCCAAAAGGTAGTGGTAATCACCGAAAACGCAATCACCTTCGACGCCGTCATTCTTGCCCGCGCCAAAGGCGACAACGGGCCGGGGGCTTACAAGGTCGCACTAAGCGACAGCGCCCCTGGGGAATCCGGGCAGTGGCACAAGGCCAGCGAGGTCTTCGTTCCGGAGAAAACCGCGCAGGAAGAACGCGATTCCTGGGACGGCTTCCTCAAGGGATAGCCGTTTCCGCATAGATGCCGGTGCGGCAAAACCTGCCGGGAGAGATAGTCTGTCCGGCAGGCCGCCCCCGCGCTCAAAGCCGGAAGCGCCTATTTGGGCCGGATCAGCTCGATGCGGTCGCGCGTGCGGACCCAGGTGTTGCCGGCCATGCGGCCCACGGCGTCCAGCCCGGACGGATCTATGCGGAAGTCCTCGACCAGATCCTCGCGCACGTGAAAGCGGACCACCTCGCCCACCACGATGACCCCCGCGCCCGGCGCCCGGCCGATATAAACGACATGGAGCAGCTTGCACTCCATCTGCGCCGGCGACTCCGCCACGCGCGGCGGGCGCACGGCCTCGCTGGCAAGCGGCGTCAATCCGGCCAGTAGAAACTCGTTTACTCCCGGAGGAACCTCGGCTGCCGAAGCATTGGCGGCCGCGGCGATGGCCTCGCTGACCGTATTCACGACAAACTCGCCGGTCTCCTCGATGTTGCGGAGAGTATCCTTCCGCAGATCCGGGTCCGAATCTGCTTCGGCGCCAGCGGGGTCGCGGAGCGCGGGACAGAAAAGCACGGCGGGGGGATTCGCGCCCGACTGGCAGAAAGCGCTGAAGGGCGCCAGATTCGCCACGCCATCCCGGCTCACCGTGGAAACCAGCGCCACCGGCCGCGGCACGACAATGCCGGTCAACAACTTGTAAATCTGGTTGATCTTGCAATCGGCCGGGTAGAAGGTGTACATGGGAATGCGGGAAGAGCTGGCGGCATCCATATCGTTAGCCTAGAACATCCTTCCGGTCCGCGGCGCATCCAATCGAATGCAGGGCAAATTTGCCGGCGGGTCGTGACTGTTTTGGTGCGCGGCCTCGAATTCGCACTGCGGTAACATTGTATGATGCACAATCGTTGATGAGGAAGAAACCGCCGTGCCGCGCATTCATTTTCAGCTTCAACTTGCCGAACTCAAAGACAGGCTGCTTGCCATGGCAGCGCTCGCGCAGCAGGCGGTCGAGTCCGCAGTCGATGCTTTCCTGCAGCGCGACAAGGGCCTCTGCCAATACGTCAAGCAGAACGAGTCCGCCATCGATGCCGCCCAGCAGGAGTTGGACGAGATGGCATACGAACTGCTGGCCAAGGAACAGCCCATGGCTATCGACCTGCGCTTCATCCTGGCGGTGATCAAGATCAACGGCGACCTGGAGCGGATCGGCGACCAGTCGATGGGCATCGCCCGCCGCACCAAGGAGATTCTCAAGGTCGAGGAGGTCGATCTGCCGGTAGATTTTGCCGCCATGGGCGAGTTTGCCGGACGCATGATTCGCTCGGCGGTGCAGGCGCTGCTCGACGGCGATGCCCATCTGGCCGACTCGGTGCGCGAGATGGACGATGAGATCGACCGCATGAACCGGGCCGCCCAATGCGATCTGCTCAAGCTCATCGAAGACAAGCCGCAGTTTACCCGGCAGGCGATGAGCGCCATCCTGGTCGCCAAGCATCTGGAGCGGATCGCCGACCACGCCTCCAACATCGCCACCGACGTGATCTTCTGGATTCGCGGCGCCGATGTGCGCCATCAGTTGAGCATGTCGATGGACTGAGGCGCCACAGTCAACCAGGATCGGCGAGCGAAAGCCGGGGCGTGGTACCCATGGCGCCCCCGGATGCACTGTCACGATAGAATGGCGGCGGCGATTCCGGCGCGATTGAGCCACAGGCGCTCAAACTCCTCAATCGGCAGCGGGCGGCTGAACAGGAATCCCTGGAATGAGTGGCAACCGAGCCCCGTGAGGAAATCGCTCTGCTCCTGGGTCTCGACTCCTTCGGCGATCACCGGCAAACCCATCGCCTTGCTGAGGGAGAGGATGGTTTGCGCAATGGCGCCGCTGCTGGCGTCCACCAGAATGTCGCGAACGAAGGAGCGATCGATCTTCAACAGGTCCAGGGGGAGCCGTCTCAGGTAGGCCAGCGAGGAATAGCCGGTGCCAAAATCGTCCAGCGAGAATCTCAACCCATGGGCCTTGAGTTCGGCCATTTTGGCGATGACATCCTCGATATTCTCTACCAGCATGCTCTCGGTGAGTTCCAGATCCAGTTTCCGCGGGTTGGCTCCGGTGCGATCCAGAGCGGCCAGCACCCGCTGAACGAAGTCCGGCTGGCGGAACTGGCGCGCGCTGATGTTGACCGCTACCACGACATGCGCAGTTGAGGCCCGGCTTGCCCAGGCCGCAATCTGCTTGCAGGCGGTCTCCAGAACCCAATCGCCCAAGGGCAGAATCAACCCGGTCTCCTCGGCCAGGGGAATGAACTCGTCAGGGACCAGGAGGCCGCGCCTGGGATGATTCCATCGAATCAGGGCCTCCGCGCCGATCAATTGGCCGCGATTCACCTGAGGCTGATAGTAGAGCACGAACTGGTTGGTCTTGATCGTCTGATGGAGGTCCTCTTCAAGCGTGGCGCGGGCATTCACGGCGACCTGCATCTCGGGCGCAAAAAGATGCACTGTATTGCGGCCCGCCGACTTGGCCCGATCCAGGGCAATGTCGGCCTTTTGCAGGATCTCCTCCGCGGTCTCCGGGTTTTCGCCGAAGACGGCGATGCCGATGCTCGCAGTGCTGCGAAACTCGCGGCCTGCCAGCTTGTAGGGCCGGCTGACGGCGGTGAGAATGCTCTTGCAGGCCGCCTTCGCTTGTGCCGCGGCCTCTTCGCCAGTCGCGCTCAGGTCGTCGAGCATGACCACAAACTCGTCTCCCTCGAATTTCGCCACGGTTCCGGCGGATCCAACGCACAAGACAATGCGCCTGCCGGCCTCCTGAAGCAGATAATCGCCAGTCTGGTGGCCGAGGGTTTCGTTCAGCATCTTGAAATTGTCCAAGTTGACGAGCAACAGCGCTCGCCGGCGACGGGTGGAGACGCTCAAAACCAGGGATTCTCGCAGCCGCTCCAGCATAAGCCTGCGGTTAGGCAGCCCGGTCAACGAGTCGTAGAAAGAGAGATTCTTGATCCGGTCCTCCGCGGCCTTGGCGCCGGAGATATCCCGGATCACGGAAAGGAGGCATGCGTTGCCGTCAAGCTCAATCAGCGATGCCGAAACTACTACCCAGAAAATCTCTCCGCTCTTCTTCCTGAACTGGACCTCCAGATCCCGGCAGCTTGAGTTCTGGCGAAGCATTTCAACCACTCTGTGCCGGTTGCGATAATCCGCCCAGATGCTCAGTTCCAGCGAGGTCTTCCCTACGACTTCTTCGCGTTCGTATCCGGTGGTATCGAGAAATGCCTTGTTGCACTCGATGTACGTTCCATCGCTCAGGCGGTTGATCGTGATGCCATCCAGGCTGGTCTGGAATGCGGTGCGATAGCGCTCTTCGCTTACCCGCAGCGCCTCCTGGGACGCCGCAAGGCGCTCTTGGGAGGCCTTGGCTTCGGAGACATCCCGCGTCATGCAAAGCATGCAGGGAACGCCGTCGAGCTCGATCACCGACGCCGACATCTGCCCCAGGCCGACCTCCCCGTTCTTCTTTCTTAACTGGGCCAGCAAATCCCTGCAACTCGAACTCTCGCGGAGCAATTCAAACAATCGCCGCCTATCGCGATCATCTACCCAGATGTCCAGTTCGACGCCCGTCCGCCCGATGACCTCCTCGCGCTTGTAACCCGTCATATCGAGGAATGCCTTGTTGCAGTCGACAAACATCCCATCCTGCATACGGCTGATATTGATGGCATCCAGGCTTGTCTCGAATGCGATGCGATAGCGTTCCTCGCTCACCCGCAGCGCTTCCTGGGCCGCCTCCATCCGTTCTTCCGCCGCCTTGACCTCAGTGATCTCCTTTGCGAAGGTAATTCTGCACTGCTCTCCTCCGATCTCGATCAAAGATCCGGATAGTCGCATCCAAAAGATCTCCCCGTTCTTTCTCTTGGAGAGGACTTCCAAATCCCGGCACATGCCTAGCTTATTCATCCGATCGATAAAGATACGCTCGTCGGATTCCTTCACCCAGATCCCCAGTTCCGCGGCTGTGCGCCCGATGACTTCATTGCGCTCGAATCCGCTCGAATCCAGGAATGTCTGATTGGCGTCGAGGATTGCCCCATCGCTCTCCCGGACGATCAGCACCGCGTCGGGACTGGTCTCGAACGCGGTGCGGTAGCGCACTTCGCCAGCGCGAAGCGCCTCCTGCGCCGCGGCCAGGCGCTCCTCCGCCGCCTTGGCCTCGGAGATGTCTTGCGTCACGCAAAGGGCGCACGAAACGCCGTCGTGCTCAAACGGGGATGCCGACATCAGGCCCCAGATGAGAGCTCCGCTCTTCTTCCGGAATTGGAATTCACCGCGGACGATCGAAGTTCCGCGCAGCGACTCGGCCATTCTCGGCAAATCGCCAGGGTCGGCAAGAATGTTGAGTTCCCGCGCAGTTCGCCCAATGACCTCGTCGCGCTCGTAGCCAGTGGCGCTCAGAAATGCCTCATTGACGTCGAGATACATCCCATCGTCCAGGCGCAAGATGTTGACGGCATTGGCGCTGGCCTGGAAAGCGATGCGGTGGCGTTCTTCGCTCTTCCGCAGCGCTTGCTGAGCGGCGGCAAGGCGCTCCTCCGCGATTTTGCGATCATTGATGTCTTCCACCACGGCGATGCAATGCCGCGGGCATCCCTCGGTGTCGCGTTGCGTCGAGACCGTTAGCTTTGCCCAGGTTAGGCTGCCATCCTTGCGAATGTAGCGCTTCTCTGCGATGACAGTGGCGGCGGCCCCGCTCCCGGTCCTTTCGAACATCAGGCGGCTCGCGGCGTGATCCTCCGGCAGCGTAATCTGCCATACGGTCATGCCGGGAACTTCCTCGGAGCCGTATCCGAGAATCTCGGCGAAGTACTTGTTGCAACGGAGGATACGTCCGTCGAACGAAGTGTGCACAATTCCCACCGCGGCCTGCTCGAAGGTAGCTCGGTACCGCTCCTCGCTTTCCCGCAGCAGCGTTTCCGCTTGCTTCCGCTCGGTAATGTCCTTGATGGTGCCGCGCATCCTGACAGGCCGCCCCTGGGCATCGAAATCCAGCCGCCCCAGGCCATGTACCCAGCGTTCCGCCCCATCCGCAGCCCGGACGATCCGGTACTCCTTGTCGAACGGCCGACCCTTGCCGGCTACCTCTCCGGCAAAATAGAGCTCCATCGTAGAGCGGTCATCGGGATGGATCAGGGCCGCCCATCCCTCAACAGTGTGTTCGTATGCCGGACCGATGCCGAAGATGGCATCCAAGACCTCGGAGCTACTCCAGGCCCCGGTGTGAATATCCAGGGCGTAGCTGCCGAGGCCGGCTATCCTCTGCGACTCCCGCAGAGACTCCTCGCTGGCGCGCAGCGCATCCGCCGCCCGTTTGCGCTCGGTGACGTCGTGAACGATGCCGTGAAGCAGCGGTCTTCCGTCCACGACGATTGGCGAGGAATAGACCTCGATCTCCCGCACCTCCCCGGAGGCAAGCCGTCCCCGATAGGCGAAGAAGCTGTATTCCTTGTCGAGCGCCCGCCGCCGATCGTGAACAAGGTCCTCGGGCGGCAAGATATTCGATCTGGCTCAGGTT
>CAWCWQ010000037.1:0-60058 GCA_963799145.1 uncultured Acidobacteriaceae bacterium | reverse complement strand
CAATTCAATTTCCCTGGGTCAAGTACGCACTACCCGCGAGCACCGCCTACGTCACCATCGATGTGCGCTTGCGCGCGAATGGGCAAAATGGTTTTGGCCACAGACAGGGGAAGGATGTTGCTGTATAATGCGATTGACACGAAGCAACAGCAGCAGGTTCTATGCCCATCTATGGATGACCGGAACCCTGATCGCACACGGATCGATTCTCTGGTTGATTTATTACATTGGCGAGTATTCCGCAGATGCGGGAATCGCCTTTGCATTTGCAGGTCGCGGAGAGCTTCGAATTTCGGCAGTGATTGTGAATCTAGTGTTGGTTTTCCAGTGGTACGGGATGATGATCGTCGGTCTGCGCGGTGAGGCGATACTCTCAACGGCAATGTATGCGTGCGTTGCGATCATTGCGTGTGTATGGCTTTTTGGCCGCTCTCGAATATACCCCCACTTCCGCACTGACAATCGAGTTTGAAGTTGTTGGCGGATCACCGCCTACTCGGAAGTTGATATGGTGTGACCCTGTCAACATCTTCGAATCGCTGGGGTGGTTTTTGTTTTTGTCTTTTCGAGGACAGGGTCAGCCGCAGCCGTGGCAGGTAATGGCGACGATTGATCAAGCTGATATTCGCGGGTCGGAACCGCATAATCATGATCCGTCGGGAGCTGCCTCTGACTAACTTCGCGAGTCCGGCTGAGCCTGTCGCATACTTCCGCCGAGGATTCTCCTTCGTGCTTGCTCCGGCTGCGGCTGACCCTGTCCTCGAGTTGGATAGCGTTGTTCATGGGTTGATTGGTTTTTGCTTTTTCCTTATTTGGAAGGTTTTTGCTTTTGTTCTTTTGGTTCTTGGTCATGCTGCCATTTGTTGCTTGCAGGCCGCCGCTTCGGCCTTGATCCCGATGGCCCAGATGAAGCCCAGCAGTTCGCGTGCGACCGCCGTCATGACCTTCCTCTGATCCTTGCCCGCGTTCATCATCGTCATATAGCGCTTGTGCAGTCGATTCTGCGCCTTCCATGCTATTTCGGTGATCTCTGCCGGAACCCCTTCATGTCGTTTGCGCAGCTTTTCCCCAACGCGGGGCAGATGTCGATAGCACCAGGCCGATTCGACCACGATGCGTCTGAGGTGAGCGTTGCCGGACTTGGTAATGCCGCCTCTTCGAATGCGCTTGCCGCTGGAGTCTTCGCTCGGAAACACGCCGCAATAACCCATCAGCTTCCGTGCACTCTCGAAACGGGAGGAGATGTTGCCCAGTTCGGAGGCGATCGTGACGGCCGATATATGCGCCACACCGCGCAGAGCCTGCAGACCCCGGATCAGTTCCTGCATCGGCTGCTGGGGCCAGCTTCACCACTTCCAGGATGGCCTCTTCCAAGCGCTTCACCCGCGCGGCCATGTGCTCGACTTCGTTCATGACAATCCAGTAGCGTGGCTTCCTGCGCCGGCTGTGTGTAGCGGACCTGCGCGAGCCACCTCATGTAGCGCTCTGTCCACGCCTTCAGTCCCAGCGGAGGACGCTGACCCGTACGGAGCAGGAACTTGGTTAGCCGATGCCGCGCGCGCAGCTGATCCTGCTTGGCCGCCTCCCGTTGCCGGACAAGATCGCGCAATGCCTCGGAGTCTTCATCGGGAACCCACACCGCCGTCAGATCGCCGGACCGGTGACTGCGTGCCAGCTTCAGTGCGTCCCGCCGGTCCGTCTTCACACGGTCTCCCGGCTTCTTCGGAACCAGCGCTCGGCGCCACCACATCGCACTTGACTCCTAGCTGCGTCAGCTGCCAGTAAAGTACGAAGCCCGTCGGTCCGGCTTCATAGCAGGCCCGCAGATGCTCGGGCGGACCAAGCTTCCTGATGAACTTGCGGATCGAATCTTCGCGGTTGGCAATCGTTCCCAGGCTGCGAACCTCGCCATCCGGCTCGGCTACTGCTACAGCTATCGTTTCGGCATGGACATCCAGACCCAAAAATCGTAACTTCTCTCTCATGACCGGTTCCCTCCGCTTGTGGCTCTGGACTGTAGTTCTTCAAACAAACTCAGCCTAACCCACGACTAGCGCATCGAGCCGGTCACACCATAATGACTACCCCAGTTTCTGCATCGGTCCCGCGTACGCCCATCCCCACCAACCCGCCCCAAAATTTTCCCGCCGCCATTTTGCATATAATTTCCCCCTCCCGGCGCACACTATTCCCATAAGCCTTCAATGAGGCAGGGAGCGCGGTTCGACGGACCCTGATCCCTGAAACCTGATCACCTGCCTCTAACCCCTTTGTTGTCTAATTTCTGCAAGCAACTATATGTCTTTTCAGATATTTACGCGGCAACCCATCGCGTAAAGCCATGAAAACAGAGTATTTGCTTACAGAAATAGTGGAGGGAGAGGGGGGTAGGTGCCAGAATGCACTCTGAATGTCGTCACATCATGCCCAGCGGAAAAAAGTGCCGCGCCGCTGCGCTCCGCGGTACGCCCTACTGCTACTTCCATAACCGGCTATACGGAAATGACCGCTTGGTAAACACTCCCGCACGCCTGGGGCGTGGAGGATGCCGCCTTTTCTTTCGGACCTCCGATGGCAGGATTCTTGTGAAACAGGTGGCAGCAAGGGACTATATTCGCTAGCAGGATTGGACTATATCGAGTGGCAGAAATGAGCATAACCAGCAATTCGGCGTACGGACGCGAGCAGGCATGGGCCCTGCTGACCGAGTGGACGCAGAGCGAAAGCCTGCGCAAGCACGCGCTGGCCGTTGAGGCCTGTGTGGTGGCCTGCGGCGAGCAGGAAGCTGATCGGCTGGGGCTCACAGGCGACGATCGCGCCGCGCTCATCGAGCTTTACTCCACCACCGCCCTGCTGCACGACTTCGACTACGAGCGCCACCCCACAGCCGAGGAGCATCCCTTTGTCGGCGTGCGCGAACTGGAGCGGCTGGGCTGGCCGGAGGAGATGCGCACGGCGATTCTGGGCCACGCGCAGTACTCCGGCGTGCCGCGCACCTCGCATTTGGCCAAAGCGCTCTTCGCCTGCGACGAGCTGGCCGGCTTTCTCACCGCCTGCGCCCTCGTCAAGCCCACCAAGGCCATCGCCGACGTGGAAACCGCCAGCGTGAAAAAGAAGATGAAAGACAAGGCCTTCGCGCGCGGCGTGCATCGCGAGGACATTGTGCAGGGAGCCGCGGAGCTGGGCGTCGACCTGGACGCGCACATTGGCTTTTGCATTGAGGCCATGAGGAAGCGCGCGGGAGAGCTGGGGCTTTAGTTACCTTCGGGCCATCGAAAAACGCCAGAACTTGCCCATCTTGCAAGCGGACGCAGTGCTCGCACGCGAATTCTAACGCTTTCAAAAATAATTAGTTATTGCTTTTTCCGAGGAACGCGCTTGCCCTTCCCGCACAAAGACTGAAGCCGTTCGAAGTAACATCGACGGCCTCCGAGGTAACTCGAATCGGTAATGCAATCGGCCGTGGAAAAAGTCTCAGTCGTCTGTTGTAAAAGACCCAACGCCCATCGACACTAAATCCAATCTTTCATTGGACGTGGACATAATGTCTTTTTTCGTACTTGAGAACTCAGGTTCCGCGGAGATGTGTGCGGAATTGCCCATGGGCTCACTTTCGCCTGTCTTATATCGCCACAGTGCTGCACCGGTTGCAAGTGGTGCAGCGCGTAGCGGCTGTCAAAAAGCAGAAACGCATGGAACAGCGGGAGCGTTTGTACCGGTATTGTGCCAGCTTCTGGCCAGTGGCTCTGGGTGTGGTGTTGGGCGCTTACGCGCCTGTGCTGCACGACCTGGCCGCAGGCTACGCGCCCTGGGCCGCGACACTCCTTTTCCCTCTCTCAGTCGTGGTGCAACAGCGCGAGTCCATTTGAGCCTGGGCATGGCGCAGGCGCTCTCCCCGGTGATGCTCTACGCCCAGCTCCCTCTGGATGGCCTGGCTGGCTCGCATGGTCCTCAAGCCTCGCCCCGCCGTGTGGAGCGTGTGCGGTCATGTCACCTGCCTCCACGCCCTCGCTGTGCTTTATATCGGGCTGGTCACCGGGTCGCTCAGCCAGATCATGGCGAACTGAAGAAAGCAGCGGCGCTGGCGGAGTTCGCGGCGCTGGCGGAGTTAGTGTGCAGGCTCGCGGTTGTAGCGATAGATCCAGCACTGCTGCGTGCCGCCCCCGCTCAGCTCCACGGCCTGCCGCACACGGACGAATTCACTGCTTTCCGGATCGTCAGGATCATAGCCTTCGTACTCGTCGATCTGGCGCAGGACGGCCGCATCCTCCGGCAACTCCAGAACCGTACCCCTGATCCTGTTCTTCGATTTGGGATTGGGTACGACACCGGGGTAGCCGTCGAGCTCATAGATCTCGCCATAGACGAATCCCTGGCTCACGGGCCGCAGCTTTGCCGCCACTTCCGCCACTTCCTCTGGCGCAAAGCCGGGTTGCAGTGTCCCGTAGGCAAAAAGGTATTCGGTCATAGGGAGTTCACAGTTCAAAGTGGGTAGTGGAGCCTGGTGAAGAGTTGAGCCGTGAATGAGTGAATGGCAGCCTGGTCGCCATCGCTGCTCCGTGTTCCCTACGTCCCGCCTTCTCGTTCCCTTGTTCCCTATTCCCTTGTTCCCTGTCTTTCGCAATTCCGCCACAATCTCCGCGGCCGCCACGCGCGCCGCGGCCTCCTGGTCGGGCGGGAAGCTGATGGCGCCCACGCGCGCATGGCCGCCCCCGCCATAGCGCTCGCAGATTTCGGCCAGGTTCACCATCGTTGCCGGGTCGACCTTGGTCCACGGGTTCGATCCCACGGCTACCTTGGTGCGAAAGCTCGATTTCGACAGGCCGATTGAATACGTCGCATCGGGAAACAGGTAGTACGGGATGAACTTGTTGAAACCCTCCAGCGGATGGTCGGTGATATCGAAGAAGATCGTCCCGTCGCGTTCTTCGGCACGGCTGCGGATTAGTTCGAGGGCCTGCTGATGGCGCTGGAGCAGTGGCGGAAGCAGCGGCGCGACGAAGGACTGCTCGAGAACTTTCTCGAGCGGCATCTCTGTCAGCAGCGGAATCAGCCGCGGAATGAACTCCGGATCCTGCGACGACTCGATGATGAGGGTCAGCTTCATGGCCGGCGCCGCCATCTCCACTGCCGATTCGGGGCTTTCATACTTCGCGCCGTCCACAATGTCGGCCCAGTGAATGAGGTCGGCCACGGGCGCGGTATTGAAGCCGAAGCGCGTGGAGGCAATGTGCGCAATAAAACTCGTGCAGGAGATGTAGTGTGGGATCGAAGAATTTGTGCGCCGCGCAAACCGGGTCGCGCTGGCAGGCCAGGAAATTCTCGTGATCCTGCGGCGTCAAAAATGCCGACTGGTGATGATCGAACCACCACGTGATGCGCGGCGAGGCGGAGTATTTGAAATCGACGATGGCGTTTTCGTCGCCCGTGAATTCGCTTTCATCGAACAGCGCGCCGGCGCGATGCACCAGCCCGTGATAGTCGTAGCTGGCGTCGTGCGCGACGCACTCGCGGTGAAAGCGCGTGAAGAGCGAGGCTGAACAAGCTCCGTCAAAACATTTGTCGTGATAGAAGACGCGAACCTGCAAAACCTGAAGCCCTCCTCGGCAGGAAGCTGAAAGAAGCGGAACTGTTAAGGATCAAGGGACTGGCTCAGTTGTGTCAAGTAGGCAGGGACCAAGGGACCAAGGGAACTGAGCGACCGCGAGTCGAGCACGTGGCCGAGGGCGCCGCTGAATCGCTGACTCGCTGACTTGCGAACTTGCCTCTCGCTCCCTTGCTCCCCGTCTTTCCACAGTGGCGTAAGTCACACGGGCCGCTGCCTTCCATCGTTTACCCTCTATTGAACCTTCTCGCATGACGACGGCCGCCGCGCAAGCCCGCTATCCGCTCACCCAGGGTGTCAACCCGTGGCTGGTCACGGTCTCGGTCATGCTGCCCACCTTCATGGAGGTGCTCGACACCGCCATCGCCTCGGTGGCGCTGCCCTACATCGCCGGTTCGCTTTCGGCCTCCAACTCCGAGGCCACCTGGGTGCTCACCAGCTACCTGGTCGCGAACGCCGTCATCCTTCCCGCGTCGAACTGGTTCGCGCGGCGTTTTGGCCGCAAGCGCTTCCTGCTGACCTGCGTCATCCTCTTCACCATCGCGTCGTTCTTCTGCGGCGCGGCGCCGTCGCTGGCTGTCATTTTAGTGGCGCGCATTTTGCAGGGCGCGGGCGGCGGCGCATTGCAGCCGCTCTCGCAATCCATCCTGCTGGAGAGCTTTCCCATCGAGAAGCGCTCCATGTCCATGGCCGCCTACGGCCTCGGCATTGTGCTCGCGCCCGTGCTCGGCCCCACGCTCGGCGGCTGGCTCACCGATACCTGGAGTTGGCGCTACGCCTTTTACATCAACATCCCCATCGGCATCCTGGCCGTGATCATGATCAGCCGCTTCGTCCACGATCCGCCCTACATCAAGAACGCCAAGGTGGGCGCCTTCGACAACATCGGCTTCGGCCTGCTCGTGGTGTGGACCGGCTGCCTGCAGATCGTTCTCGACAAGGGCCAGGAGGACGACTGGTTCAGCGCCATCTGGGTGCGCTGGGCCGTGGCCGCGCTGGTGGTCTCGCTCCTTGTTGTGGATCTGGCACTCCTGGACCAATCCCAGAAGCCTGGTCGATCTGCACGTGCTCAAGGACCGCAACTTCCGCACCGGCTGCTCTGATGATCGCGCATGCTGGGCATGTGCATTTACATCACCATCGCCATCCTGCCGCTCTACTACCAGGAGATCCTCGGCTACACCGCATTCACCGCCGGCCTGGTGGTGGGCCCGCGCGGCATCGGATCGTTCATCGGCTCGCCCATCATCGGCATTCTCGGCTCGCGCATTGACAACCGCAAGCTGCTCTGCGCCGGCTTTCTCGGTTTTGCGGTCTGCTCATTCATCTTCGGCACGGTCGATCTTGACATCGGCCCCTACACGCTGCTGCTTCCGATTATGGTTACGGGATTTGCCCTCAGCTTCGTCTTCGTTCCCCTGTCGACGATGATGATGGCCACCATCACCAACAAGAACATGGGCGCGGCCACCGGCCTGGGCAACATGCTGCGCAATATCGGTGGGTCTGTCGGCATCGCCATGGCCACCACCGCGGTCATCCGCCGCGCCGATCTCCACCAGACCGAGCTCGGCGCCAACCTGCCGCAATCGAGCGCGGTGCTGCAGCAGAAGTCCGCCATGATCGCCCAATATCTCGGCCACCACGTGGGCCCGGCGAACGCGCGCCCTGGTTCCTTCGGCCTCATCTACGGCCTCATGGAGCAGCAAGCCGCCATGCTCGCCTATATCGATGTCTTTCGTTGGACCGCGGTACTAGCCGCTGATCTGCGCCTGCGCCACGTGGCTGTTCAAAAAGCCGACAAATCACTTGAAGCCGCCGGCGGGGATGCACTGAGTGGCCTCCCCGCATCCGCCCCTCAAAAATCATGCTGTCTCAATCCGCCTCAGGCACGGTATATTGGCGGCATGCCTGCACGATCTTCGCTCTTCCCCGGGCTGAAGCTTTCCGTTCTTGTGTTTGCTGCCTGCTGCCTGAACCTTGCGGCACCGGCGCAAGCTCCCGCTGCCGCCAGCGCGCATACGCTCGACCGCACACTCTTATTGACGGCCTCGGCAAAGGTGTGGCTCCGCTCGACGGCCCGTGGCAGTTCCACCTGGGCGACGACCCCGCGTGGGCCGCGCCCGGCTATGACGACTCGCACTGGGAGCAGCTCACCGCCGACAAGACCTGGGGCGCGCAGGGCCATCCCAGTTACACCGGCTTTGCCTGGTATCGCCGGACCATCCACATCACGCCCGCGCCCGGCGCCGATCCGAATGTTGCCCTGCTCATTCCCATCATCGACGATGCCTACGAACTCTACTGGAATGGCGTCAAGGTGGGGCAATATGGAAAACTGCCGCCGTACCCGATCGTTTACGAGGGCATACCCAACCAGACTTTTGGCCTGGGACCGATCCGCTCGGGCGTACTTGCCGTGCGCGTGTGGAAATTCGCGCTGGCCTCGAACGACCCTGACAACCTGGGCGGCTTTGAGCGAATGCCGCTCATCGGCAGTCCCAGCGCCATCGCCGCCGAGAGGGGGAACCGCGACTACAAGTGGCTCCAGAGCCAGCAGTTTCGTTTCGGGCTCACCTCGCTCTATGCGCTCGTGGCCCTGCTCAGCTTTGTGGCGTGGCTGCGCGACCGCAACCAGTGGCTTCTGTTCTGGATGAGTCTCTACGCCCTGATGCTCACCATGGACGTGTTGCTGATCGGCATGCGTCTTTCCTATCCCTTTGAGATCGGACAACTCCTGGCCCAGGTGGCCATCGCCATTCGCGAAACCTCAGGGTGGTTCCTGCTCATCTGGCTGCTGCAGCTTCACCAGCACCCGAAGCTGGTGCGGTGCACGCAGCTCGCCGCGATCATCGGGATTACCTCCGCAACCATCGACGGATGTTTGTCCTTTCTCTATCCGGATTTCATCTCTGCGGTGCAGATGCAGATTGCCGACGCCGTCACCACGTTTCCTGCGGTGACATTCGAGTGCATCCCGGTGGCTTTGGTTGCCTTCGCTATTTTCAAACGAAGGCGTTTGGACTCAACCCGCTGGCTGGTCGCCATCCTTGCCTTTCTGAATTCCACGGTCTACGCAGTTGAGAATATCTCCGTGCAGGGCGTTCGCTACACCCATTGGACGCTGGGCGACAAGATCGAAGCGCCGCTCTTCACGGTGGTTGGCAATAACTTCAGCCTGCCGACAATTCTGCGCACGCTGCTCTTTCTCTCCATCGTGTACGCGGTCATTCGCTACACCATCGACAACCGCCGCCGCCAGCACGCCATGGAGCGCGAATTCCAAAACGCGCGCGAGCTGCAGCAGGTGCTGGTGCCGGAAAATCTGCCCGCACTCGCCGGCTTTAACCTGACCAGCGCCTACCGTCCGGCGCAGGAAGTTGGCGGAGACTTTTTCCAGATCATTCCGCTCGAAGAAGGTTCCACGCTGATTGTGCTGGGCGATGTGAGCGGCAAAGGCCTGAAGGCCGCCATGGCGGTTTCGATGATTGTGGGCGCGGTGCGCACATTGGTCGAGACAACGTCGCGGCCCGCGGAGATTCTGGCCGGTCTCAATCGCCGCCTCTTCGGCCGCTTGCAGGGGGGCTTTGCCACCGCGGTGGCGCTGCGCCTGGATAGCGACGGCACCTGCACCATCTCCTGCGCCGGCCATCCCGCGCCTTACGTCAACGACGAGGAGCTCATCTTCCCCGGCACGCTGCCGCTGGGCGTTTTGCCCAAGGCTACCTTTGAAGAGTCCCGGTTCCAGATGGGCGAACGCGACCAGCTCGCGCTTTATACCGATGGGCTGCTTGAAGCGCGCAGCCAGAACGGCGATCTCTACAGCTTCGCCCGGCTCAAGACGCTGTTCGCCACGCGCCCCACTGCCGAACAGGCCGCCGAAGCCGCCGTCAACTTCGGCCAGGACGACGACATCACGGTGCTTACGCTGACGCGGGTGGCGGTGAGCGCGTAACGAACTAAGTTAGTAGTCCGCATCAAAACAAGCTTGTCATCCTGAGCGGAGTTTGCTGCGCAGTCTTTGCGGTAAAGCGAAGTCGAAGAACGCAGCGGTCGCCTCATCTCATTCGAGATGAGTGCACCATCTTTGAGCATCGTTTTACGCCAGCGGCACAAACTTCTTCAGCTTCTCGTCGTACTCCTCGATCCGCCCCGTCAGGATGTCGTAGTACCAGCCGTGCACCGTGAGCCGGCCCTCGGCCTCGGCGCGCACCACGGGCGGCTGCGCATGCAGGTTCATCAGTTGCGCCACCACGTTGCCGCGGATCAGCGACGCCAGTTCCGCGCTCTCGCCGTCGGCCGGATTCAACGGCTGCCTGTAGGCAAAGGCCACCTTCACGTGATCGAGCCAACGCCGCGCCTTGGGCAGGTTGGCGAGGCTCGTGCGGTCGAGCGCCGCCTTCATGGCTCCGCAGTCCGAGTGGCCGCACACGATCGCGTGCCGCACCTTCAGCACATCCACCGAATACTCGATGGTCGCCGTTACTCCGTCCACGTCCTGGCTGGTGATGGGCACCACGTTGCCGATGCTGCGCGCGATGAACAGATCCCCCGGCTCGGTGCCCAGAATCAGATCGGGCACTACGCGCGAATCGGCGCAGGTAATGAACAGCCACGCCGGCGTCTGGCCCTCCGACAGCAGGTGAAAATGGCTCTTCTTCGCCGGAAAAACCTCGGCGAGAAACCGTTTGTGTCCTTCAATCAGCCTTTGCATCTTCACTCCACGCCTATCGCATGCCGTGCGGGGTCCAGTATCGCGTGGGCGGCGCGCCCGCGCGGCTATGCTGTTGGAGAGGAGAATCACCCCTGTGCAACGCCATCATTCGTACGTGCGGCCTGCGATTTTCTCGTTGTTACTCGCGGCCGCCGCCAGCCACGCCCCGCCCAAACCGTCGACACCATCGATCCCGCGTTGCGCAGCCAGGTGGACCGCATCGCCGCGCAAGTGCTCGAAGCCACGGGCGTGCCTTCGGCCTCGGTCGCAGTGGTGCAGCATGGCAAGCTCGTCTACACCCACGCCTACGGCAGTGCGCGCGTGGCTACGGCAACGTCCCCTGCCGTTCCGGCCACGCCGGAGATGCGCTACTCCATCGGATCGATTTCCAAGCAGTTCACGGCGACGGCGATTCTGCTTCTGCAGGAGCAGGGCAAGCTGAGCACTCGACGATCCCGTCGGCAAATACATTCCCGGTCTCACGCGCGGCAACGAGGTGACCATCCGCGAGATCCTCTCGCACACCTCCGGCTACCAGGACTACTGGCCCGAGGATTACGTGATGACCACGATGAAAGGCCCCGAGACCGCGCAGCAGATCATCGATATCTGGGGCAAAAAGCCGCTCGACTTCGAGCCCGGCACGCAGTGGCAGTACTCGAACACCAATTTCGTCATCGCCGGCCGCATTGTGGAAGTGGTCTCCGGCGAGAACTACTGGGACTTCCTGAGCGAGCACATCTTTCGCCCGCTGGGCATGAAGTCGGTGTGGAACTCCGACGCGATCAAGCTCACCGAGGTGGACGCCACGCCTTACGTCCGCAACGCGCTCGGGCCGTTGCGCGTCGCGCCCAAGGAGGGCATTGGCTGGATGTTCGCGGCGGGCGAGCTGGCCATGACGCCGCACGACCTGGCGCTCTGGGATGAGAGCTTGCTTGCCCAATCGATACTCTCGTCCGAGAGCTATAAAAAAATGTTTACGGAGGTGAAGCTGAAGAACGGCGAGGGCACGAAATACGGCCTCGGCGTCGATGTGCGCCAGCGCAACGGCCATCGCAGCATTGAGCATTCCGGCGAGGTCTCCGGTTTCGTTTCGGACAACGAAGTCCTGATCGATGACGGAGCAGCCGTGGTTGTGCTCACCAATCAGATGGCAGTCAACGCCGCAAGCGAAATTGCGCAACTCACAGCGCCGCTCGTCGCCGGCTATCCGCTCAGCGCTCCCGAGCAGCAGGCGCTCGACATTTATCACGGCTTGCAGCAGGGCCGCATCGACCGCTCGCTGCTGGCGCCCAACTTGAGCGACTACTTCACGCCCGAAGCCGTCGCCGACTTCCAATCGAGTCTCGCGCCGCTCGGCGAACCGCTCAGCCTGCGCCAAACCAGCAGCGAACTTCGCGGCGGCATGACCTTTCGCGAGTTCGAGATTGTTTACCCCGGCCGCACGCCTCGAGCTCACCACCTACACCTATCCCGACGGCAAGCTCGAGCAATACCTCATTGCGCCAACGCAGTGACGAGAGAGGCGGAGCGACGCATGGGCGCGCAGCAAATCGCAGGCAGCCGGGGAACGCGCGCCGGGCGATTCACCAAACCGTGCGCACCGCGTCGCGTTTTCGTTTTCGATTTCGTGCATCAGCCGGTTCCTGATTCTCCGCGACCGCGCTCTGGGCTGGACGAAGCGCGGCCGCGTTCCCGCGGGAATCCACGAGCGTGCTTCGCGCCACAACTTTCCGAGCGGGGCCCTCCATCTTCTCGACGCGGTTTTTGTCGAGCCGGCCGGCGTTCCCGCGCGGGCTGCGGTGCTGCTTTGTCATGGGATCGGCGAAACCGTGGAGCAGTGGTTCGGCGTGCAGCAGCTTCTCGCCGCCAGCGGCGTTGCCTCGCTGGTTTTCGACTACTCCGGTTATGGCAAAAGCACCGGCCGGCCGCATTGGGAGCAGTTTGAGCTGGATGCGGTCGCGGCCTTCGCCGCGCTCAAAGAGCTGACGCCGGCGTTGCCCGCTCTCTGTGCTCGGTTTCTCGCTGGGCAGCGGCGTGGCCACGGCAACCATTCATCGGCTCGCCGCCCAGCGCCTCATTCTCTGCGAAGCCTTCACGTCTTTTCGCCACGCGGCTGTCGTCCGTCGGGATCCCTCGTCCGCTTGCCCGTCTCGTCCCGCCCATCTGGCATGCGCAGCAGCGGCTCGCGGAGTGCAAGCTCCCGGTTCTCATCGTCCATGGAGAGAAAGACCGGCTCTTTCCCGTTGCGATGGCGCACGAGCTGGCCGGCTGGTGCGAGCCGCGCGCGGAGGTCGTCCTCGTCCCCAACACCACCCACAACCAGCCCTTCCGCAAGCCGCACATCTCCTACTGGGGCCCGATCATTGAGTGGATCTGCAAGGAGTAGCGCCGGCCTCCCGACCGGCTGTACTGGCAGCGCTCGCCCCAGGGCGGCGATGGGAGCCGGGTTACGACCCGCCCCGCTCCGGTTCGCCGTCGTCGCGCCGTCCCCGGTCGAGCCGGTCTTCCTGATCTTCGCGCTCTTCCTCTTCCCGCCGCTTTTTCTCTTCCTCGCGCTCCTCGCGTCCGTCAGCCATCATCCGCTCCTCGACCCATGTCATGGCGCGCGGGACGCTCGGATCACGGAAGCGGATTGCGCAAGCTGCCGACCTGCCGCACTCGTCCAAAGGGCTGCCGTCCGCAGGACGCCGATAAACTAGAAGCAGACTATGTTTGAGAATCTATCCGACAAACTGCAGCGCGTCTTCAAGAGCCTTCGCGGCCAGGGCACGCTCACCGAAGAAAACATCGCCGAAGCTCTGCGCGAGATCCGCGTCGCTCTGCTCGAAGCCGACGTCAACCTCAAGGTCGTCACCGACCTCATCGAGCACATCCGCGAGAAGGCCGTCGGCAGCGAAGTGCTCACCGCGCTCTCGCCCTCCGAGCAGGTGGTCAAGATCGTCCGCGACGAACTGGTTGCGCTGCTCGGCAAAGACACCGCGCGCTTCAACTTCGCCTCCAAGCCGCCGACCGTGATTTTGATGGCCGGGCTTGCAGGGCTCCGGCAAAACCACGACCATCCGGCAAGCTGGCCGCGTGGCTCAAGAAGGGCGGTCACCGGCCCATGCTGGTTTCGGTCGACGTCTACCGCCCCGCCGCGCGCGAGCAGCTCAAGGTCGTCGCCAAGTCAGTCGAGGCGCGCTTGTACGAGGGCGATCTGAAGGGCGAGGCCGCGGGATCGGCGCTGGTCGAGCGGCTGGCGAAGGAAGCGCGCCGCGAAGCCGTCATCATGGGCTGCGACACGCTGATCGTCGACACCGCCGGCCGCCTGCACGTGGACCAGGAACTGATGGCCGAGATGGAGAGCCTGAAAAAGCTGCTCGCGCCGCAGGAGATTCTGTTCGTCGCCGACGCCATGACCGGCCAGGACGCGGTCAACTCCGCGCAGGATTTTCATTCGCGGCTTGGACTGACGGGCGTGGTCCTGACCAAAATGGACGGCGACGCGCGCGGCGGCGCGGCGCTGTCGATTCGCCACGTCACCGGCCAGCCCATCAAGTTCATCGGCGTGGGCGAAAAGCCGGACGCCTTCGAGCCGTTTCATCCCGATCGCATCGTGGGCCGCATCCTGGGCATGGGCGACATGCTCTCGCTCATCGAGAAGGCCGAGTCCACGCTCGACCGCAAGAAATCCGAGGAGCTGGCCAAGAAGGCGCTGCTCGGCGACGGCTTCTCGCTCGAGGATTTCCGCGATCAGTTGCGCCAGATCAAGAAGCTCGGTTCGATGGAGATCGATTTTGAAGATGCTGCCTTCGGTGGGCCCCTTTGCCGGCATGCAGCAGGCCGCGGGCCAGGTCGACGAGAAGCAATTCGTGCGCCTCGAGGCCATCATCAACTCCATGACGCCCAAGGAGCGCCGCAACCACGAGATCATTTCCGGCACGCGCCGCAAGCGCATCGCCGCCGGCACGGGACCAGCGTGCAGGAGGTGAACCAGCTCCTGCGCCAGTACGCGCAGATGGCCAAGATGTTCAAGCAGGTGGGCAGGATGGGCATGGCGAAGAGCATGATGCGCGGCGGGCTGGCGGGGATGGGCGGCAAGCAGCGGTTTGGGCGGTGAAACGAGCCACTCTCAAGTTTCGAATAGCTCTTCGTGGGTTCCGGTTCGCTCAAGATGCACCGTCTTTTCGGTCGCGGAATAGACCAGCACCCAATCGGGTTCTATGTGCGCATCTCGATAGCCTGCCCATCCGTGCTTGAGCGGATGATCCTTGTATTGGGGCGGCAAGGGATCTGCCGCGAGCAGCAGTTCGATCAAGTCGTTTCAGTTTTTCGAGGTTTTTGCCGCGTTTCTGGAGCCGCTTCACGTCGCGCTGGAATTGCGTCGAGTAGGTCGGCGTGCGCATCAGATTCCCAGCTTGCGGAAGAGATCGGCGGCGTTTTTGGCGCGATGGACTTCGCGGCCCTTGGCAGTCTTGCGCATGGTCTGGCGCGTGAGCTTGTTGGGCTTCAGGTCGAAGGGCAGCTCGTTCTCGTTGGCCACTCGGGTCAGAACGATGCGGATCGCGTCCGACACGGTGAGGCCCATGCCGCCGAGCACCTCGGCTGCGCGATCCCTACCTCGGCGTCAATTCTGGAGCGGACGACTGCATTCGTGGCCATGAACCTATTGTAGCCCAAGTGAGCTACGGCTGCCGGCACGCATGAGTCAACCCGGCACTTGGGCAAGGCCGACGATTCCCATCTGCGAGAATAGGAAGCATGACCGCGCTCCAGGACCAACTCGACGAGATCACGGCCAACACGCGGCGGCTGGTGCAGGCCGAGCGCATGGCCATCAACGAGCGCGCGGTTCGCGAGCTCTTGGAGTCCGGCATCGAGGAGAAGATTCTGCCTGTCGGGGCCACGGCTCCGGAGTTCACGCTCAACGACGCCTCCGGCCGGCCGGTCCGCTCGGCCGATTTGCTGGCCCTGGGGCCGCTGGTCCTCAACTTCTTCCGCGGGCGCTGGTGCCCCTACTGCATCACCGAAATCGAGGCCTGGCGCGACCTCTATCCACGGCTGCGCGAGGCTGGCGTGCTGCTGGCCGCCATCAGCCCGCAAACCCAGCGCCAGAGCGACTTCATGGTGGGCCAGCACGGGCTCCCGTTCCCCGTGCTCGCGGACCCCGGCTGCGCCGTCGCCGCGCAATTCGGCCTGGCGTACACCATTCCCGGCTACCACCGCGACTACTACCGGTCGATCCTCGTCAACATTCCCTTCGTCAATGGCGACGATTCCTGGCGGCTCATTCTTCCGGCCACCTACGTTCTCAGCCCCGCCGGACGCGTCGTGCACGCACAGGCTCACGCCGACTTCCGGGTGCGGCCCGAGCCGGAAGAGGTTCTGGCAGCCGCGCTGACCGCAGTGGGCAAGTAGCTCGCGCGATCTACATGGGACTGGCGGCGCGCGACATCAGCAGCATGTACTGGTCCTTGCGCGCGTCGGCCGAGGGATCGCAATTGTGCTGGGCGCAAAATTTTTCCCCGGTCAGGTAGTCGTAGATGAGCGAGGGCACCTGGTAGTGGTGGATGGTCTGGTGGCGGACCACCTTGCCGTTTTCGACGACGAGGATGCGGTTCATGTGAATGCTGTCGTCGATGTTATCGAGATAACGAAAATTCTTATAACTCGTCGATTCCCTCGTCGAGCGGCGGCACATGGTCGGACACCAGGATGATCAGGCTGTTGGGATCGAGCTTGATCAGGCCGCGAATATAGGCGGCGATGGCCTGAGTGCGGTACCAATACTGGTTGGCGGCCCGCAATAACTGCTGGTCGTCGTGCGGCGCATTCATCGAGAGGACCAGGGGCCGCCGATCGGTGTCGATATCGTGGGGCTCATGGCCGTAGATGGTCAGCACGTAGTTGAGGATCGGCTGCCCCGGATGCTGCTGGAGCGTACGCGCGATAAAGGCAAGATTCTGGTCGAACAGATCCCCGTCAAACAAGAAATCCTCGTCCTCCGATATGTTCTGCGCCGTCAGGTAGGTCTCGCGATTGGGCGCTAATTCACGCGCGAAGTAGATGTTATCGAACCCGATTCCGGTATAGGCCTTGATGGTGTTGAAGTAGTTCGGCATATAAGCGTTGCTGGCGTAGGTTGTGTAACCGGCCTGGCGCAGGATGGCGGGCATGCAACCCGCCGGATGCCCGGTAAAACTATTGAATTCGATAAAGGAAAGTTGCGACAAAGCGGGCACGCCGCAGAGCGCCTCGAACTCCGCCTGGGCGGTTTGGCCGCCGAAGACGGGGGAGATGGAAAACCCTTGGCTGTCGCCGACCAACTGCGGCAAAATCGGGATGCCGCGGGTCCTTGGAAAAGGTGACGCCGCGAAAGAGGGTGGGATCCAGCCAGCTCTCAAGCACAACCAGGTACACGTTGTGGCGATTTCCGTTGGTGCGGATGAAATCGGCAGTGGCGGGAATCCGCTGGTCATCCTCGGCGCGCTTGCGGTACGCGACGGTCTGCGCGATGGCTACCCTCCGCGCCGCCTCGAAATAGACGATCACCGTCATACGGCCGTTATCGTCGAGGCACCCCGCATCGGAGAAGTCCATCTGCTCCACTCCCGCCAGGACAAGCCCCTTGACGACTGCATGCGGGAAAAACTCCACTGCCGCAGCTCCCAGCATCAGCATTCCTGCCACGGTGAGGGCGCGACCGTAGCGGCGATAGTCGACGAAAGCGAGCAGCAGAACAGCCGGCAGCGCGAGGGCGAACAACAACGCCGCTGTCCCCTCGAAATGCAGCACTTTAAAAAGCTCAGGCAGGTTCCTGATGTCGATGACGCGCAGAACGTCTCCGTAGGCGACGAAGTAGACATCGCAGGCGACATAGGACATCGCCAAAGGCAGGGCAGCGACAATGGCGGACAGTTTTCCCCGGCGGAGCGCGAAGCCGAAGGCCCAGTACAGCGCAAGCAGCAAGGGTGCCTCAAATCGGAGCTGGGCATGAAGGGGGGATAAACCACTGCGGCGGCTCAGAATTCGAGAGAGCCCTTCCATGAAGAGCAGAAAAACGGGATAACGAATCCACAGGCGAATGCGAATCTTGTCCGCGGCCCGGCGGATCGTTGGCCATCCTCGAAATCGACGGACTGAGCCATATCCGGGCGCGGCTAGAGCGCCATTCAGACTGCCCATGAACTGTCTCCTGACAATCCGTCCATATTAAAGGAGTGTTAATGATAGGAAAGAGCAGGGTGGGGCGACGACCCAGTCGGCGCGCTTTCGAGGACACATTATGGCTTTCCGCGCGCGCTGCCCTCTGTCTTTGAACCGCTTCTTTCGCAGCTTCCCAGGCTCAGCGAAAAGCCGGGTTTTGCCTATTCGGAGGTAGGGCGATAAGGGCTGAAAAAAGCGACAAAACCCGAATCCCGATGAGGAAATTAGCATCATATTAGTTGACAGTAAGACACTCAATCTGAGATCCTGCCTTGTCAGGATCTTCTCTAAAGGCAGGAACAACATGGCTAAAATCATCGGAATCGATCTCGGAACTACCAATTCGTGCGTCGCCGTTATGGAAGGCGGCGAGCCAAAAGTCATTGCAAATGAGGAGGGTGCGCGTACTACCCCCTCGATCGTCGCATTCACCAAGAGCGGGGAACGGCTGGTGGGCCAGGTGGCCAAGCGCCAGGCCATCACCAACCCCGAAAACACCGTCTTCTCCATCAAGCGTTTCATGGGCCGCCGCTACAACGAAGTGTCGGACGAGATGAAGATGGTCCCCTTCAAGGTCATCCAGCAGGGCGACCACGTGGGGGTCATCGCCCAGGGCAAGGAGTACACCCCGCCCGAAATCTCCGCCATGATCCTGCAAAAGCTGAAGAAGAGCGCCGAGGCCTATCTGGGCGAGACCGTCACGGAAGCCGTGATCACCGTTCCGGCTTACTTCAACGACGCGCAGCGCCAGGCCACCAAGGACGCGGGCAAGATCGCCGGCCTCGACGTGAAGCGCATCGTGAACGAGCCCACCGCGGCCGCGCTGGCCTATGGACTCGACAAGAAGAAGGACGAGACCATCGCCGTTTACGACTTTGGCGGCGGCACCTTTGACATTTCGATTCTCGAAGTCGGCGAGGGCGTGATCGAAGTCAAGTCGACCAATGGCGACACCCACCTGGGCGGCGACAACCTCGACCAGCGCATCGTGGACTGGCTCATCGCCGAGTTCAAGCAGGAGCACGGCCTCGACCTGACCTCGAAGGGCAACGAGATGGCCTTGCAGCGCCTGAAAGACGCCGCGGAAAAGGCCAAGATCGAGCTCTCGACCACCGTCGAAACCGAGATCAATCTGCCGTTTATTACCGCCGACGCTTCGGGCCCCAAGCACCTGGTGCGCAAGCTGACCCGCGCCAAGCTGGAGCAGTTGGTTGAAGACCTGATCGATCGCTCGATCGAGCCCTGCAAGAAGGCTATGGCCGATGCCGGCGTCACCACCAGCCAGATCGACGAAGTTGTCCTGGTGGGCGGACAGACGCGCATGCCCAAGATTCAGGAGCTGGTGAAGAAGCTCTTCGGGCGCGAGCCGCATCGCGGCGTGAATCCCGATGAGGTGGTCGCCATTGGCGCGGCCGTGCAGGCGGGCGTGCTTTCGGGCGACGTGAAGGATCTGTTGCTGCTCGACGTGACGCCGCTGACCCTGTCGATCGAAACGCTGGGCGGCGTGGCGACGACCATGATCCCGCGCAACACGACCATCCCGACCAAGAAGACGGAGACGTTCTCGACGGCGGCCGACAGCCAGACCGAAGTCGAAGTCCACGTGCTGCAAGGCGAGCGGCCCATGGCGGCGCAGAACCGCACCCTGGGCAAGTTCAAGCTGGGCGGCATCATGCCGGCTCCGCGCGGCGTGCCGCAGATCGAGGTCACATTCGACATCGACGCCAACGGCATCCTGAACGTGACGGCGAAGGACAACGCCACCGGCAAGGACACGCGCATCACGATTACTTCGAGCTCGGGCCTCTCGAAGGAAGAGGTCGAGAAGATGGCCAAGGAAGCCGACGCGCACGCCGCCGAGGATAAGGAAGCGCGCGAGCAGATCGAGGCCCGCAACTCTCTCGACTGGATGGTCTACAACATCGAGAAGATGCTGAAGGAGAGCGGCGAAAAAGTGGCTGCGGCCGATAAGACCGACGTTGAGTCGGCGCTGGCCGAGGCCAAGAAGACGCTCGAAGGCTCGCCGTCGACGGCGGATCTGAAGTCGGCGAATGAAAAGCTGACTTCAGCTAGTCACAAGCTGGCGGAGGCGATGTACAAGGCGACTGCGGCGCCAGGCGACCGCGGCCGAGCAGCCCTTCGGACGGCAGCACTGCGGAGGCAGCGGCGCCGGCGCCGAAGCCAAGAAGGAAGGCGAAGTCATCGACGCCGAGTACGTGGACGTGGACGACAAAAAATAAGCGGTGCTAGCGGAGTTAGCGGTGCTGGCGGAGCTAGACCAGATTCGGGGTGGGCGACTTCAGAGTCGCCCACCCCGAATCTTTAGCCCGCAGCCGCTGCCATCCTGAGCTACGAGCGACATCAGAAGTCGAAGAAATCGAGGTGGCCGCGTTGCTTATTGAGATAGGGTCTGTTCCGCTTTCCGTGATACGATAAACGTTAAGCATGATTCGTTCGTTTGTCGACAAAGAAACCGGGCAGGTTTTTAACCACCGGCACAGCCGGCGATTTGCGGCATTTGAGCGGGTAGCTTTTCGGAAGCTGCGGCAGATTCACAGGGTCTCTACGGTTGATGAACTCTGCCAGCCGCCCGGAAATATGCTGGAGAAGCTGAGACGTGACAGGGCAGGCCAATGGAGCCTGAGGATCAACGATCAATATCGAATCTGTTTTCGATGGAGCGATGGCGATGCCTACGAGGTCGAAATTGTCGATTACCACTAAGTCCGTGTTGAAGGACGGTGCGCTGATGCCGGCCTTGCATCCCGGCGAGATGCTGCGCGAAGAGTTCATGAAGCCGCTGGGGCTGTCGGCGAATGCGCTGGCCATGGCGTTGCGCGTGCCTGTGACGCGGATTTCCGAGATTGTGCGGGAACGGCGAGGGATCACGGCGGACACGGCGCTGCGGCTAGCCCGCTATTTCAACATGACGCCGGAGTTTTGGATGCGGCTGCAAATGGACTACGATCTGGAGTCGGCCGCGGACATCGATCAAGCAGCGGTTCTCAAAGAAATCCGCCCACGACCGGGTTACCAGCGGCAATCCGGGAACGAAAAGCGCGCGATCGCATGAAGTGATCCTAAGACATTAGTAGCCTCTAGAACGACTGCGCGGACAATCAACGGCTGAATTGCAAGCAACGTTCCCGCGGTTGGAATTCATCGGAGATTGGGTCCAGGAAAAACATGGCAACCACCACCAACAAAGACTATTACGCAATGCTCGGCGTCAAGAAGACGGCCACGCAGGATGATATCCGCAAGGCTTTCAGGAAAGCTGCGCGCAAATACCATCCCGACTTGAACCCCGGCAACAAGAAGGCCGAGGAGAAGTTCAAGGAGATCTCCGAGGCCAACGACATTCTGAGCGACGAGAAGAAGCGCAAGATCTACGACCAGGTCGGCTTCTACTCCGACCAGATCGATCCCGCGACAGCCGAGGCCTACGCGCGCCAGCAGCGCGCGGGCAGCGGCCGGCCGCCGGTCGACTTTGAAGGCTTCGACTTCAACGGCTTCTCGGGCGGCTTCCCGGGTCAGCAGGGGGGCCATGGCGAGGGCGGCGGGGGCTTTGGGCAGCTTCAAAGACATCTTCTCCGGCATCTTCACGGGCGCGCAGCACCCGCAGCCCGCGCGGTCCGCAGCCCGGCACGGATATCGAATACCAGGCCACGGTCGATTTCTGGACGGCGATTCGCGGCGGCCAGGCGCGCATCCAGATCAATCGCCAGGAAGTGTGCCCCACCTGCCACGGCCAGGCGCACACCGGCGGATCGATGACTTGCAGTGAGTGCCACGGCACCGGCCAGGTGACGCAGATGGGCGGCCGCATGAAGTTCAACATCACCTGCCCGAGCTGCAACGGAACGGGGAAAACTTCCAACGACTGCGCCAACTGCCACGGCGAGGGCACGGTCACGCGCTCGGAGACGGTGGAGTTCCGCATCAAGGCCGGCACGCGCGACGGCCAGCGCATTCGCCTGCAAGGCAAGGGCAATGCCGGCGCGAACGGCGGCCCGGCGGGCGACCTGTTTTTGATCGTGCGCACCGGCACGAACCCGGTCTTCACGCGCCAGGGCGACGACATTCTGCTCACCGTGCCCGTCACCGTGGCCGAAGCCTCGCTGGGCGCCAAGGTCGAGGTGCCCACCATTGACGGCCGCGCGCAGTTGAAGATTCCGCCCGGCACGCAGAGCGGGCAAAAGCTGCGCATGCGGGAGAGCGGCGTGGAGAGCGCGCAGCAGCCCGGCCAGCGCGGCGATGAGATCGTCACCGTGACGTCGTGGTGCCGCACCTGAACGACGAGCGCAGCCGCGAGATCATGCGCGAGCTGGGCAAGCTCAACCCCGAGGACCCGCGCCAGGAGCTGTTCGACAAGCTGTAAGAGCAGCGGATGGAAGCAGGGCACAAGCTGAGTTCGGGTAAGCTGATTGGGAAAGAACGATGGCCACAAAACGCAAATCCAAAGGCGCGTACATGATCTCGGCGGTGGCCGAGATGTATGAGATTCATCCGCAGACCCTGCGCCTCTACGAGCGCGAAGGGCTGCTGAAGCCTTCGCGCACCGAGGGCAACACGCGCCTCTACACCGACGAGGATCTGGAGCGCCTGGAATTCATCCTCAACCTGGCCCGCGACCTGGGCGTGAACATCGCCGGCATCGCCATCATCCTGCAGATGCGCGAGCGCATGGAAGAGATGAACCGCCAGATGCAGAGCTTCGTCGAATATGTGCGCACCGAGATGCTGGCGCGCTTTCAAGCTGCCGCGCCGGGCTCGGCCGGGGCCATCGTGCCCATCCGCAAGACGCCAGTGATCAAGCCGGCCGCGCCGCCGCGCGCGGTCAACTCCCGCAAACCCTAGCGAGTATTTCCGCACCCTTGCGCCGATGAAACTGGCGCAAGGATGGGGCAACCAGCATCTGCGCGTGAACTCGCTGACCCGTTGACTCGCCGGGTATCCTTAAATCAGCATGCCCTACGCCCTTCTCGGCCTCGCCGTCTTCGGCCTCGTCACTTCCGCGGTCTTCGCCGGCATTGTGCTGTGGGCCGTTCCGGGCTACCTCCGCGAGCGCCGTCTCGCGCTGGCCCACCTCGCTGCCCGCCCCGGCTTCACGCCTCCGCTCACCCTCCTCAAGCCATTGCATGGAGCGGACCCCGGCCTCGAGTCCTATCTCGAGACATTCTTCACGCAGGATTACCCCGCATACGAAATCCTTTTCTGCGCGCGCACTGCGAACGACGCAGGGCCTGGAAACCGCGCGCCGCGTGGCCGCGCGTCATCCGCACATTCCGGTCCAGTTCCTCTCCACCGGCGGCCAGCCCGACTACATCAACGCCAAAGTCGCTTCCATGGAGCTGATGGAAGCCCACGCCGCGCACGACATCCTCGTCATCAGCGACAGCGATGTGCGCGTTGCGCCAGACTACCTGCGCTCCGTGGCCCTCCCCTTTGCCGACCCGCAACGTCGGCGGCATGTGCTGCCTCTATCGCGGCGTCGCGGCGGAAGGCGGCCTGTGGGCGCGGCTTGAAGCGGTCGGCATGTCGGTCGAAATGTCGGCCGGCGTGCTCGCCGCGCGCGCCATGGAGGGCATGCAATTCACGCTCGGCCCGACGATGGCTTTTCGGCGCGAAACCATTCGCCGCATGGGCGGCTTCAAGGTCACGGCCGACTACTGCGCCGACGATTTCATCCTCGGCAACGAGACCTGGAAGCTGGGCCAGAGTGTGGTCCTTAGCCATCACGCCATCGATCACATGGTTCTGCACTCGGGGCTCATCGGCTCGCTCAAGCACCAGGTGCGCTGGATGAAGTCCACGCGCTTCTCGCGTCCCAAAGGCCACTTCGGCACCGCGCTCACCTTCAGCATGCCATTCGGTCTGCTGGCACTCGCCGCCTGCGCGTGGCTCGGCGCAGCCGATGTGGGGCCTCGCGCTCCTCGCCTTCGCCGTTGCCACGCGTCTTGCGCTTTCCATTGCCGTCGGCCGCCTCGTGGTGCGCGACACGAGTTGGTTCGGCCTGCTGGTGCTTTATCCGATTCGCGACCTGATGGGTTTTTGCTTTTGGGCCGCGAGCTATGCTGGCCGCCGCGTTCTGTGGCGCGGCCGCGTCCTGGAACTCCTGCCCGGCGGCAAAATGAGGGACGCGCAGTGAATCGCTCGCCGTCGCCGCGCGCTAGTGCTCTGACCGCATGAATTCGTACGTTTGGCTTTGGTGTTTCCCACCCATTCGCCAGAAAAAAGGCAAATGGATGGGGCACGGGAAGGGTCTTCTTCAATCGGTCAGAGACCTAGTTGATCCCGTGAACCCGTAGCTTCCCATGTTCGTAGCATTTCGCGCGGGCTCGCAGGCAATGCATAATGAGCACTGACCCATCGCTGCTGCGGAGATCTCGATCCATGCTCAAAGAACGCCAGGACAGTTTGCTTTTGCTGTCGCTCGGCAGTGTTTTCTTTGTGTTGGCCGGTGTGGCGATCGCTTATTCCAATGCTCTGGGAATGATCGATTTCAAAGAGTTCTATTACGGCGCGAAATGTCTCGTCGAGCATCATGACCCTTATCAGCCAAGCCAGCTATGGGCTCTCTACAAAAGTGAGGAAGGGGAGGTGCCATCCGGTCTCGGCTCGGTAGTGGTTGCGGCGCACGGTCACATTACCCCCAATTTTCCGACCACCTTTTTCCTCGTCGCTCCGCTTGCGCTTTTGCCGATCAAATTTGCTGGTGCGATTTGGTTCATTCTCAGCGCGATAGCTTTTATCCTCGCTGCTTTCGCGATGTGGAATGCCGGTGGTGAATTTTCGCCGCTGCATCGCCGGGGCGCTGGTCTTCCTCTTGCTCGTAAACAGCGAAATGCTGCTGGCCCTGGGGAACACGGTTGGCCTGGTGGTGGGACTTTCCGTCATCGCGGTCTGGTGTTTCCTTCAGAATCGCTTCACGATTGTGGGCGCGATTTGTCTCGCGGTGGCACTGGTCATGAAGCCACATGACGTGGGCTTAATCTGGCTGTATTTTCTTCTCGCCGGCGGCATGGCCCGCAAGCGGGCGATGCAAACGCTTATACCTGTTGCTGCGCTGGTTGTGCCCGCAGTGCTATGGACCGCGCAGATTGCGCCGCACTGGCTCCAGGAAATGCAGGCGAACCAGTCAGCGCTGATGCAACGCGGCGCACTGAACGATCCCGGACCTCACAGCGGCGGCGGCTTCGGCGTCAATATGACTCTTTGCCTGCAAACCATTGTGAGTCGATTCTGGGACAATCCGCATTTTTACAATCCGGTCGTCTACCTCGTATGCGGGGTGTTGCTGCTCGTGTGGGCGCGCAAGACGGTGCAGTCCGGATTCTCGCCTCGTCTGGCATGGTTTGCGATTGCCGCGGTCGTACCCCTGACCATCCTGGTCGTCTATCACCGCAGTTACGATGCGCGTCTGCTGCTGCTCTCCGTTCCTGCCTGCGCCATGCTCTGGCAGAAAGGCGGACGGCTCGCGTGGTGGGCACTCGCGCTCACGCTCGCTGCCATCGTCCTCACCGGGGACATCTTCTGGATCGTGCTCTTTCAAATCACGCATTACTCCGGCCCATCGCTGGCCTTCGGCGTGATTCCCGCTCCGCTCATCCTGCTCGCGCTCTGCGGCTTCTATTTGTATGTGTATATGCGGCAACCGGCGAAGTCAGGGACGTAGGGGACAAGAAAACAGGGAGCAGGGAACAGAACTGGTCGCGGATTGAAAAACATCCCTCAGAGGCTAAAGCCCCGCTGTTTATACCCGTTTCAAGGCACGGCTGAAGCCGTGCCCTTTCAAAGCCGGAACAGCTTATGGCGCGAGTACACTCGCGCCCTGATACAAAACTTCCCGCCGGGATTTACGGCAGCGGACGGTCGGTCCACAGTGTCTTGTCGGCGAGGGTTTGCACTGCATACAGATGTCCGCTGCCGGCCAGCGCGCGTTCCACTTTGTCGCGGTCCGGATCTTCGGCGAAGATCCACTTGCGTTCACCGGCGCCCCAGATGCCTGCGAGCGTGTGGTCGCTCAAATAAATATCCGGCGCATCGGGGTAGCACGAGCCCCACAGCAGCGTCGATCCCTCGCCGTGCTGCCCGCAACGCGGGATCACCAGCAATGCCGGCCGCCTGTTGAAGAAGTCGTTGGTATAGAAGATCAGTGACGACCCCGACGATTGCTCTCCATAAACGATGACCGTGTCGCTGGGCGAGCCTTTGGCCATGATCGTATCGGCCATTTGCTTCGAGCTCAGCATGGGCTCAAAGCGCGCGAACGCGATGTGCGCGGCGACGAAGAAAACCGTCATGGTCAGCGCGATGCTTATCGTGGCCGCAAGATGTTTTCCCTTGATGCGCAGCAGCCATCCCGCCAGCGGCCCAATCAGCAGAGTGATGGCAGCCAGTGCCGCCGGCAGCCGCAGCGCGGCAAACGATTCGCCGGTCAAATCGAACAGGTGCGACATCGAAAGTGTGTAATCGCCCACGGCGCGATGCGCCAGCAGCGTGCCGATGTCGGGAACGTACGGCAGACTGCGCGAGGTCCACAAACCCCAGCCCAGCACCGCGGCGGAGACCACGCCGATCGCGGCAAACACGGCCTGCGCGCCTGTCAGCCACGCCGTTGAAAGCGGGGGCCTGCCATTGGCGCCGCGGCGCATCTCGATCTCCGCCACCACGCCCAGGATCAGCATCACCAGCGGCGGCCACACCGGAAACGTGTAGTACTCCTGGTTCGTCGAGATCGAAAAGAACAGCAACGTCCACGCCGTGAACAGGCTCAGCAGCCAGATGGTGCGCGTGCGGAACTTGACGCGCAGCACATGCGTGGCCACGTCTTCGCGCATGGCGTGATCCAGGTAGAAGTCCACCGTGTCGCCCGCGTCATGGCGCAGATGCTTGAGCCAACTGTGCCGCGTCTTCCATGCCACGGCCACCGCGGCCGGCAGAAACAGGCTCCAGGGGAAGATCCACACCAGGTGCGCCAGCCAGTACCAGATGCCCGGCATCTTGTTGTAGTCGTGCGGATAGCGCTGGTTGAAGAAGCGCAGCACGTGCTCGTTGATGAAATATTGATAGAAGAAACCGTGCACGTTTCCAACTGTGGGGTGGTTGCCCACGGGGTGTCCGTAGTCGTGATTGATGATGCCGCACAGCGATGTGCCACGGCGCCGCGATCAAGCAGAAATAACAGCAGCCCCGTCACCGGCTTGCAGCGCCTTCCAGCGCCGCCACTGCCCGGTCAGCAGCAGATAGGGAATGGCCGCGCCCAGAAAGAACACTGGCGCAATCAGCCCCTTGGTCAGCAGCGCCAGCGCCACGCCTGCATACGCCCAGTAGATGAGCGCCGGCCGGTCCGTCTTCCAGGCTGGCAATCAGGGCGTAGAGCGCAACCAGCAGGAAGAACGCCAGGATTGCCTCGGGAATGATGAAGCGCGTAAACAGAAAGCAGCCCACCGAAGTGAGCACGCCCAGCCCCGCGTAGAAGCCTGCACGATCGCCCCACGCGCGCCGCGCCCACAGCCACGCCAGCCAGGTCAGCCCCAGCATGGCCAGCGCGTTGGGCAGGTGCGTGGCAAAGGTGTTCTGGCCGAATATCTTGAACATGCCGGCCACCAGCCAGTAGGGCAGCGGCGGCTTTTCAATGTAGCGGATGCCGTTGGTCTTGCCGGTGATCAGGTCGCCGGTCTCGGCCATGTGCTGGCCGACCTGGGCATGCGCCGCGTCCACGTCGTCCAGCAGCGGCGGC
The DNA here is from genome assembly GCA_963799145.1 of uncultured Acidobacteriaceae bacterium. Taxonomy (GTDB): domain Bacteria; phylum Acidobacteriota; class Terriglobia; order Terriglobales; family Acidobacteriaceae; genus Telmatobacter. The sequence goes on along the minus strand of CAWCWQ010000037.1, from coordinate 32,806 downwards.
GAAAACAACGAAGCAAAATAAACCGTGACAAAAATGGCTGCAAAAAGCAGCCACACCATGCGCACTGTGGGCGCCTGCCGCGGGCTATCGATTGTGTTCATATCTGCTTTCATTGCGATTTTTTCATCAAGACCAGAATATCAGTCTCGTTTCTGGCGCGTATCACAGGGCAATTCGGGGGCCGTGCAAGCCCCGGCTTGAAAGTCCGCGGTCTCGCTGGTTCTATGAAGCATTAAGATTCAATCAGGGGGGAACTCGCTTGCATTATTGGAAGGTTTTTCTCATTACGTTCAGCGTGCTCCTGCCGATCATCAACCCTCTCGGGTCCGCGCTGGTCTTTCTGGGGCTGGTCGGCGATGCGCCGCCCAAGGTCCTTCGCTCGCTGGCGCGCCGCATCGCCATCAACAACATCATCTTCCTTGCGGTTTTCGAGGTACTGGGCGCGGCCATCCTCAATTTCTTCGGCCTCTCTTTGCCCATCGTCCAACTCTCTGGCGGCATGGTGGTCGCGATCATGGGATGGAACGTCTTAAACGAGAGAAGCGCCGGGACCGATACCCGCCACAAGGAGGAGGAGACCGGCACAAGCGGCGAACCCGATACGCGGCAATTCGAAGACCGCGCCTTTTACCCGCTCACTTTTCCCATTACATCGGGGCCGGGAACGCTGGTCGCACTGCTGACGGTCACCGCGCACATCTCGGATAAGAATCTCACCCACAACATTCTGGCGCACGTTGCGGTATTTCTTGCCATCGTTGTTCTCAGCGTGCTGTGTTTTTTCTGCTACGCCTACGCCCCCAGGATCACCAAGGCCATTCCGCCCTCCACGGCCCACGGAATTCTGCGCGTGGTCGCCTTCATTCTGCTCTGCATCGGCATCCAGATCGCGTGGAACGGCCTGTCTGCGCTGATTGCAACCATCATCAAGCCGTAACTTTTCGGAACGATGTCGCCGTGCGGTTCGTTGAGGAGTGGAGCGAGGGGGCGACCCGTTGCAGGTCCAGATACGGGCAAAAGACTCTCTGTTTCGCTCGCCCTCATTGCATGGGCCTCGCCTTGCAGCCAGGGCCAGCGAAACTCAGCGTGGAAGTCGGGGTTCATGATAGAGTGGGGACGAGCCCGCAACGCGCAGAAAACCCTATTACTTGGAACCATTTGGAGATCGACACGAAGAAGCAGCTCCCCCTGGGGAAAAGTCGTATTCCAGGTGCTTCTCCCTCTCGCGCGGCGGCGAACTCTCAAGAATGAGGGACCGTCATGAGTGCATCGCTCCCTGTCCCGCCCACCGCTTCTGGCACGATGGAGATGACGGAACGGGAATGGGACAAGCTGGTCAACCTGGTTCTGGAAGGCTGCGTCATTCCGGTGCTGGGCCCGGAGCTGCTGGTGGTGCCGGAAAACGGTGAGCCGACGCACCTTTACGATATGTGGGGCAGCGCGCTGGCGGCACAAACCCAGATCGCCCGCCCTGAAGGCGCGCGGCGCTGGACGATCTACAATGTTGCCAATTTGCTGAGCCAGCGCGAGAACGCCGGCGAAGTGGCTTACGACATCGACGACGTGGTGCGCAGGCGCCCCTGGCCCATTCCCGCTTCCCTCCAGAGTCTCGCCCGCATTCAGGACTTCTCGCTCTACATCACGACCACCGTCGATCATCTGATGTTTCAGGCGATGAACGAGGCACGCCCGGACGCCGAGGTGGAGCAGATCAAGTTCACTCCGCGCGGGGTCAAGAGCGCGGTCGATCTGCCCAACCACTATCATCACGACCGCACTCCCGGTGTGTATCACCTCTTCGGAGCAACCAGCCCCACCGATGGAACCTTCGCCAAAACCGAAGATGACCTGATCGAGTACAGTTGGTCGCTGCTCGACCAGCAATACGCGCCGGAAAACCTGTACGACTTTCTGCAGAAGAAAACCGTTCTTCTTCTCGGCTGCAACCTGCCCGACTGGCTGGGCCGATTCTTCATTCACGCCATCAATGGGCGGCGCAATCAGGAAAACATCAATATGTATTATGTGAGCCTGACCTGCGAACCCGGCCTGGCAGAGTACCTGAATCGGCGGCGGGCCAAGGTCGTAACTAACATTTCGCCGATTGATTTCGCCGAGCAGCTCTACACGCGGTGGCAGGCGCGCAGCCAAAGCAAAACGGCCAGCGCGGCAGCACTTCCCGGAGGCCCGGCGGGCGAGTTCAAGCCGGGAGCCGTCTTTCTCAGCTACGCCAGCGAGGATCGTGCCAAGGTGCGCGCCATCCGCGACCAGTTGGAAGCCAACAATATCGACACCTGGCTGGACGAACGGGAGCTTCCCGCCGATCCCGGAAACGATTACCTGCTGACCATTCGCGAGAACATTCGCAAGGCGGCATTTTTTGTGCCCATCATTTCCCGAGCATTAGATCGCTCGGGACCGGGCCCTCGCTTTGTGTGGAGAGAATGGCGGATGGCCGAGGACGCGTCCATGGAGCGGCGCAAAGAGGACCGCTACCTTCAGCCGCTGGTCATTGACGATACGCCGTCGGGGGCCCAGTTCGTGGAGTCTCCTTATCGCGACTTGCAGTGGGCGCGTCTGCGCGATGGCAAGGTCCCGCCGGAACTGATCGAGACCCTGAGCCGCGGAATCCGCAACTACCGGAGGCCCAGATGAGCACGCCGAGCACGCCGAGTGCGACCGGCGCCGGGCGCCTCCTCCGTCGCAGGCACAGAACCCCTGGCCGGGACTCTTCTGGTACACGGAAGAGCAGGCGCACCTGTTCTTCGGGCGCGAGGCAGAGACGCAGGAACTGCTGCGGCTGATCCAGCGCGAGACCCTGACGGTTCTGTTTGGGCGCTCGGGTCTGGGTAAAACATCGCTGCTGCGCGCCGGCGTGTTTCCGCGTCTGCGGCAGGACGGGTATTTTCCTGTGGTTCTGCGGCTCGACTATTCATCGCAGGCCGCGAATCCCGTCGAGCAGGTGAAAGTGCTCACCGAGGCGGCCGCGCGCGAGAGCGGAAACGATATCGAAAGCACGCAGGATGTCTCCGGCCCGGAGACGCTGTGGGAGTACTTCCACCGCGTGCATTTCTGGGGCCCGCGCAACGACAGGCTCGCTCCCGTGCTGGTCTTCGACCAATTTGAAGAGATCTTCACCATCGGCAGCCGGCGGCACGATGAGACCCAGATTCTCGAGCAATTGGCGGATCTGGCGGAAAATCGCATTCCCGCTGTCGTGCGGCAAAGGGCCGAGGCATCTGGAGAACGGCTATCGGTCGAAGCCGGTACCCCGAACTACAAGATTGTGCTTTCGCTGCGCGAAGATTTCGTGTGGCGGCTCGATTCGCTGCGGCCCATCCTGCCCGCCATCCTGCGCAATCGTTTCGCTCTGGGCCCGCTCGACGCCGCGCGCGGCATCGAGATCATCCGCAATCCCGGAAAAGAGTGGGTCACCGACGAAGTCGCGCAGGACATCATCCAGGCCGTCATCAGCAGCCGGCAGAGCGAGGGTCTCGACAGCGCGACGGAAGAGATCGAGCCGGCCTATCTCAACGTGATGTGCAACGAGCTGTTCGAGCGCATGGTGGCCACGGGGAAAACGCAAATCACGCGTGAGTTGGTGGTCGCTGAGAAGGGCGGCATCCTCGAGTCGCTCTACGAGCGCAGCCTGCTCGGACTCGGCGACTCGGTGCGCGAGTTCGTGGAAGAGCATCTGGTCACAGCCGACAGGATTTCGCGCCACTATCCCCGTCGAGGAAGCGCGCCGCGAACACATCTCCGATGACGATCTGCAGAAGCTTGTGGACCGGCGGCTGCTGCGCTTCGAAGACCGCCTCGGTACGCGGCACGTGGAGCTGGCGCACGATCTGCTCACCGGGCTGGTTGAGAAGGGCCGGGAACGGCGCAATCGGGGGCGGCTGCGCCAGCAATTGATCCGCGCGCGGTTCCGCGCCGCAATCGCCGGGACGGTAGCCTTGCTGGCGCTCTCCGCGTTAGCCCTCACCGTCCTCTACTGGCTTTTCTACGTGCATCCCAATGTTTCCTATTACGCCAGTTTCATGCGGCGAAACGGCTCTTATGAAATGATCGGGCGCTTATCGACGGAAGAGATCGGTCATCGCGCTGAGTCGCTTAGAGTCACGCGCAAAGGCTTCCGCGGAGAGATGCAGGCCGTTGAAGCCATCAACGGCTACGGGCATCTCATCATGGATTCGCAGCTCGACAGCTCGCTCTTCTTTCCCACCAGCGGCATGAGCGGGCAATTCTGCAGGCTGGAGTTCAGCTACGACGAAAAGGGCCAGGCCGTCTATGAGATTGCGCGCGACATGCAGGGGCGCATCGTGTTTGCGCTCAACTATGCGCCCGCGCAGGCCGGGGCCTTGAAGAAGGTCGGCAATGTCCGCAACACCCGCCTGTTCTTTGTGGTCGGGGCCGACGGTACGACCCTTTCGAGCGGCGACATTCACTATGATTCGCAGGGCTACATCAGCGAGATTCAGTTTCTTTCCGGCGGCGGAACGCGGATGACCCTCGGCGCCACCGTCATCGACCAGACGAATTCGAAGCTGGGGGTGACAGAACAACAGTTCTTAGACAGTAACGGAGACCCCCTCCCGGCAAACGGTGGCTTCGTCGCCAAGGCCTATGTCCGCGATGCGCAGGGCGAGCTGATCCAGACGACATTCGAAGATGCAAGCGGCAAGCCGGTGCCGTCTCCTGACGCCGTCCCCCCGATGGTTCGCTGGCAACTCGACAAGTGGGGGAATCAAATCGAAGAGAGTTATTTTGACGCTGCCAACAAGCCCGCCTTCTGGGAAGCAGGAGGTTTCCAAAGAGACGAATTTACGTTGGACGATCACGGCTCTTTGAAGGAGGAGCGCTTCTTCGGTCCGGATGGAAAGCCGATCGCCCAGAAGGGCACGGGCTGCTACGCCTACTTCTATGAGCGCGATCAGAGCGGCAACGGCACCATGAAGGGCTGCCTGGATGCGCAGGGAGCGCCGTTGAATTATGCCGACGCGGGCTATCAAAGGGTCGCGTTTCAATATGACTCCTCCGAACGCACAGTCGGAAACCTGTATTTCGATCGCGACGGCAAACCGGTCGCAGACAAGCGTTCCATCGGCACTCAGTATCCCGAAGGCTGCTTCGGCTGGCTCTGGGGCTACGATCAGAACTTCGTCCACACCAATTCGGTGTGCCTTGACGCGAACGGCAAGGCGCACGACCCCGCGCAGCTTCACGACCTGGCGCACGTTTCTCACGAAGTTAGCTTCGATTTCGATCGAGCGTTCCAGCTCGATCAGCAACTGGTCGCCCAGGACCCGACCCCAGGCTATCGGCTGGACCTGGAAGAAGCCGCACTGACAGCGGATCGATTCGATGTATGCCAGGCGCAGGCCACAAACACTTTGGATTCCGAACTGAACCCATCCCAGATCATCGTTCGCGATGCGCTGCTTCTTGCATGTCAGTATGCGAGCGGCAACAAAACGGCCGCGCGCGCGACCCTTGTCTCGCTTACCGGCCGGGTGAATCGGATGTCGGCAGGAGTATGGGATTTCGACGGCACCCGCTACTACTTGCAGACGTCAAATCATTTCCAGGCCGGAAGCGACGAATGGGACAAGCTCTTCCTTAGTTTGCAAAAGGGCGACGAAAAGGGCGCTGCCAGCGCGTTGAGCCAACTGCAGCCGCTGCTGAAGGACTGACGCGCCGGCGCGGAGCTTGAGCTCTGGTCGTTGCGCCGGGAGGCCGGCTATTTTCGCGAGGCCTTCGGCCGCGAACTCTTCGCCACGCTGGCGTAGATAGCGCGGGCCGAGCGCGGATCCATCAACAACTGCAGTCGCGGCGGGTGATGGTTCATATCCACGCGCGCGATCGACGCCTTTCGCATGCGGATCGCGGCCCCACCGTTGCCGGTAATGAGGCGTCCGAGAAACTGAAAGAGGCTGGGATTGTGCCCCACCACGAGAATGCCCTCGCGGTCGGCATATTTGGCCAAGAGTTTTTGGAAATCCGCGTAACTTCCGTTCAATCCGAGCGCCGGACTGATCTCAACTTTGGCTTCGTATCCCAGCTCCGTGCCCACCAGCTGCGCGGTCTGCATGGCGCGCTTCAACGGGCTCGAAATGATCACGTCAATGGGCGCTTTGAGAGCGCCCAACACGCGCGCCATCAGCATGCACTGCTCTTTACCTTCCTTGATCAAGCCTCGCTTGGCGTCAAGGACGGGATTTTCGCGAATGGTTCCGGCATTCGCATGGCGCATGAGATAGAGGATCATGGGGATCGATGCGGCGGGGACTTGAGGACTTGCCGTGCTCCTTGGAGGCTTATTTTAACAGATTTGTAACACTGGCTGTGCGCTGGCCATCGGCCGTTTGCAAACCCTTCTGCCACAAAAAGCAAAACTCAGAGCACCGCGAGAATGGCGAAACACGGGGCCCCGCGAAAATTGCGCAACGTAGAATCCTTTGAGATGAAATCGCGTCCCCCCAGCGCTCAGAGGGAGTCAGCCGGAGGATTCAATGCTTTCCCCCTTGGTCAACACTGCATCGCGAACCGGACCTGCCCGCTGCAAAGGGCGGATCTTTCCCCGCCGCCACAGCCCTGCTAAACTAACTGATATCGCGAATAGGCGCGTAGCTCAGTTGGTTAGAGCGCTTCCTTGACACGGAAGAGGTCGCTGGTTCGAATCCAGTCGTGCCTACCATATTTTTCAAGCATTTAGCGGCTCCCCTCCCTTGGTGCTTGGCAGCAAATTGGCAGCAAATCTCAAAACCTTCGTCGAGGAAGGTTCTGAATTCTTCCCATCTCTCCTTTCTGAAGCGCCTTTCAGCTTTCCCGATTTCAATTCGTTTCTGGTTACAGGCATCTCGACGACCCGAGTCTCCGACTCCGGCCCCGCAGACGCTGGCTTTGCCGTGCTCTGTGTAGACCGGGAGGTTGCCACCGCCCCGCCTCCACCTGTACCGGTTTTCAGCTCCCTGTGGATTGAGTTGACCGTCGCCCGGACCCCTTCGGGAAGTTCCTGCATATAGACATCCGTGGTTGTAGCCGTCCGCGAGTGCCGCAGGATGCCCTGCACATCCTTGACCGTGCCCTTTTTCTGGGCCAGTGTAGCGATGGTGCGCCGGATGACCTGGAACGTCAGCTTCGGCAGCTCCAGTTCCTCGGCCAGTTTGTGCAACACCCGGTTGCGGAAGTTGCTCGAATCGAGAAATCCGCCGATTCTGTTGGGAAAGATGAACGCCTCTGGAGATGGATCCTTGCTTAGCTTCTTCCACTCGACCAACTCCGCCGCCAGTTCCGTGGCGATCGGAGTCGTCGTGAGGCTTCCGCGTGTCTTTCCCCAGGGGCGAATCTTTCCTTTGTATGTGGTTTCCATGATTGTGATCGACGGAACTACCGGATCGAAGCACTTCCACCGCAGGCCGAACAACTCACCTGGACGCAGAGCATTGGACATATCGAGTTCGAGCAGAATCCGATCCCGGAGGCCAAGCTTCGACAAGGCAGCCCTCAACTGATCCCACGTCAGGGTGGTCTTGTCGGTCTCCCGAAGGTGCGCCGGAATCCTCACCGAACGCGCGGGGTCTTTTGCGAGGAAATCCTGATCGGCCGCCTCGCCAAAGATCGCTCGCATATAGGTCCGAATCTGCAGCACTCTGTCCTTTGAGCGGGTTTTCGCCAGTTTGTTGAGGTGGGTTTGCAGAGCGAACTTATCGATGTTTTCAAGGCGAACATCTCCGAATTCATCGACCAGATCTGCCTCGATGATGTGCTTCTTCACCTTGGCAGTCTCCTCTCTCCAATCCCCCTCCTTCAATGGCAGGTAGCGGTTGCGAACGAACCATCCGAAGGTGACGGCTCCACTGATCATGGATCTGTCCCCTGTGGACTGTCCGCCCAATCTGGCGATCTCGCCCTCCAGTTTTTCCCTGGCCTGAAACTTCGACATTTCTGACTTCAGTCCAAGAATCACCTGAGCGATGACGGGTTTGGGTTCATCGGTTGCCGGGTCAAGTTCCGTTCTGCGGAAATATCCGTACCACTTCTTCCCGCGTAACCGAACCCAGCCCTTCTGGTGTGAACTTCCCATTTATTCCTCATTTTCTGTGTGGGGGAATAAGCGGGCCGCCTCCAGTTTAACGCCGTTTCCGGCGCAAATTGGAGACCCGCTCCCGTTCGCTTAGGAACTCTTCGATCTGGCTTGCCCGGTAACGCAATGCGCCGTCGCTCATCCGGATGACGGGCAAATAGGGCAGCCTCCGGGAAGAGTGATCCCAAACCCAATCCCTGCTGACTTTTAGTCGTTCAGCAACATCTTCGGCTGTCAGAAGTGGCTCAATCGAGGGTGTTTGCTCCGCAATTTGCGCTAATGCCATGACCATGTTTCCTCCAACCATGTTTTGTGCGGCCGGACCGGGCCCGCGAGTTTTGGCATCTTCAGTCGAATTCGTTTTTCGGTCAAATCTGCACCGACTACTGCCCTCCATTCCGGTTGCGAATCGCGCAGAACCACAGAAATCGGGAGATTTGACCGAGTTTTCAGATTCGACCAATACTGTGCGCCGAACGGTGGGAGGGGACGATGTTTAACTCGCTCGACGATCTGATGGAGCGGCTCAAGGCGACCGGGTACTTCATTGACCCGGTGATGACCAAGGTTGTCTATCTTGGCCGCGAAGTTGCAGAAGCCGCTGCTGCTTGAAGGGCCTGCGGGGAGCGGCAAGACGCAACTCGCGGTTTCGGTTGCGCAGGCGGCCGGGACGCATATTGAGCGGCTGCAATGCTACCGCGGGGTCACTGAGGACAAGGCCATCGGGCGCTTCGACGAGAGCCTTCAGCGGCTTTACATGGAGTTCTCGAAGGGGAACGGAGAGAGCGGGAGCTGGCGCGAGTTGCAGGCCAACCTCAAGGGGCGCGATTTCTTTCGGCCTGGTCCGCTGATGCGGGCGCTCGAATGCGAGAAGCCTTGTGTGCTGCTGATCGACGAACTCGACAAGGTGGATGAAGGATTTGAGGCTCTGCTGCTGGAGATTCTGTCCGCCTGGCAGCTCTCGATCCCTGAGTTTGGGACGGTTGAGGCCAAGAGCATTCCGTTTGTGGTGCTCACCAGCAATGAGGAGCGGCGGCTGGGCGACCCGATCCGGCGGCGCAGTTTGTATGTGCGGGTCGAGCATCCGACGCCGGAGCGCGAGGCGGAGATCATTGCCAGCCGCACACCGGGAGCTGGCGTGGAGTTTCATCGCGAGATCGCCGGCATTGCACGCTCGTTCAGAAATTATTCGCTGGAGAAGCCGCCTTCGGTCTCGGAGATGATCGACTTCGCCAATGCGCTGCGGTTGATGGGCAGCGATCATGTGACGGAAGAGCAGCGGGATGTACTGCTTCCCTTCCTGGCCAAGACCGAAAAGGATCGCCGCCATCTGCTGCTGCGCGAGGGATTTCAAAGTTTGCTTGTCGATGGGGCGCGGTATGCGCAGGATCTCGATCCTTCAGGAGGCGCGGCGTTATGAAATGGTTTCTTGCGCTTCTTTCTGTTTGCTCCAATTGCTGGCTGGGGGCAAGCGAACACTGCTCTTGCCGAGAGCTGTGTGCGGCACTACGCCAGCCATTACGGCGTGCCTGCGGAGTTGGTTGCTGCATTCATTGATGTCGAGTCGCGCTGGAATCCGCGCGCCGTCTCCAGCAAGGGCGCTCTCGGCTTGATGCAACTGATGCCAGCGACTGCGCGGCGCTTTGGCGCATACCAGCCTTTCGATCCGGAGCAGAACATTGCGGCGGGAACGCGCTATTTGACCACGCTGATGTGGGAGTTTCACGGCGATCTGAGGCTTGTGGCCGCGGCCTATTACGCCGGCGATCGATGGGTCGGTAAGCGGCAACTCGACTACAACAACCCGGATGTCATCGCTTACGTCGAATCGGTTCGGCGTCATTATGTGGCGCGCAAGCTCGCTGCAAATTCATTGCACAGGAGGTAACTCGAAATGAGACTTCGCTGGTTTTTCCCTTTCGCAGTGCTGCTTCCACTGCGTCTGTTCGCCGCTGATAACGCCGTCAAGCCGCGCGTTGCGACGATCACCATCAACCCGTCGGAGGTGACGACGTTGCACCTGCGACCAGAGTTCGAGTCGACGATCCATATGCCGGAGGAGATCACGTCGGTGATTCTCGGCAGTCCCGGTTCCTTCAAAGCGGAACACAACGAGGGCGAGCCGGAGTATGTGTACGTGAAGCCCATCACGAAAGAGGCTGCTGAATCGAACCTATTGATCGCGACGAAATCCGGCCTGCATGTGACGCTGGAGTTGATCAGCGATGGGGTTGGCGCGAGCGGGTCTGCGCTGCCGGTTGACTTCTTGATTGAGTACCGCACATCCAGGAGTTTCCTGATCGCTGGCAGTGCAGGCGCGGAGCACGCGAGAGTCGAACCCACAGGAATCGCGTCGTCCTCTACTCAATCACGGATTCCCGCGGCAGCGAAACCGCTCTCTGCTATCGACGAAGAGTATGAGTTGCAGATGCGCGTCAATGCGCCGGGTTGGACGAAATGGGAGGGCAAGCAGATTGAAACTTCGCTTGGCGACATACGGCAATGGAGCAATCAGACGGTCATTTCGTTCTCGATCCTCAATGCCTCCGATCAGCCAGTGGAGGTTGTGCCGCCGCAGATTCAGATCAGCGGTCGCGCGGTGAAGAAGAAAAAAGAAGGAAGGCAAGAGTCTGACTGCCGATCAGTTATTGATTCGCGAGTACCGGCTGAGCACGACAAGGATTGAGGCTGGCGCGCGCGCGGATGGAGTCGTCGTCTTCGATCGCCCGAACTTCAAGCAATCGACGGAGAAGCTTTTCCTCCAGATTGCGCAGGCCGACCAGGTGGACCGGCCGATACTTATTCGTCTGCCCTTTACGCCGCCCATCGCCGGCGGAGCACGGTAGGACCCGACCCAGAAAAAGGAGATGCCATGAACAGCAACGAGAACAATGGATCGAGGATAGCCCAGTTTGAATTTCATTCGTGGCCCTGGCCGCGTGGCCTTTCGGGCGGACGTTTGACCAATTATCGGTCCGGTTATGTCATTGTGCGTTTGACATAAAACCGTTCCCGATATGTCACTGTGCGTTTGACCAATAATCGGTCCCGATGTGTCATTGTGCGTTTGACATAAAATCTTGCGAATTCGTCTGGACGGGCTGAATCAGTATTTGAGCCGCCGTCTGTTGAAGGGGACACGGTTGGAGGACGACGCATTTTCTAAAGCATTCCGTGTTCCTTCAGGAGTTCCTCTGTCTTTGCCCACGGTTCTCCGGGCAACATCACGACAAGCTGGTTGAATACTGCTAAGAAGGCTTGTTGGGTCGATTCATCTCCGAAGTGATGCAGGGCAGCGGCTGGCAGCAGAGGTTTCATGTCGTCGAGAAAGCGCGGCCGCCGCAGCTTCGCCAGCATCCGCTGTTCTGCCTCAGCTCGCAGGATCTTCACGTTGGCTCTTTCCAGATAGAGATTGAAGCATTCAAGCAGGCGTGTCCGGTTCAGGTCTTTGAAAACCTCCAGCGCATGGGCAAGGTCGAAGAGGTCGCGCCCTTTTTCCCGCTGTAGCAGCGCGCGCAGTTTTGTCGCCAGCATCTCTTCCGTTGTAAACGTCATGACTTCTGCCGAACCAGTGAACCAGGGATTCTCGATGCGAAAGGGTACGCTACGAGGCGGGTCGTAGGCCTGCGTCTCCGAGGTGTTGATTTCAAGTTTGAGGCGTATTGGCGCAGACGAGGCTGCATCTTCCGCTGGAACCTTGAAGCGCAGCTTCGGCGCAACTGGGCTTTGGTCGAAGTTCGCTCTGCCAAGCCAGGGCTCCAGAACATCGCGTAGGCGGTCAAGGACCGGACCAATGGGGCCGGACTCGGTGCGAACGAGATCTATGTCTTCGGAATAACGAAACGGCTGAGGAAAGTGCAATTTGTTGAGAGCCGTGCCACCGCGAAAACGAAGTCGTTTCCGGAGATGGTCATCGGAGAAGATCGCGACAATGGCCCGGCTGATGATCAAATCCTGCTCGACCTGACGCATCTCTGGCCAAGGCGCTCGATGGCTCCAGGCAATGATGTTCATCATCGGAATCATTCATCAACCTCCGGCTTGCGGCGAACGACGATGTTCCATCGTTTATCTCTCTTAATGCATTTTGGCGCAAGTTGAGGCTCGGCAACTTCTTCTGGATCGAGTTCAACCCAGGGAGGCAGTTGCTCGCGGAGAAGTTCGCGCAGCATCGGTTGCGTTGCGTCCGCATAGCCGAGTTGATCCAACAGATGTCCCAGACGCTGAACAACAGATTTCGGAAACGACACCGACACGGACGCCAGCTTTTCAGAATCGATCTTCTCTCCAAGGTCAGCAAGGATCGTGACGATGTTATCGAGGCCGGCAGATGCCTGCGGATATCGCAACATGTCCAAGGCGGTTAGTTCGACAGAGGAGATTTTCATCGATCCCGTCTCCGTCTTGTGGTCCGCTATTGCCTGCGAGACGGGGGCAATCTGCTTCCGATAGTAGAAGGAGAGCATTGACCGCCCAACTTGTATGTTGGGCACTCGCTTCTCGGTAATGACCTGGAACTCCAGCACTGCCTGGTGGGTTGCACCGTGGATCTCCGCGGCCTTCAGCAGGCCAACATAATAGGGCGACGACTCATGCTGCATTAGGGCATCAATGTACCAGGATGGCGGCGGCGCGCCCCACGAGCCGAATTGCGGCGGAACGACCACGTAATTGCCGCGCCGGAGCCGGACGAGCTTTTTCTGCTTTTGGAGACGCTCCGCGGCATCCAGGAATGCACCGTGGCCAATACCGAGGCTCTGCTCCGCCTCTTGGCTGAAGAAGATGACCTTGCCACGTGCAAGCAGTTCCGAAAGGTGAGAGGAGAGTTCGGTGTTCATAATGCCTCATGTACATATTTCCGCAACATGAGCGGATTTGTCAACATACAACTGATATTCTTTGATTCGTTATATCCGCCTTTCTTGCGGATATAGAGACATGAGATTAGATAGAAACGTGACTCCTCAGCAGCTTTATCATGGGGATGTACTTTAGGTTCAATAGAATACACCTCACCGTTGACGAGCGAAACGCGCCTGACTGCGAGCAGGCAGTGTGGCTCACTTAGCCGGCTTCGGTCTCTTGCAATGGAAGACGCCGCCGAACAGCGATCAAGATCGGGCTGGGAGAGTTGACCGAGTTCGAGTTGGGCTTCATGTTCTCATTCGACGCGGGGGCCCAGAGCTGCTGCGTCCAGGAGAGACTCATGACAATCGAACTGGCTGTCTGGCGGGGCCTGGCTGTGCCCGTCACACCCCGACCAACCTATCTGCGCCAACTCTTCACGCGATGCTGCCTGATGAGCGCAGCCATTCTCTGCCTCTTCGCCTTCCAGCACAAGGCAGCAGCGCAGACTGTTACCACGCAATGCACCAACCCCGTTTGCAAACCGGGCAGGCCCTGCGCGCTACTCCGGTGCCCAATTCCGCGACCTTGCTTGGACTGCGCTCCACCGCCTTCCAGCGGCTCAGGATGTGTAGTGGGATACGCGCTGGGCAATGACGCAGACTTTGCCGGCGGCGATGTGCCGGATGTCCTGATTGAATCCACGGACTACTGGACCATCGACGACTACGGGAACGTCTACTACGACGGGTCTTCAACCACAGGCCCGGTACAGGAGACCACGCTCACATTGCCGCCGAGCTGCATTCAGACAAGCGGCTCGTTTGTGCTTGAAGATCCACTCGAAGAGTACGAAGGTTCGATCACCATTGGCACCTTCACTTACCAGGGCCTCGAAACCCAATACTACGCATGGCCACAGGTGTTTTACGACGATGGCGACCGGTCATTCATCAACGTCGTCGATCCCGATGGCAACATCGATTTCTATCAGTATCCATGGCTCTCCCTGGGCGCGTATGTGGTCACCGGCGTTGATGCGTTGACCGGAGACTTCTTCCAGGGGAACGGGACTGTCGAACTTCTCATTGAAGCAGATGTGGCCTACTGAGCGAGCCGCAGCCCAACCACGTCCTATCTGACCTTTCACCAAAATCAATCAGCACTTCAAATCGACAAGGAGATGACTATGCAAACGATGAAGAGATTCACACTTGCTTTCGCTGCGATGACCGGCCTGGGAATCGTACTCATTGATCAGTCAAACCCCGACGCTTCAGGCGGTGCCACTGAGCGCCGTTATCGATGTCGTCAGCGTGCGCACGCTCTCTGATGGCAATACGCTGCGCCAGGAACGAAAGATGAACTTCTATCGGCGCGCGGATGGCAGCACTCGCGTGGAAGAGCCCAACCGAGTGGTAATTGTGGACAACAGTTCACACACCGTGACGGTGCTTGACACGGTTGGGAAGGTTGCGCAGGTGCAGAATGCGCCGTCGGCACCGGCAAAAGGTATTACACCTCCAGCAGCTCTTTCTCTGCCCCAGACCGGCGTAAACAATCCGAACACAGCAGAACTTTCTTCGAACACAGACCTTGGCGTCAAAATGATCGCTGGCTATAACGCTCGCGGTATTCAGCGAACGATAACCACACCGGCCAATTCAGCTCTTGGCAACACCTCTCCAATTACCAAAACGATACAGGTGTGGAGGTCCACCGATCTCCGGCTCCCCCTGCTCACCGTCATCACCGATCCGCTCGGCGGCACCACGACCTCTCAGTACGTGAACGTCTCAACCGCAACCCCGCCAGACAGTAGCCTCTTCACGGTCCCTTCTGGGTACAAAATCGTGTCGGCTCCACGGTCGCGCATCATCTCTTCGCAAACAAACTGAGGGCGGACTCGTCCAAACAGTTGGAGGAATCTGACGGTATGAGGCCCACCCGGCTACAACTCTCAATGCCCATCCTAGCCGCCGCACTGATGCTTTCCCCGCATCCGTGCGGCGCTCAGACCAGCAATGGCTGCCCAGTACAGATCCGTCATACCAGTTGGAAGGCGGCCAGTTCTCCCTTCTCACCCTATAAAGTCAGAGGCGTAGCCTTGGCTCTTCAATACATGAATGTCACCGACGAAGATATAAAGGAGGCCGCATCGCTCATGACAATGTACTGGTGAAGCGGAAAGCCGTCAATGCGATCTACGGCGATGTTGCGGCTCAGATCACCGAGCGCGAGGAGCAACTGAAGCTGGAGTACGGCAACTCCAGGCATTGTGGGAAGCCGTGCGCACCGGCGATGACAAAGACCAACGGAGATCGGCTGTGCTTGCGCGGAATAAAGCGCAGGCTGCGCTCTGGGAGTTTGAACAGGATGCCAAGGAACAATTCAGTGGCCTGCACCTGTTCATGCACTATTGGGCGCAGGGAAAGCAGGACAACCGGCGTGCATGGGCGCAGGCGATGAACACCATCGTCTCGAACGGACGCGGATCGGGAGCCGTGCTCTTCCAGACCTTTCCCCAGGAGGTCGTCGATGTCTTTGCCGAGCAGACTGGAGGCAAGAATGCTCCGGTTCGCTTGCCAAAGATGGTCAACGGCTACGTCCGGTTCGACGATCAGCAACGGGCATTTCTCGTTGAACGGATCGAGAACGCGGACGGGCCAGACGGAGAAAAGTGGATCTTCCTCTTCCAGTACAAAGGGAAGCGGACACTGATCTTCGAAAACACGGGCGTTCCTCAATAAAGAACGCTCCTAACCTGCTGAGATGAGGCTCAAGCATTCGTGCTTGGCCTCATTTCGCAGTTGCTTCTGTCGCCCTTGTTGCGGCGAGTAGGAGGAGATTATGAAGTCATTTCTGGGAGCAGTTCTCGCTCTTGCCGCCATCAATGCTGCGGCACAATCCACCAACTTCAACCAGATTCAGCACATCGAGACGGCGCTCAATCACCTCACGGTGATCGATCTCGCCGAACCCATTGTCACGGTTGCGGTCGCCGATCCTGACTCGATCCAGATTGAACGCCATGACGACAAGGTATTTATCAAGCCGCTGAAAGATGGCGTATCGACCAATCTCTTCATCTGGACAGCATCGCGGCAGATTGCGTATGAGATCGATCCCGCCGGCGATCTTGCCAAGATGAATGTCATTGTCCGCAATGCGCCGCCGCCCGCTGCAACACAAGCCGAACCACGAAGCAGAAATGTCAGAGCCGAGCGATCAGGAGATTCAGAAGATTGCTTCGCTCGTCTTGACGCAGGCATTGATGGGCACCGAGAGCATCGTGCGCGAGAAGAGCAAGGATGCAGTGAGCGGCGTCAACGTGACGTTGGAGCAGGTCTTTCGCTCGAAGGATGCGCTCTACATCCGTTACACGATTGCCAATCAATCGACGGCTCCATTCAGTATTACATCGCCTGACGTTTATCAGCCGCAGCCAACTCAGCAGCCTATTTCCATCGTGAGCCTGCGCAATCGTCAGATTTCTCCACAGACCTTTGCCGCTTTCAAGACAACACTTGGACCGAGTATTCCAGTTGTCATCGCCGATCCTCCCGTGGCTACCGATGTTGCACCGGGCGGGAAGTCCACCGGCGTTATCACCATTCACGTCTCCCAGGGAAGCCAACCGCAGCTCTATCAATTGCATTTTGGCAACAGCCAAAGCGGCCCCATCGCGGTCGAGGCGGTGCTATGAGTACGGACATTCGTGGCAATGTGACGGCGGAAGAGACGCGCCAGGCGATGCGCGCGCTCTACCGCAAGGATTCGGAAACCAATCTCCAGACGGCATTCGCTCGTGCGCTCGCCGACGATCTCAAGCCCGTCGACGAGAACGGCAAGTGGCGTCCCAGCACGCTGCTTGTACTGGGCTGCGCTTTGTTGCTGGCATTCGCCGGAGTCTTTGTCTACTTCAGTATTGGAGGCCATCGATGAATCAACCTTATGACCCGCCGCGCCGGGATCAATCAGGCCCCGCAGATCTTGCGGGGTTTCTTGTTCTTGGGGGATGTGCTGTGCTGGGTGTCTTCTGGTACATCGCCGTTTCGCGCCTCCACCTGAGAAGCGACCAGTGCCTTGAGATATTCCTCGATCTCGTGATCGGCATCTTTGGAATTGCGTTGCTGCTGTCGCACTTCATTGGCCGCCGCGAGAAGCGCGAAGAGATGTGGCCGCACCCCGCCGTTACGATCCCCGGCGCGAAAGACGCAGCCATCGTCGAGGCCGCGATTCGCAACGAGGCCACGGTCCTCGGCTACAACGTCCACAAAGAGCCGTGGCTCTGGCCGGATTCGGTGCGCATCAAGCATGGCGTCATTGCTGGAGGGACCGGCGCGGGCAAGACCACCTTCCTCGAAAACATCATCGCTCAGGATCTTCAGCGGCGATTCGGCGACCGGCCTATGCCGATGATTATCTTCGACGGCAAGGGCGATCAGGAGTTCCTGGAGAGGCTGTTGCCGCATATCGAGGCCGCCGGACGGTTGCAGGATCTGCGCGTGATCGACCCATCGAATCCACGCGAGTCCGCTCGATACAACCCGTTCTACTCCGGCGATGCGCTCTATCAGGAGCATGTCAACTTCATCTTCCAGTCCTTCGGGCTGAAGGAAGACTTCTTCAAAGGCCACCAGGAGGCTTACCTTTCCGATCTTGGTGCGCATCCTTTACTACGCCGGAAAGGTCTTCAACGTCTACGACGTGCTGGTGATGGCGCTCGACGAAAAGGTGCTGGCAGAACAGATCGCCCGTGCCAAAGCGCGGATCGTGACGTTGCCTGAAGTCACCATGCAGATGCGGCTCAACTTCGAGATGTCGGTCCGCATGATCAAGCGTTCGCTGGCAGACCGGGATCGTGTCGAGAAGATTCAGGGCCTCTTGAACGAACTTCTGGCCTTTCTCGAAGATGAACTGTCGATCGTCACCGGCTCCTACCAGGATCTGCTGACAGTCGATGAAGTCGTCGAGAAGGGGCTGATCCTGTTCGTCTCGCTCAATACCAACAAGAACAAACGCGCCTGCGAGGCGCTGGGCAAGATACTGCTCCAGAACATTCAGCTCATGGTTGGCAAGCGCTATGCGCGGCCACGCTCAGACCGCGACGGGAGTGAACCGCTCTTGAGCGTGATCCTCGATGAGTTCGCGCCATTCGCTTATCCAGGATTCACGCAGGTATTGCAGACCGCCCGTGGCGCGCGCGTCACGTTCCTGTTCTCCTTCCAGAGCATCCCGCAACTCCAGCGCGTGAGTCAGGCATTCGCCGATGAGGTGTCGTCTGCTCCCGGCACCAAGATGATCATGAATGGCTCTGAGGAGAACACGGCGCAGTGGTTTCTCAAGGCATCGTCACGGGTGGTGCGGAAGCGTCGCAGCCTGTCCGTTCGCAGAACGGGCATCTTCACGACCAAATACATGGAAACTGGCACCGGAAGCGAGAGCGATTTCCGCGAGACCCGCGCACGGGAAGACCACATCAAGAACCTGCCCGTCGGCCAGATGGAGATCCTGATGGTCGATCCCCGCGAAGGCACGCGCCACTCGCATCTTCATGTGCGCAAGCATCCGGTCTATCAGTTGGAGGGATTCATCTCGACTCTGTACCCAAAGATGCGCAGCTATCTCGATCCAAAGATCGGCGCCAACCTGCGATTTCAGGAAGAGAAAGAACGTCGCGCCAGAAGGCGGGTCCCATTCGCCACCATGAATGATCCATTGTCAGGAGGAAGGCCATGAAGAGATTCGGCACTCTGTTGGTATACGCCGTTCTGGTTTTCGGTCCTGCCTCTATCTATGGTCAGGATCACGCCGCCACACCCAATGCTCAACCGCAAAAGTCGCATAAGGCGCAGGGATTCGCCGACTACGCGCTAGGCAAGGTCAACCCCAACGACACGGATTACGGCGCAGCCCTGGATGCGGCGCGTGGCGCGACCGTCGCTCACACCATGGACGATCTTTACTTCTGGTCGAATGTGGTTGCGCTGATACTTGCTGACCGGCGTGACCACTGCCTTCTTCTTCCATCTGCGCGCCGCTGACAAGAAGGAGATCATTGCGGCAACCTTGATCGCGCAACTCTGGAATGGACGCGTGAGTGACAGGATAGAGATCGAGCGGCGAACTGAGCAGTTCAACAATCTCGTTGACGAGCACAATGCTGTAGTCGAGCGAGAGTTGACGACCAACGCACCGGAAGCAGATCGCGAAACCCCGCCCGCCGCGAACCTGAATCGAACTGTCGGAGAGATCACAGATGCCCCCCGTCCAGAGAATCGCTCCGCTCCTAGATCGTCATTTGATCCTGTTCCCACTGACGCAAAACAAGCCGCTGCAACCGGAAACGAGGTGGTCCGTTTGCAACAGGACAATCTACTTCTCGAACACCGGGTCGAGGCAATGCGGAACACGGAACAGAATCTCAAGGAACGCCTCAATCAGACTACGTCTCTGTTGGATCAAGAGCGGAGGCGCAACCAGGCTTTGAAGGGCGCTTGATAGGTGAACTATGACTGAAAAACATTCATTGAAATTGCCGACTGACTTCTCCGATCCGAAGGAGTGGCGGGCGTATGTGCGCGCCACGGTGCCGCCTGAAGATGTGGACTTCACGCTGGCGTACGGGCGTACGACGCTCTTTCTCCGCTTCTACGAGGTGCGCGGTGAGCGATTTCCAGAGGAGTTTCGCGCAGAGTTGACGCGCATCGATGGACTCAGTGATCCAGAGAGAACCGAGTCCCTCGTTACACTCAATGATCGGATTCTCGCCGCCATGACGCAGCTTCTTGTAACACCTCCAGCATCCAGCGCAGGCAATGAGGCAAGAACTCCACGTGAACTGATCGACAATCTGCTCGACAATCTTGCGCGGAAAAACCCCTGCTTTGCACTCTGGACTCACTATTCAAAGTTTGTCCAGCAACAGCCTGACGCTCCGTGCTGGGAAGAATATGTTGCGAACGAATGCAAGGACGGAGCCGAAGGCGAGATAGAATTCACGCTGCTGATGGGAGACTTGGGCAAACTGCTGGCTCTCTTCCGCGACAGAAACCTCGCTCTGCCGCCGCTCTACTTCGAGCGAATCTCGTTCCTGCATCATCTGCGTGGACCAGAACGCAATCTGCAGGCGCGTGCAGTCGTGCAGGGTCTCTTGGAGGTGATTGCGTCATGCGCGTCCGCGTAATCAGCTTCGGAACAAACTGGTGGGCTGCGTGCTCCCACGACTTGAGCGATCCCATGTGCTTTCGTCGCCGCGCAGCCTGGTTCAACTCCGCCGGCCTGAAGCAAGGCCGGCGTTGCGTTTCTGCTGGGTGTTTCCCGGCCAGATTCGCTTCAATCGCACCAGCGGATTCAACCCGGAGTTTCCTCTGCGCTCCGTTGGCAAGTCATTTCACTGCTCCGGGCCGAACGTTGTGCGCGGACGGACGCATCTTTTGTTTTACGCTCCGGCCAAAGATGCCGTACCCGATTGGTTCCTGGTCACAATCAATGAACGAATGCACGGGCCGATTTCGTTTGCATCTCGGGCATGGATATCCGATGGAGTCCAGCCAATCTCAGTCAGCCTGCGCGGGCAACGCTACGAAGCAATGGTGCTGATGACCTCCAAGGACTGGATCGATACGGGTCTTGGGCGATGGATTGTCGGAGAGGATTGCCGGAGTCTGGTGCTTGACGTTGCACGCGAGGGAGGACAGTCATGAGGTATTACAAGGGATATATTGCCATCTCGGATGAGCGGGATATTCCCGCCCTGCTGCATATTCGCAATGCCCGTGCGGTCACCTTCGATCAACTGTGCGGCCTTTTGGCGCACGACAATCTTGAGAGTGTGCGGCGCTCGGTACACTGGCGCGTATCAAGACTGGCGAAAGCGAAGCTGATCGAGCGCTTTGAACTGGAGCGTCTTTACGGGCAACCAGTGTATGCCATTACCACTCTTGGCCTGACGCTTCTTGAATCTCGCGGTCATTCGCTGGTCGCTTTGCCTTCGACTGTCGAGCGCGTCATCCATCGAACGCAGCTCTTTCATGCAGTCGAGTTGGTCCATATCCGCCTGGCCTTGGCGCAGCATGGGATACTTCGCTCCTGGCAATCTGACATGGAAGTCCGATCTCGAAACCTGGTAACGGCGCACTCGTACGCAAAAGACTATGACGCGGTGGTTGAAGTCAACCTCGCAGGAGAATCCAGAAAGTTCGCCATCGAGTACGAGAGAACGGCGAAGGGGTCTGCGCGATACGAGGAAATTCGCGAAGTTCTGAGCCGCGACAAGACAGTCGATACCATTCTCTATCTGACATCCGATCACGATATTCTCTATCTGCTTGCCGTGGAATTGCGCGGAGTTGCCAAACGAATCGGCATCGCACTCAGCGATCAGTTTCGCCGCGACACGCTGAATACAAGAACACTGGTGGTGGGAGCAGGGGCCGAAGTGGTCGAGTTCCGCAGCCTTATTGCTCTTTAGTAGGAGCTGGTGCAATCTGTAGCGCCCTCGACTGATTCTCAACCAAGCAGTACTTCTGATTGCATTCCGGTTGGTTGCAGGATGAATTCTCATTGCCTTCCTATAGACTTCTAGCCCCTTCCTGTTGTGCAGATTTCAGGTTGTGAAGTTGCTCTGAGAAATTGGAGTTGGAAACTGACTACCCCTTTGTTTGTCGGTTGGTTGGTGGTGATTTGGGTGTGGATGATGGTTGGATGAATGAGAAGTTGACGGGAAAGACGCTGGGTGGGCAGGTTTGGACGTGTGATTTGCGATCGATCGCATAGATGACCGGCAATCAAGAGGCCCTGAATTGCGCACGTCAGGCATGAGTTGGAGTTGACTTCCGTCTGCTTGGTGGACCGGATGCCTACTCTGCCACGGCGTGATTGGAAGCCGATGTTGACTTCCATTGGCCGCTTTCGTGCTGCATCGACAACCCAGACTGTTTGTTTCTGTGTGGCAATTCAGTTGGCAGCAGTGACGGCGATGAACTCTGATTGTTGACCCTGCCTGTTCACTTGTCGTCACCGCTGACAGCAGAATCTCGCGCGAAGGATCGCGCAATTGCGCGAGATCGGACAGCTCTTGTCGCACCTCGGTTGCTCAACCGCTGCCGTCTTCCACCCAACCCAACAGAATAACTTTCACTTCACAAGGAGGAACTCATGCCGGACATTGGTCCGATCACCGCGGCGCGCGCCGCAATTGTCCCCACCTTTTCCAAGCAGTTCATTCTCAGGTTTGCCATCTCGCTTCTGCTCACGAGTGCAGACGCCGACGTCATCCTGACCTTTGCCCCGTCCGTATTCTCAGCCCTTTTCAATGCACCGATCCTGCGCGCTGCCTTCGCGATCTTGATTCTCGGATTGATCGTGTCGCTTGCGCGCATGTGGTTCCTGACCTTCAGGGACCGTCCGTAGTCCACCGTCAAGCCATCCACAAATCCACACAGGAAGGAGAGATCACGATGGAACGCAGTCTTGGAAAGATGTTCGCATACCAGATGTTCGACTGGCGCAATTCCGTCACCGGCACCATTCAACAGACAGTCGCCGCATTCCTGAAACTCGGTGAGGCGATTGCCACCCGCTGGATTCAGACGCCGAAGGGCGTTCTGCTCCTGCAAATGGCTCCCGAAAATCCCGAGTCGGGCGCCGTCTATGTCTTCGACCGCCAGCGCGAGGTCTGGTACATGCTGTCGTTTGAAGGCTGCGAAGACCGCTTCACTTCGGAGAGCTTCGACCGCGTCTTCTCCGAATACAAGCTGTTCAGCTATGTGGAGCAGCCTGGCCTGTTGCTCGCCCAAACGCAGCCGGCTCACGCGTAATTCCACTCCACCCCGCCCACCGCAGTTTCCTGGCTCAACCCAAATTCACAAACTGGAGGAACACCATGCGTCAATCCGCAAGCCGCATTCGCTCGCTCGCAAATCGTTACGCCCTCGCAGAAGCCGCAGCCTTTCCTGGCATCGGCACGGAGCGCGACCGCTTTCCCAGCAACCGGAGGCCCGCTGCCGAATTCCGGCACAGCTTTCCGCGCTTCGCCCATCAAGTGTGACCAGCACTGCGCGAGGGCTCGCCAACTCAATCCGGGCCCTCGTCTTCTCTCGTCGTTTCAAGCCGCGATACGCCAGCCAAGAGGGTCTCTACGCAATTTGACCGAGTTTTGAGGTCGGGGTACAACCACACTACCTCAGGAAAGGAGGCCCAGCAATGTTCACGAAATTCTGTGTGAGCCGGGAGACGGCAAACAACTTCATCCACCTATTTGTGAACCGGCGCGCGTATGGGATGCAGGCTACCCAGCCCTTGCCGAATGGTTCCGTCCCATATTATCTGGCGCGGGATTGGCAGACGAAACAGCCGAAGCCGCTCGACGTGGATGTGGTGCGGATGCACTTGAATGGCGACATCACCATCAACTTGTATGCGATCAACCCGGAGACCCAACGCTCGAAGTGGGTCGCAATCGACGCCGACTTCGATGGCGCCGTGCAATCGCTCTTTCAGTTGCAGTGGGAACTGAAGCAGGATGGCGTCGAAGCCGCGCTGGAGCAATCGCGGCGTGGTGGCCATCTCTGGATCTTCGCCGACACGCCACTGTTGGCCGCCGAGTGCCGAATCTACATCTACAACCTGGCGCTCCGGCTCGGAGTTCCAGTCAAAGGCGGCGGTCTCAAGGAAGGCATTGAAGTCTTTCCGCGACAGGACCGGATCGATGACGGCGAGTACGGCAACGCCATTCGCGCGCCACTTGGCGTGCATCGAAAGACGAATCTGCGCTACTGGTTCTATGACGCCGACGTGACCCCGGAGGCGCAACTCGCCTACCTCAACGGCCTGAAGAAACTCACCGAGGATGGACTGAAGACCTTCATCCAGGGAATGAGTCTGCCCGAAGCGTACAAGCCGGTTGTCGCCGCGCCGTACATTCCGACAACTTCTTCCGCTGGTCAACACGAGTTCCGAATCCTCGAACACGTTCGCACCACGCGCAAGGATAGCCGCAACTCTGTGGGCGCGGTGCCCGTCCTGCGCACAGATTGGGCGGGACCGCACCGGCGACAACCTCGCAATCCAGATCAAGAATCCGCGCTTCTACAGGTGCTGGGCCGGCTGCACGAAGGAAGAGATTCGCGCGGCACTTGGACAACCGATTCGCAGACAGCAGGCAGTGTAAAGGAGGCGAACCCGATGAAATCATCTTCTCAGGTAAAGGTCTCTGCCGCGGCGAACGGTGATTCAGAAGCCACGCGGTTCGCGCGGTATGGTCTGGCGATTCCGCGGCAGATATTGAAAGCTTTGGAGAAGCGCGGCATCTACTGCCAGTCCAGTGTTTCGATTGAGCACCAGCATCTGGCCAAGCGATACGTTTTGCGCGCCACGGAATCCGGCGGCGCTGTCGCGGACATGGGCCGCTACTGCGCGTATCTCGATGGCAATGGAACTCCGCTCCCGTGGTTGCAGCCGATTGATTCGTTGTCCGGCAATGGGCGACACGCGATTGTGATTGCGCCAGAGTTGGTCCGAATCGAAATGCTGCGCATCGGCCACACCTATGAAGTGGCAATCTCGAAGCACTCGCTCGTGAACAATGGGAGCCGAATCCGTCCGGTCATCACCTCGACCCTGCTCTTTCGCGGCAATCAGGGAACGCTTGCCGTCGATCTATGGAACCCGGAGAACAAGCGTCTGCTTGGTTCCATTGCACCGGTCTTCTATACCGCAGGCGGGCGAGATACGGCGGCATCCTGAACGCTTCGATGACGCAATTCGCAAGATCACCGGCGCGCTTGCGTGCCTGGGATGCAAGCATACGCACGTCGCGGTGCCGCCTCCGATCACAACTGGCGGTGCCTCATGAGTCGCGCAATCGAAGTTGGTGAGCCGGATTGGAAGCCGCTTGAGGGAGTCCTCTCGTCGGAAGCATTGCGAGGATTTCATGTACATGGGCACCGCCAGTGGGATCGTGCTCTACAAGCACCGCGATACACGGCGGTATCTGAATATCGATGCGGCGACCGGACGGTTTTATCGGTATGCCGACGGCGACTACATCGAGATCAACCGGGAACAGGCAATCGAGCACGTGTACGGATCAAGACAAATCTGATGGAAGGGAGAAGATCATGGGCAAGAGCGTCAACAAAGTCATCTTACTGGGCCGTGCCGGCAAAGACCCGGAGGTCCACATCCTGCGGAGTGGAACCCTGGTCAATCTATCGCTCGCGACCAGCGATGGTTACAAGGATAGCCGAGGCGAGTGGCAAGAGCGCACCGAATGGCACAACCTGGTTGGCTTTCAACGGATCGGCGAGATCCTTCGCGACTATGTCAGGAAGGGTGCACAAATCTTCGTAGAGGGCGAACTGCGCACCCGCTCATGGGAGGATCGGGAGTCAGGCCAGAGGAAGTTTCGCACGGAAGTCGTCGTGCATGAGGTCAGCCTCCTGTCGCACGCGCCTGCCACAAACGGCTCGAACGGAACGGAGCACTATGCCAGTGGAAACGGCTTCGTACCGCAGGAGTTCAGCGCCGAACACGAGATCGAGGCATCAGAGGTGCCCTACTAAAACTGGGTTGCGCTGCATCCACGCATTCACCGAGAGCGCCTTACGGGGCGCTCTCGGTGCGTCTGGGTTCAACAGAAAGCCCACTGGAGGTTTCGCACAGAAGGAGTTGAACTATGGCAACAGCAGCAAAATTCGCAGGAGCGGAGCGGGAGAAACTCTTCGCTCAACTCGAAGAGCCATTCGATCCGGCTCAGATCAAATGGCGTGTCATGCGCACATCGGATGATCGGCGGTCTGGCGCGATACTTCCCTTCGCCGATCCGCGAGCGTACACCGACCGGCTCAACCAACTCTTCACGCCGGCGGGATGGACGCGCGAGTACACCATCTCCACCGTGCCATCGCTGACCCGCGTGGACAGGGGCAAGGTCATTGTCACGAGCAAAGTGCTGGTGGCGACCGCCGTCACAATCACTCGGCTGGGCAGCCACACCGGCACCGGAGAAGAATGGGCGGACAAGGAAAACGCCGTGACCGCGGCGGACGCGCAGGCCTTCAAACGCGCTTGCAGTTGCTTCGGCCTTGGGCGGTATCTCTACCGCTTCGAGGAGACCTGGGTGCATTTGGATCAGCGCGGAGAACCGGTTGCGATCCCGGTATTGCCGGCGTGGGCGCTGCCGCCGGGAGTGACGATGGCTCCGGCAAACGGCCAAGCCGTCGATGCGCGTGGCCCTGTCGATCACAAGCTGACGGCCGAGATTGAAGGCTATCGCAACACACTGGGCGAGCACATCTACGCAGAGATCCTTCGGCGGGCCGGCCACAGCCGCGATGCACGGACGATCCCGAATGCAGAGCGGCAGAAGAATGTCGTGGAGTGGATGCAGGCAACGGCGCGCGGCTTTGAGCGGCTTCATGCGCTGGCTGAGATGGCGGGCGACGCGCAGTTCACCGCGATCATGCGCAATCTGAATATCGCTTCAGCCAGGCACCTGCCCAGTCTTTCCACACTGAAGCAACTGGTTGCGGATCTCGAAGCCATCTCCGACCAGCAAGTGGCGTAGAAAATCAGTTCACACAGAGAGGTGCATCATGGCAGAGATCAGCATCCTGCGTCCGAAGCGCAACCTCATAAGCATCCCGGTCAACGAGGCCGTCTACTGCGAGAGTTGCGCCTGCGTCTCGAATTCTGTTGGAGGCTGCTGCGGCCTTTGTGGCAATATCTCGGTTTGGCCGCTGGCTGAGTTCGTCCCACAACCGCCAACGAGCCCGAGCCCCGGAGCCGTATCGGCTGGGAGGTCTGTTCCAAGCTGGTACGGCGGGTTGGCCAGGGCGGCGTAAGAGTGAACCATCGACAAACCCCGACAATCCGGGAGGCACCATGACCATTTTGGCTGACGATATTGCGGCCATTTCGTCTTACAATGACGGTATTGTTGTGGAGACTTCCCCCATGACCACGGCATTGGAACAATACTGGGCAGCGCGCAAGCGAATCTGTGATGAGACTGTTGGCCAGTTGCAACAGTCCTCCACGGATGTCGATGCCGAGCGTGCCTGGGACTATTTCTGCTCCCATCACACAACCTTTCTGCGCGAGTATTTGAAGCGCAGCGTGAACGATCTGGGCGCGCCCTTGCGCCGATTGTGGGGGTGGCACTTCGGACTCATTCGCGAAGCCCGACGCGCGTTCTTGAGAAACGCAAGAGTCGAGCTGTGGATACCGTTTTCGCACAGCCCTTTGACTGCGGTTCGTGTTCCAGGCAAGACCGGCAAGTACGATGAGGTCGATTGGCCGGACGATGACGGAAAGCAATATGAGCTGGGCAAGCCCATCGTTGCTGTTCACTGGCGCAGCGATAACCTCTTCATGATTCTTCCATCGGGCGCGTACGTGAATTTCAAAACGTTCACCTACACCAAGAACGGTGTCTCTTGGAATATGCAGGAGGCGCTGCCCAAAGCCTTTGTCCAACAGCTTGCCGGCTTTCAACCTGAGTTGCGATTTGCGGAGGAAAGATTCGCAGCGCTTCGTGCAAGCTGGAACAAGAAAGACCAGTTGACGCGCGCCACCGCGAGTTCACAGCGGATCGAAAAGGCGGCAGAGTCGTGGAGCCAGGTTCATATTCCCGAACGCCAGAAGCTCGACATCCTGCGCAGGGCGGAACTTTTCGAGCGGAATGACGCCGCAGCCCCGCGCGGTCTGCTGCTGACTGGGCCTCCGGGCACGGGCAAGACTTTCGTCGCCCGCACGCTTCGAGAGATGATGGGCTGCGACTTTCAGATGCTTTCGCTGGCCGACCTGAAGCAGCAGACCGTGGGGGCAAGCGGCAAGCGCGTTCGCGAGGTTTGGGATCGGGCACGAAAGCATCAGCCGGCGATCATCTTCATCGACGAGTGCGAAGGGATTCTTGGCCGGCGTGGCGCAGCCGAAACAGATGCGTTTGCCACCGACATCGTCCACGCATTTCTGGCCGAGTGGGATGGCATCCGCGGGAACGCGCAGGTCTGGGTGATCGGAGCCACCAACCGGCGCGACATGCTCGATGACGCCATTCTCTCCCGGTTCGGCTGGGAGATCGAGTTGCAACTCCCCGGAGTGGAAGATCGGCGCCAGATACTTTCGCAGGAAGTCAAAGCATTGGGCCTCTCGGTGGAGGTGCCCCAGGAAGCGGCGGCGCTGACCCAGGGAATGAGCGGCCGGGATCTCAAGCAACTCGCGCAGTCCGTGCGTTCGGTTGCGTATCCCGCGGAACCCACGCAGGAGCATTTTCTGGACGCCATCGGCGCGGCGAGAAAGTCGCACAATACCAAGGTGGACCGCAAGGCCGGCTGGGAGACGCTGGTGCTCGACGATGCGATCCTCGACCGGCTCAAGCTGGTCTGCGCGCTGCTCCGCGACGCGGAGAAGTGGCAGGCGCAGGGAGTCTCGATTCCCCGGAGCCTCTTGTTGGCCGGTCCATCCGGCGTGGGCAAGACGCAGGTTGCCCGCACGCTCGCCAACGAAAGCGGGCTGACCTTTATTGCGGCCACCACAGCCGATGTGAAGGCCAACTACCTCGGCCAGAGCGGCAACCGGGTGAAACTGCTCTTCGAGCGCGCGCGGTCCAGTGCGCCGGCGATCCTGTTTCTGGATGAGTTGGACGTTATCGCGCCTGACCGCGCGGCGGCGGGCGGCAATGACCAGTTGACGGATGAGATCGTCGGCCAACTGCTCCAGGAGATGGACGGCATCAGCGCCCGCGACAGTCATGTCTTCCTTGTGGCCGCCAGCAATCATCTTGAGCGAATCGACGCTGCCGTTCGCAGCCGGTTTCAGGAGAAGCTCGTCATTCCGTTGCCGGACCATCAAGCTCGCATCCGTCTGCTTGCGAATCTGTTGGCCGGGAAGAAGATCGGTTTTCCGTTGAACGACGGCGCCGTTCTGCTGGCGGACCAAACCAAGGATCAGGCATTGAGCGGGCGCGACCTCGAAGGCTGGGTCCAGGCTGCGGAGCAGAAGGCTCTGCTCCGGGCCTTGCGGGATGGTGGCCCGGAGAACTTCGCCATTGGGCTGGAGGACTTTGGGGGACAGTTCCAGCGTCAATGAGTGCATTGGTAAGTTAGCGATACCGGAGCTTGCAACTGAACAATTTTCTGCAAGATTTTGACAATATATTTAGGGGTGAGGGGGTACCCAGCTTCTCCGCATCTGCCCTCACCTCTTATCATCTTTTGCTTTCAGGATTACGGATATTGGAGGAAATGATCTGCAGGCCGGGGTCAAGATTCGCGGTCTCTCTCCCTCGCCAAAAAGCGAGGATGAGGCATTCAAATCGGTGGGAATTCCAGTGTGGGAACCCGGTAGTGATAAAGTTGCGTAAGCGCACCGCCTTCGAAATCTGCATGGAAACTTTCGGTCCTGCACATGAGGAGTAGAAAATATGGCACGCGTTCCACGAGATCGATCTGACCGGGACCTTAATCGACTTCAGCAAATTGAGCGCAGCCATGGGAGAATTTTCGCGGCTGCTTTGGCGCGTTTGGTTGAGGCTTACGAAGCAAGTCCGGAACGTGCGCGACACGCTCTTGAGTGGGAACACCTCCCAGGCAGGGGAAGTTCACCGCACCCCATCTCTGAAGAAGAGGAGAGAAAGCTAGCGCGGTTTGGTCATGCCGCCAAAGCACAACTTGAAGGATCACTCCTTCATGGCGGAAACAAGACATTGAAGGAATTTGACCTTCTATTGAGTGATTGGTACACAATCTCTTCGGTGGCAGATGAAAGCTCGTTTGAATTAGAGAATCTCCTTGACGAGACTACGGTATCCAACTGGAGAGTCACTGGTGAGTCACTCATCCCCTCCGAGAATCGGCTGTTATTTGGATGGACTCTAGATGACGTTGGACGTCTAAAGGACGGGGATCAGGAGGTGGTGAGCCTCTATCGAGCGGAGCTTACGGAGATTGCGGACAATTTACAGGGCTTACGAGGTGAAGAACGCAATCTCTGGATCGAAGCTCGAATGGATGACATCTCCTCCGTGGTGAGACGAAAGCTTCTGGAAGTCAGGAAGCAGGAGTTTCGACTCGCGCTTTCGAGGTGGGAGCAGATAGAGAGAATTCGCCCCATCCATGTTCATCATCATGAAATCTTCAATATATGGTGTGAGCTAGATCCTGCGGACCGTCCTCCTATGCCACCGAAACAGATAGATTTTCCAAGCCATCTGCCATCTGAGATGAAAGAAGTCTACCTCCGCCTCAATGAGATTCAGGGGCGAATCTGGACAACTGATGATGACGGCGGTCTTCTTGCTGAGTGCGAGATGAAGATTGAGCAGCTTATTGCTGGTAGTAAGGCAATTGAGGACGGTCCAGGATTAGCCCGTTATATGAAGGAGAACGAGAAGCGTCGTGAAGAACAGGGACGAATTCCCATCCCCACAGACAATAGCTGGTACGAATATTACAGCTTGGAAATGGACGACGACGCGTCATGTCAGCTTGAAAGTGCCAATTGGGAGAAGAATGAAGTTAAGCTTTTCGCACACTGGGCGAAGGAGCTAATTGGGGTACTTCCGTCCGTTGTGGATCGAAGCAGTCGGCTTGGAGCCCATCCGTTCGCCGCTATAGGAGAGGAGGTCCCACTCGCGCTCCGCACCCTCTTCGAACAGGCACACATGCTCTACATCTTTGACTTCGATATACCTTGCATAATAACCTGTGCAACATTAGTGGAAGAAGTTATTGAAAGCACGTTTCCAGATTTAAGCGAAAAATGGTCCATGAAGCAAAGATTAGAAAGAAAATCAGTTAGATGGATTGATAAAATTAACGATGTTGTCTATCAGAACCCCAGGTTACATGGGGCTAAGAAGCCTCTTTTGGATATTGGGGTCATTCGAAATGACGTTGTTCATGATCCAGCGAAGTATCTTAACGCTGGAAGGAATAATTCGGAGGAGGTTTTGCGAAAGACACGCACGGTTCTCCAATTGATCTTCGAGGTGTGAAGCTACATATTCACCAGAACCATCGTCATCTCTGCATTCCCTGATATGCAACCAACGCGACGCACTTCATTGGCCGAGCGTTCCATTCTTTCCGCAATCTGATCGTGGGAAGTGTGGGGAAACACCGATATTAACCATCCTTCATTGTTAAATCTCCGATCTCACCTCGCGCCTAATCAATGCGCTCAGCGAATACCAAGGAACTCCAAACTTCCGGGTTCCGGGCAACTCAAGCGAAAAATCCGCGACATCAGCAATTCCCAGTGCCTGGATTGCTGTGTTGAGTCTTGTGACCACACCCTCGCTGCCTGTCAGGCAGCGGCCTTCGCGGTTTTCTTCTTCGACTTCGACAATGGAGCGGCGGTGGTCTTGGCGGCCTGTCTCACTGCGGCCCAGCGCTTGATCTGCGCTTGACGGACGCGTTCGCGCCCCTCTGCACTCATCTTCTTGCGCTTCTTCGCCTTTTGGGCAACCGGAACGACGATGGCTGCTGTCTTGGACGGCCTGCCCGGCTTGCGCTTGATTGCGGTCGTTCCTGCGGAACTCAAAAGTGCCTTGGCTTGCCTGAGAAGAGCAATCTGGGCATCGATCTCGAAAAGAATGGATTTCGTCATGGTGCGGTCAGCACCTCCCCAAGCAGGATAAGCGATGGACCGACTGGTTGGCACCTAACCTTGCCATGCGGTGCCATCTGGCGCTTCGCATTGTCGCCAGTCATTTCAATCAAAACCCGGCAGAAAGGAGGCTCGATGGCCAGGAGTGTCGCGAAACTTAAGATGGGCTTCTACCCGCTCCCAGTGAGCGAAGGCGCCAATCTTCGTCAGCTTCTCAGCTTCACAGGACCGGCATCGGTGGTCGATCCCTGCGTGGGGCAAGGCGTGGCTCTCAACCTGATTACCCACGGCGCCGATGTGCGCCGCTATGGCGTGGAACTCGATGCCGAGCGGGCACTGGCCGCAAGCGCCACGGGGATCGAGACGATCCAGGGAAATACGTTTGACGCAGTGGCCAAGCCGGAGTCCTTCTCGCTGTTGTACCTGAATCCGCCCTACGACTCCGAGATCGGCTCGATTGGAAACAGCCGCATGGAGCGCCTGTTTCTGGAACACACCTTCCGCTGGCTGGTGATGGAGGGCGTGCTGGTGCTGGTCATTCCGTTCGAGCGCCTGCATGAGTGCGCCGGGGTGCTCAGTTCGCATTTCGCCCGGCTGAATATCTTTCGCATGACCGACGAAGAATCGGTCCGCTTCCGGCAGATCGCTGTCCTGGGAGTGCGCCGCAATGTGCGGGGCGTGGCGGTCGAGGAGGCGCGGCGGCAACTTCAACGCATCAGCCCGTATGGCAGTTTTCAGGCGTTGCCGGAGTTGGCGCCGGGCGCGTGTGAACCGTATCCCGTGCCTCCAACAGGCGAGGCCGCGCTGAGTTACCGCGGGCTGCCGTATGACCTGCTGGAAGACTTGCTGCCGCTGTCGGGCGCATGGAAGCAGACGTTGCCGTTTCTGATGCCGCGCGAGGACGTGGCCACTGGGCGTCCGATCACGCCGCTGCATGGAGGCCATGTGGGGCTGCTCTGCACGGCGGGCCTGCTGAATGGAGTCTTCGGCCAGGGCGATGACCGGCACATCGCGCGATGGAGATCGGTCAAGCATGTGACCACCTTCGTCGAAGAGGACGGCGATGAGCAGATCATCCATCATCGGGAACGGTGGGCCAACGAACTGCGATTGGTCTATGCCGACGGAAGAACCCTGAAGCTGACCGAGACGCCGGCGAAGCAGGAAGGAGAGGACGATGCAGAATGCGCACCTGAGGCTCGGGTTGCTTGAGTATCACCGCATGACGGAGAAGACCTCGACGCGGATACGGCTGCG
>CAWCWQ010000036.1:0-3986 GCA_963799145.1 uncultured Acidobacteriaceae bacterium | reverse complement strand
TGCTATCGCAATCTTCACTGCCTCATAATTGTCTGGACGTTCATGCGTAGAGTATCCGACCTCTAGCTCCGGATAGCGATTCTTAAGCAGCGGAATCTGGCTCAAATGTAAACGATTATCGGGTGTTGGATACTCTCCAACACAATGCATGATCGAAAGCGATTTGTTGCGATGCCGAAAGAAACTAACGACCTTGTCAATATCCACTAAGGGTTCCCCCGCAGTCGAGGCGACTATGGGAAGATCCTGCATTGCAATCCGTTCCAGCAGCGGCCAGTCAGTAAAATAACAACTCGGCACCTTAATAAAATCATAGCCATGCTCCAGGATCAGGTTGACCGACGGCTCGTCCCACGGTGTGCACATCGAGAGGAATCCAGCATCGACTATTGCATCCTTAATTTTCCGATACTGCTTCCAGTCAAGGCGTGTCTCCGAAAAACGCTTCACATATTTCAGGTCGTATCGCTCCCGGTATTCCGGATGAATGCAGTAATCGATATCGCGGTATTGCAACTTAACGCAGAAGTTGAAAGGGAAGCCCTCGGAAGCTTTGGCTAGCTCTTGAACAATGCGAATGCCGTGCTCCACATCCCCCATGTGATTGTTCGCCATCTCAAATACGAACAAGGGGCGCTTGTTAAGGTCTTTCATAGTCGATATCCCTTGACTTTCAGTTCTGCCGCTGCTTAGTCGCGAAGTGGACGGACGTCGCCTTTGTGGTCGATGCCAATCTCCGCAACGACAAAACACGGCCGATCGCCGCCTACCAATCTGTTCGCTATCTTCACGGTGCCCATAGGTAGATATGCTCCTCTCCGTTCCACCTTGCTCAGAGTTCCCGGTATCGAGTCGATTGAAGACCACGCTGTCGATGCTTGCAGGCGCTTCCTGGGCCGGTCAACCGCAACGCATTGACCCGGCACTTAAGGATGATACCTCTCCCGCGGCTCTTTGGGCACAGAATTCCTACGGGGCAGGGGCCGATGGTTTCGAACCGTGTCGGCCCGGTTCGTTTGTCCCGGTCGATCAGGCCGCAGCCGGTTGCATTGCGATCACTTCCCGGAAGATTCTCTCGTCACGAAATCTCGTATGGTCGCGACAGCGAAATCGAGCATGGGTTGAGACAATCCCGGATAGACTCCAATCCAGAAGACCTGGTTCATCGCAAAATCGGTGTTGGGCAGCTCTCCGCAAGCGCGCATCTCGCATCCCGCATAGGCCGGCTGGCGCATCAGGTTTCCGCCGAAGAGGAGGCGGGTTCCGATGCGGGCGTGGTCCAGGGCGCGGGTCAGATCGTCGCGCCGGAAAGGCGCATCCCCGCGGACGCCGATGGGGAATCCGAACCACGAAGGATCGGCCGCAGGCTCGCTATGGGGCAAAATCAAATGTTCTTCCAAAGGCTGTAAGGCCGCCTTGAGATAGTTGAAGTTGTCCTTGCGCCGCCGAATAAACTCGGGCAGCTTGGCCAGTTGGGAGACACCCACAGCCGCCTGCATATCGCTGATTTTCAGGTTGTAGCCGATGTGCGAGTAGGTGTACTTGTGGTCGTAGCCGTGGGGCAGGCCGCCCAACTGCCAGTCGAAGCGCTTGCCGCAAGTGTTTTCCCGGCCCGGCGGGCACCAGCAATCGCGGCCCCAGTCGCGGAAAGATTCGATCAGCTTGGTCAGTTGCGGCTTGTTGGTGGCGACGCATCCGCCCTCGCCCATGGTGATGTGGTGCGCCGGATAGAAGCTGAAAGTGGCGATATCGCCAAAGGTTCCTACCCGCCGGCCAGCGTAGGTCGAACCCAGAGCGTCGCAGCAGTCCTCGATCAACCACAGATTGTGCCGGCGCGCAAACTCCGTCACCGCCGGAACGGAGAACGGGTTGCCCAGGGTATGGGCCAGGATGATGGCCTTGGTCCGCGGGCCGCGCGCCTTCTCCAACTGCGCCGCATCCACGTTGTAGGTGCCCAACTCGACGTCCACGAAGACCGGCACCAGACGATTTTGCAAGATCGGATTGACGGTGGTGGGAAAGCCTGCCGCTACCGTAATCACCTCGTCGCCGGGCTTGAGTTGCCGCGCTCCGAGCGTCGGAGAGGTAAGCACGGAAACCGCCACCAGGTTGGCCGACGAACCGGAGTTGACCAATCGCGCATCGCGCACGCCGACAAACTTGGCAAACTTGTCCTCGAAAAGAGAGGCAAACCGGCCGGCGGTCAGCCAGAAGTCCAGGCCGGAATCCACGATGGCGAACAGATCGCTGTCGTCGAAGACCCTCCCCGATACCGGTACCGGCGAGACGCCGGGCTGAAACGGCTGCGGGGCAAATGCCTCTTGATAGTACTCACTGGTCAGGCGCTGAATCGCGGCTCTGATCTCTTCCTTTTTGCCGATGCTCAATCGCGCCCCCCGCAGCTCGGATTACGAAGCGCCGCATTTGCTTTCACGCGCTGCTCGTAGGTGCAGATTTGCGAACAGGTAAAGGCGCGCATGTCTCTGCCCTCCATCCTTTCGCGATACCAATTGGCGGTCATGGCCAAGGCATCGAGCAAGTGCAGATCCGGGCGCCAACCCAGGCGCGCCGCAGCCTTTGAACAATCGAGTTTGAGCGTTTGCGCCTCGTGTGGCCGCGCGGCCTGTTCCTCTAGCTCCCAGCGCGCTCCTTCGCCCCAGATTTCGGCTAGCTCGCGCGCGATCCACTCCACCGGCCGCGCGTCGCATTGCTCTGGCCCGAAATTCCAGGCCTGGCCATTGGCTGCCCCTTCGCACAGCGATTCGGCAACCGCCAGATAGCCGCGCAGCGGCTCCAGAACGTGCTGCCAAGGCCGGATCGCATGGGGGTTGCGGATGCGCACTGGACGCCCAGCAGTGAAAGCGCGCATCATGTCCGGGATCAGCCGGTCTTCGGCCCAGTCGCCTCCGCCAATCGCGTTGCCGGCCCGGACCGAGGCCAGCGCGACACCATGGCGGCTGTATTCGGCGGGATTGAAGAACGAATTCCGGTAAGCCGACACCACCAGTTCCGCACACGCCTTGCTGTTGCTGTACGGATCGTAGCCGCCCAGCCGGTCGGTTTCGCGGTAAGGCCAATCCCACTCCCGATTCTCATAGCACTTGTCGGTCGTAATCACCACAATGGCCCGCACCCCGCCCGTCTTGCGGGCCGCCTCCAGCACATTGGCCGTGCCCATCACATTGGTCGAATAGGTGCCAAGTGGATCTTCATAGGAGTTGCGCACCAGGGGCTGGGCGGCAAGGTGAAAGACCACCTCCGGGCGATACTCCCCAAAAAGCCGCGTCAGCAGATCGACATCGCGAATGTCGCCCAGCTCCGAACGCATTCCGGCGGCAATCCCGGCATCCTGAAAGAGGTTGGGGCTGGCCGGCGGGGGCAGCGACACGCCGCACACCTCCGCGCCCTTCTGTTGCAGCCAAAGCGACAGCCAGCCGCCTTTGAATCCGGTGTGCCCGGTCAGCAGGACACGCTTTCCGCTCCAGTTCATTCCCAAACCTTCCAGGGAGCCTTGCCGCTGCGCCACAGCGTCTCCAGCACTGTCTTCTCATACACGGTATCCATCGCCTGCCAGAATCCGGTGTGCTTGTATGCCGCGACTTGACCGCCCTTGGCCAAGGCCTCCATCGGCTCCCGCTCCCACATGGTCGCGTCACCCTCGATGTAGCCGGCGACCTGGGGAGAGAGCACAAAGAAACCGCCGTTGACCCACCTCCCGTCGCCCTTCGGCTTCTCCGCAAAGGACAAGAGCGATCCATCCTTTCCAATGCTCAGCGATCCGAAGCGGCCGGTGGGCTGCGCCGCAGTCAGGCTCACAAGCTTGCCGTGCTGCTTGTGAAACTGGATCAGCCTGGTCACATCCACATCCGCCACGCCGTCTCCATAGGTGAAGCAGAACATCTCTTCGTCCTGCACGTAGGGAATGATCCGCTTCAGCCGCCCGCCGGTCATGGTCTCCGCCCCGGTATCGACCAGCGTGACGCGCC
>CAWCWQ010000035.1:0-26843 GCA_963799145.1 uncultured Acidobacteriaceae bacterium | reverse complement strand
AAATGGCTATTGCGTCGTGTCTCGTGGATACCAATATCCTGCTACGCATGACACGCCGCTCGGATCCCCAGCACCAGCTCGTAGACACAGCGCTGGCGCGACTCGCTTTCCAAGGCACAATCCTCCATTACACCCACCAGAACATTGCTGAACTTTGGAACGCGATGACTCGGCCTCTATCCCGTAATGGCCTCGGCTTGACGATTACTGAGGCCGAGCGCCAAGTGCGGGCAATCGAGGCCGGCATGACTCTGTTGCCGGATAGCGAAGCAGTTTACCGAGAATGGCGGAGGATTGTTGTGCAGCACGGGGTCTTGGGCGTTCAGGCGCACGATGCGCGATTGGCAGCGGCTATGTTCGTTCACGACGTGAGCCATATCCTGACTCTGAACGCCACGGACTTCAAGCGTTTCAGCGGTCTTAGCGCTCTTCATCCAAGCAGCATTTAAGAACAAAACAGCCGGGGCAGCCCGCAGCTTGTCCAGTTCCTTTTTCGACGTTTTGTGGCGCTGAACTCCGTTATTTGCAAGCAACTGCGTCCAGGTCACGCTGTTCACCTTTCACAAGCTGCACATTGCTTTTCAGCACCGTTGCCAAGAAGTGATCGCCTTCGGCGACCTTCTTGCGAAATTCACCTACCGAATAGTTTGTCACATTCACTTCCCGGCCTATGCGGTTGTCCACTTTTCGTAGAAATGGCGTGAGGTCTGCAAGTCACATATCGTGGAAGTTCGTGCATCGAGAGCGTTTGTATGGTAAATAGTTCCAACCGGAGCATGGGATGAATCCTCGGATTGTGGGCATTGCGGGACCGCTCAATGGGACGACCTTAGCACTCACAGATGACGAGATATCGGTGGGGAGAGAACCGTCCAACAAACTTTGGGCTGCAGATTCTGCGATGTCTCGGCGGCATTGCGCGATCGTTAAGCAAGAGGACGGCCGGTTTCTTCTGTCCGACCTGGGCGGACGGAACGGCACACGCGTCAACGGAGAAAGAATCGAAAAATACGAACTCTGCCATCGCGATCAGATCACCGTGGGTAATTCAACACTGGTCTTTCTGTTGGGTGATGAACAGGCGATTGCGGAGCGAAATCCGCTGGAATTGGACGATACGACAGTAGAAGAAGATGTGGTGGCATCCCTCCGTCCCGAAGATTCTACCTATCTTCATCCTGACTCTGAGCGGCCATCAGGGCAACCTAAGGCGGAGCGTTTAGCGGCAGACTTGAGTACGGTTCTTAAGATCGCCACGCATATCGGTGGGATTCGAGACGAAGGAGGTCTGCAGTGGCAGTTATTGGGAATGTTGTTCGACGTTGTACCCGCGCAACGAGCCGCAATCTTGTTTTTCGATAACGCAGGAGAGATTGCAAGAAGCGCGGCTTGGGATCGCCTGCATGGACCGGAGGTGCCCGTGCGAGTCAGCCGGACCTTGCTGAAAAAGATCACTGCCGAACGAACTGGCCTTCTACTAGACAACATCAAGCGCAGCTCCGTGGGACAAGCCGCCAGCCTGCAATCTGCGGGAGTGAAGTCTGCACTCTGTGTTCCACTGCTCCTTGCCGATCGAGTGAGCGGTGTGATTTATCTCGATACCCGGAGCCCGGAAAATCCCTTTGACAGCGATCATCTGCAGTTGATCACGGCGGTCGCGGGTCTGATCAGCCTGGCTTGGGAGAATGTTCGGAACTTGGAGAAATTGCGTGAAGAAAACAAGTATCTCCAGGAAGAAATCAATCTGAATCACGAATTGGTAGGCGACAGTCCTCGCATGCGTGCGGTCTATGAGTTGGTTCGGCGCGTGGCCGCGACGGACTCGACCGTTCTGATTCAGGGCGAAAGCGGCACCGGCAAGGAACTTGTGGCCCGCGCGGTTCATAACTCCAGTTCGAGGGCGGATGGACCCTTTGTCGCAGTGAATTGTGCGGCGATCACAGAAACCCTGCTGGAAAGTGAATTGTTCGGCCACGAAAAGGGGGCATTCACCGGAGCTGTAGCGCAGAAGAAAGGCAAGGTCGAACTGGCCAACGGAGGCACGCTTTTCCTCGACGAGATCGGAGAGTTTGCCGTAGCTCTACAGGCGAAGCTTTTGCGCGTTCTGCAGGAGCGGGAGTTCGAACGCGTGGGCGGAACCCGTCCGATGAAGGTTGATGTCCGCTTCGTGGCCGCAACCAACCGTGGTTTGCTCCAGGCAGTGGAGGCCGGGACGTTTCGCCGCGATCTCTATCATCGGCTCAATGTAGTTTCGCTCACCTTGCCGGCGCTGCGAGAGCGCGCGGAGGATATTTCGCTTTTGGCCGACTATTTCGTCGCCAAAGCGAGCCGCAAGTGCCGCGTGCGCCCCAAGCCGATTTCGCCCGAGGCGCAAGCCTGTCTATTGAATTATGACTGGCCAGGCAACGTTCGCGAGTTGGAGCACGCCATGGAGCGGGCGCTGGTGTTGGGATCCAGCGATAGGATTTTTCCGGAAGATCTTCCCGCCGAGATATTCGAATCTGCTCCGGGGGAGCCAAGCTCGTCAAGCTTTCAGAGTGTCGTCAAGGAGCAGAAGAAGCAAGTGGTGCAGAAGGCAATGCAACAGAGCGGCGGAAACTACATCGAGGCGGCGAAGGTGCTCGGCATCCATCCCAATTCGTTGCTGCGTCTGATCCGCAATCTGAACCTGAAGGGAATTACGTCCGAAGCGCAGCGTAATAGTTGAACGGTTCTGAGGTAAGCATGATCGGCCAGACCATTTCGCATTACCGCATCGTCGAGAAGCTCGGCGGGGGCGGCATGGGTGTGGTCTACAAGGCCGAGGACACCGAACTCGGCCGCTTCGTGGCTTTGAAGTTCCTCCCCGATGACGTGGCGAAGGACCCGCAGGCCCTGGAACGCTTCCGACGCGAAGCGCGTGCGGCGTCTGCTCTGAACCATCCCAACATCTGCACGATTTACGAGATCGGCAGGAGCGGCGATCAGTCATTCCTGGTGATGGAGTACCTGGACGGGATGACGCTGAAGCACCGGATCGGCGGGCGTCCGATGGAGACTGAGGCCATCCTGTCGCTCGGGATCGAGATTGCCGACGCGCTGGATGCGGCGCACGCGGCCGGGATCATCCACCGCGACATCAAGCCGGCGAACATCTTCGTGACCAAGCGCGGGCACTCGAAGATTCTGGATTTCGGGCTGGCAAAGGTGACGCAGTCGACCGGCGAACCGGGCAGCGGAGAGCAATCGGTGGGGCAAACGACGGTAACGCTGGAAGAGCATCTGACCAGCCCGGGAGCTACCGTAGGCACAGTGGCGTACATGTCGCCGGAGCAGGTGCGGGCGAAGGAACTGGATGCGCGCACAGACTTGTTCTCGTTCGGAGCGGTGCTCTATGAGATGGCAACCGGTACGCTACCGTTCCGCGGCGAGAGTTCGGGTGTGATTTTCAGGGAGATTCTCGACTCGTCACCGACTCCCGCTGTCCGATTGAATCCAGATCTGCCGTTGGAACTAGAACGGATCGTCAACCGGGCGCTGGAGAAGGACCGGAACCTGCGCTATCAGCATGCCTCGGACATACGGGCGGAGCTGGAGCGTCTGAAACGCGACACGGAGACGGGGCGCGCGCCCGTCGCCAGTTCAGGATCAGTACCCGCACTACAGCGAAGCGGGACACAAGCGACGAAGAGAAGCCTCTGGAAGATCGCGGTTTCCGTCCTGTTGATCGCCTTGTTCGTGGCGGGCGGGCTTTACTATCGCTCCCATCAGCAAAGCAAGCGCCTGACCGATAAAGACACTATCGTCCTCGCCGACTTCGACAACAAAACTGGAGATGCGGTGTTCGATGACACGCTAAAAACCGCGCTTACGGTTTCCTTGAGGCAATCGCCTTTTCTGAATGTACTCTCCGACGACAAGGTGGCAACGACCCTGCGTCTGATGCAGCGTCCGACCAGCACGCGGCTAACCGCTGAACTAGTCCGCGAGCTTTGCCAGCGGGCAGGCAGCAAGGTGTACGTTGCTGGGTCGATTGCCAGTCTGGGCAGCGAATATGTGCTGGGGTTAAAGGCGGTGAATTGTCAAAGCGGAGAGGCAGTAGTAGAGGAGCAAGTCACGGCGGCAGCCAAAGAGAAAGTGCTGGACGCGCTGGGCGAGGCAGCGTCTA
Source organism: uncultured Acidobacteriaceae bacterium (assembly GCA_963799145.1). Lineage (GTDB taxonomy): Bacteria > Acidobacteriota > Terriglobia > Terriglobales > Acidobacteriaceae > Telmatobacter. Next base: position 22,696 of record CAWCWQ010000035.1, on the reverse strand, counting down.
AGCTGCGCGGCGAGTTGGGCGAATCGCTAGCTACCGTGCAGAAGTTCGATGTGCCTTTAGCCGAGGCAACCACGTCCTCGCTTGAAGCCCTGAAAGCGTACAGCCTTGGTGAAAAAGCCTATCAACACGGTGCTGACGCCCTACCATACCATCAACGTGCCATCGAACTCGATCCGAACTTTGCCATGGGGTATCTGGCAGTGGGCAACGATTACTCCATTTTGTCGGAACCAGAGCGTGCCAGACAGTACATCACCAAGGCGTTCCAGTTGCGCGAGCATGCCAGCGAGCGGGAAAAGCTAACCATCACAGCCAGATACTACGCGAACGTAACCGACGAAGTGGACAAAGCGGAACAGACCTTTCTGGAGGGAATCCAAACCTACCCGCGAGAGCGGGGAGCACATCTTGGTCTTGCCGAAGTCTATTTGGTTCAAGGACAGTACGAGAAAGCCAGCGAGGCTTACCGAGAAAGCCTACGCCTAGACCCTGATATTGAGGCCCCATACGTTGATCTCGCCATGAACCTGCTTGCCTTGCAGCGCTTCGACGAAGCGCAGCAGATAGTTCAGCAGGCGGAAACGAGGAAACTGGATAATGAGCTAGTTCACGAGGCCCTGTACGCCGTGGCTTTCCTTCGGTCAGATTCTCAAGCGATGGCGGAACAACAGCAATGGTTCACGGGCACGCCCGCAGAAAACTTTGGGCTGTCGCTCGCTTCCGACACAGAAGCATTTGCGGGTCACCTGATGAAAGCGCGGGAAGTGACGAAGCAATCAGTAGACTCGGCAATCCGCGTAGACAGCAAAGAGAGTGGAGGAATCTGGCTGGAGAATGCTGCTCTGCGCGAAGATGCCTATGGCAACACGACGAGTGCGAAGCAGCAGGCAGCAGAAGGCTTGAAACTGTATCCCGCCAGTCAGGCTGTTCAGGCGGAAGCGGGTCTGGCGTTCGCGATGGCTGGCGATGCGGCACGAGCCGAATCGCTGGCCCAAGACCTGAATAAACGATTCCCGCTGGACACCCAGATGCAGTCGCTCTGGCTGCCTGCTATTAAGGCGCAACTGGCGCTTAACCGGAAGAATCCGAGTGATGCCATTCGTGATTTGCAGCCAGCTTTGTCTGTCGAGTTCGGCACCATTCGCTTCGTCAATAACGTTTCCTGCCTCTATCCGACCTACATTCGCGGGCAGGCATATCTCGCGGCTGGACAGGGCAGCGCCGCCGCCGCCGAGTTTCAGAAGATTCTCGACCACAGCGGGATCGTCTGGAACTGCTGGACGGGAGCGTTGGCGCATCTGGGCGTCGCCCGCGCCAACGCCTTGCAGTCGAGAACCTCGCAGGGAGCGGATGCCGACGCTGCCCGCGTCCGGGCACTCGCCGCCTACAAAGATTTCCTCACCCTCTGGAAAGATGCCGACCCCGACATCCCCATCCTGAAGCAAGTCAAAGCTGAGTACGCGAACCTACGATGATTGGCCAGACCATTTCGCACTACCGCATCGTCGAGAAGATCGGCGGGGGCGGCATGGGTGTGGTCTACAAGGCTGAAGACACCGAACTCGGCCGCTTCGTGGCTTTGAAGTTCCTGCCCGATGACGTGGCCAAGGACCCGCAAGCCCTCGAACGATTCCGCCGCGAAGCGCGTGCGGCGTCTGCCCTGAACCATCCCAACATCTGCACGATTTACGAGATCGGCAGGAACGGCGATCAATCGTTTCTGGTGATGGAGTATCTGGACGGGATGACGCTGAAGCACCGGATCGGCGGGCGTCCGATGGAGACTGAGGCCATCCTGTCGCTCGGGATCGAGGTTGCCGACGCGCTGGATGCGGCGCACGCGGCCGGGATCATCCACCGCGACATCAAGCCGGCGAACATCTTCGTGACCAAGCGCGGGCACTCGAAGATTCTGGATTTCGGGCTGGCAAAGGTGACGCAGTCGACCGGCGAACCGGGCAGCGGAGAGCAATCGGTGGGGCAAACGACGGTAACGCTGGAAGAGCATCTGACCAGCCCGGGAGCTACCGTAGGCACAGTGGCGTACATGTCGCCGGAGCAGGTGCGGGCGAAGGAACTGGATGCGCGCACAGACTTGTTCTCGTTCGGAGCGGTGCTCTATGAGATGGCAACCGGTACGCTACCGTTCCGCGGCGAGAGTTCGGGTGTGATTTTCAGGGAGATTCTCGACTCGTCACCGACTCCCGCTGTCCGATTGAATCCAGATCTGCCGTTGGAACTAGAACGGATCGTCAACCGGGCGCTGGAGAAGGACCGGAACCTGCGCTATCAGCATGCCTCGGACATACGGGCGGAGCTGGAGCGTCTGAAACGCGACACGGAGACGGGGCGCGCGCCCGTCGCCAGTTCAGGATCAGTACCCGCACTACAGCGAAGCGGGGCGCACGCGGCGAAGGGAAATCTCTGGAAGATCGCAGTGCCCTCGGTCGTAGTGGCAATCGCATTGATAGCTGCTGGAATTTACTATCATTCACACCGCACCAAGCCGCTGACTGACAAAGACATGATTGTTCTCGCCGATTTCGACAACAAGACCGGCGATACGGTTTTCGATGACACGCTCAAGACCGCGCTTAATGTCTCGCTGAATCAGTCGCCGTTTCTGAATGTGCTCTCCGACAACAAAGTCGCGCAGACGTTGAAGCTAATGACGCGCCCTCCTGACACCAAGCTCACGCCCGACGTGGCTCGCGAACTTTGCCAGCGGGCAGCCAGCAAGGCCTATATTGCCGGATCGATTGCCAGCCTTGGCAGCCAATACGTGCTGGAGCTGAAAGCGGTGAATTGCCAGAGCGGGGACACGCTGGCGCAGGAACAGGCAACCGCCGCAGCCAAAGAAAAAGTGCTGGACGCGCTGGGAGATGCGGCATCGAAGCTGCGCGGCGCGCTGGGCGAGTCGCTGGCTTCAGTGCAGAAGCTCGACGTTCCGCTGGAACAGGCCACCACATCCTCGCTCGAAGCGCTCCGGGTGTACAGCCTTGGCAGAAGAGCTCTTGCCGAGACAGGCCCTGCCGCCGCTGTGCCTTATTATCAACGTGCCATCGAATTCGACCCGAATTTTGCCGTGGCTTACCAGTCGGTGGGCAACGCTTACTACAGTATGGGTGAGGTGGGACGCGCCAGCGAGTATCTCATGAAAGCTTTCCAGCTGCGGGGTCATGCCAGCGAGCGGGAAAGGCTCAAGATTGCCGCCCAGTATTACGAACTTGCAAGCGGAGAGCTGGATAAAGCGGCACAGGTTTTTCAGGAATGGATTGCCGGCTACCCACGAGACGCCGCAATCCATAATAGTCTCGGCGCCGTTTACACCGCGCAAGGACGGAACGACAAAGCAGTGGAAGAGTTCCGCGAAAGCATACAGCTCGCTCCAGAATACGGGGACGTATATAGCAATCTCGCCTTTAGCCTGCTTGCCTTGCAGCGCTTCGATGAAGCAGGGCAGACGATCCGGCAGGCGCAGGGACGGAAACTGGAGAATAGCGGGTTTCCTGAAGTTCTTTACGCTGTGGCTTTTCTTCGGAACGACTCTTCAACCATGGAGGAACAGCAGCGATGGTTCGCGGGCAAGCCGCAAGAGAACCTAGGTCTGTCACTGGCATCCGACACTGAGGCATACGCGGGTCATCTCTCCAAAGCGCGGGAACTGACGAAGCGCTCCGTCGACTCGGCGATCCGCGCCGACAGCAAGGAAACGGGAGCCATTTGGCTTGAGAATTCCGCATTGCGCGAAGCCGCCTTTGGCAACCTCTCCGATGTCAAGCACGTAGCGGCGGAAGGATTAAAGTTGGTTCCGACGAGTCAGAGTGTGAAAGTCGAAGCCGCTCTTGCCTACGCGATGGCCGGCGATAGAACGCGGGCTCAATCGCTAGTACAAGATATTAACCAGCGATACCCGTCAGGTACGCAAATGCAGTCTCTTTGGCTGCCTGCAATTCAGTCGCAATTGGCGCTGAATAGTAAGAACCCAGCATCCGCTCTGAATACGCTGCAACCTGCTTTGCCGCCCATCGAGTTCGGGTCAATTCCGTTCGTCACTAATTCCTCCTGCCTTTATCCCACCTACATCCGTGGACAGGCCTTTCTGGCAGCCGGACAGGGCAGTGCAGCAGCCGCCGAGTTTCAGAAGATTCTCGACCACAGCGGCATCGTCTGGAACTGCTGGACGGGAGCATTGGCGCATCTTGGAGTGGCTCGTGCGAACGCCTTGCAGGCGAGAACCTCGCAGGGAGCGGACGCCGATGCCGCCCGCGTCCGGGCGCTCGCCGCCTACAAAGACTTCCTCACCCTCTGGAAAGACGCCGATCCCGATATCCCCATCCTGAAGCAAGCCAAAGCCGAGTACGCGAAGCTGCAATAGCAGTTCTGACAGCGAGCGTGGAGTTTCCTGCACACCGGGGAGAGCGAGTTGGTTTGTCCCTGACCTCTAGAATTAACCCTTGGGCGGGCTGCGACTAACCGTTGGGTTAGCGGGATTGTGCTGCCAACCCTCCGCCCGGTAGCGCCGCCGGAACGACATCTTTTCTTTTCAAGTACTTCCACGCTTCGAAGAATCTCTTTCGGTTGTGATCACGCTTTGGTCCGTCTCTTGCATTACTCAAAAGCGAAAGGAGGACGCCATGAAAACCAAGACGAACGTGAAGGCTGGACAGAGGATTGCATAAGCCGCGAATTTTTCGCCGCGATAGAACAGTGAGAAGCCTAGCAAGTGAAGAAGAAAGGAGGAGGCCATGAAAACGAAGACCAATGTGAAGGCTGGACGCGCCATTCACTCATACTAATGTCGCACAGAACGTCGAGAAGCCGACAACAAAGGAAGGAGGACGCCATGAAAACCAAGAGCAATGTGAAGGCTGGAACCATGCGGCTGGGCAAGTGACTTCGAACCCAAAATCGAACTGTGAAGCCGCTCCGAAAGAGGCGGCTTTCGTTTTTTCCGTGCGGAGATTCCGGAGCCGTTGATTCGACCTTAGCGAATCAAACCGACCAGGCGGCTCCAAACCTATGGGTGAGCGATCACCATCAGAGCCGGCGCTCTCTTCAAGACGCACTGCAGAGAACGGCGCAAAGTCTCGGGATCGAGCGCGGCGAAGCTCTCGTCGAGAATGATCATGGAGGCGCGTTGCAGCAGGGCGCGGGCAATGTAAAGACGGCTGCGTTCTCCGTGCGAAAGCTGCCAGCCGGTTTCGCCGACCATCTGGAGGAGTCCGGCGGGCATGCGGTCGAGCAAGTCTCCCAGGCCGAGTTCGCGGCAGATATCTTCGGCTTCAGCCATATCTTTTTGGGTCGGCGGCCAGCCTCGACCCATGAGCAAGTTGAAGGCGAAAGTCTCGGTCAGGACGTGGTTCTCGTGGAACTGCGGAGCAGAGACCACGCGCCGCCGCCAGCCATCTGTCCCCAGCGTTTGCCAGTCGAGACCATCCAGCAGAAGAAGTCCCGATTGCGGCGTGCGCATGCCAATGAGCAGCGAAGCCAGAGTGGATTTGCCATCGCCGGAATGCCCTTCGAGCAGGATGCGGTCCTGCGAGCGAATGGAGAAACTGCACTTGCGAAGCACAGGCTCGCCGCGGTCCTGATAACGGAATGTCAAGTCCTGGGCTTCCACCAAATTGAAGCCGTCAGTCTTAGGCTCTCGGGCAGAGCGGAGCAAGGGGATGCCAACGGGCTCAGCGTCGCGCGGCGGCATGAAACAAAGGAGCGACCTGCTTCCATGAAATGGCCGCGTCCTCGAGCTGCCAAAGGCTGGTCGAAGCCCGCGTAAACGCACGAAAAGCGATCAGGATTCCGCCGATGGCGATGGCCAGTTGTTCCGCGGAATTGCCGCCGTGCGCGAATGCCGGCGCAAGGCCGAGCAGGGCAACGATGAGCCATCCGCGAGGCACAAGGGCAATCAGGCGCAATTCGGTTTGGTCCACATTTTTCGAGACCTGAAGATAACGTTCAAGCTGTTCATCCTCGCCATCGTGCCAGTGGGCGTGCGATTCCTGGGCAAGGCGCGTGCGATGGCCGACCATGCGCTCGATCAAGTCGTGAGTCATGTGCAAGCGGGCGGCCGTCCAGGCATTGCGCCGCACGAAAAAGTCATAGCTGAAATAGGACAGCAGCAAGGTCCATGCCCCAAGAAGGACGCACAATAATCCCCCGGCGCTGCCCCAGCTCAGAACGAAGAGCGCGGCCAGCAGTTCGATGACAGAAATTAGGGCCAAGAAGCCACCACTCAGAGCCATGGCTTCGACCGCTTCCGATTCCAGAACCCGGCTGAGAAACTGGCCCACACCCTGCATGCGGATTTCTTCCGGCGTGAGCCGAAGGGCGCCATACAGAAGACGGCGCTTCAGTAAAGCTGCAACGCCAATGGAAACGACACCCTGCAACCAGGTGCTGAGCAAGCGAAAGGGAACGATGGTGAGCAGAATCAAAGCCCACGCCAGCAGCCAGCCGCTGTCGAACGTGCCTTCCAGTGCTCCCTTTCCGATCAGCCACCAGGAGAGAATCCAGAGCGCATATTCTCCCAGGTACGCCCCGATCAAACCGACAAACCGGGAAGGAATCTTCGCCTGATGCAACTGGCGGGCGAAACTGGTTCCGGGCGGGGTGCGCAGCTTCCAAAAAGAAGTCACCGATTTATTCCGCAGACGTTCGCGGATCAATGCCGCGCAGGCGCGTTCACGGCGCTGCGGTGGGATTCCAGCGCGCTCGATCAGGGGTTGAACTTCGCGCGAGAGGGGTTCCTCAATAGGCCCCACAAGTCTCGACCGAACCCAACTGGGAGAAACCTTCTTAGTGCTCAGATCGGGTGCTAGTACAGATACGGAATTCCCGCTTCCGAGCAGGACGAGAAATTCTGACTCGCCATCGCCCCGAATCTGGAGGAGAGCCGGACCCGTCTGCCGCAACATCTCATCTACCGCGTCATAGGTTACGTCGACGTACTCGGCCTCTAGGCCAAACCATTGGGCATTATCCTGAATCCACTTATCGAGAGCGTCATTCGGCAAGAAGGCGCTTCTAGAATCGTAGGGGATTTGGGCTAGACGAACATCTAAACCGCCAGCGCGGGCGACAGCCTCAATGGCTCTTGCGAGCTGCGGGGCAGACCACGTAAGGGCGAGAGATTCGGTGCTCATGCGCCAACCTTTTCTGTCCGCCGCAATTGACCATCGCGCAAGTGCAAGTGCTGCCAGTTGTTATTGGACCAGAGTCCCTCCCGCACTTCTTCCTCGGCGAGCAGCAATTTGCGGTAGGTCGAGTCGGGTTGTCTGACGAGGTCTTCAGGACTACCGTCTTCGACGATGCGTCCGGAGTCTACGACCAGCACGCGCGGGAACGACAGGGTTTCTCCGACATCATGAGTAACGCAGAGCAAGGTTGCATCACGCCAGTGTTTGCGAACGCGACCCATAAGATCTCTGCGTTGCTGGCGATCGAGGCCGCGGAAGGGCTCGTCCAGAATGGCAAGCCGGATGCCACGTTTATGCATCGCGCGTCCGAGTCGAACGCGTTGTCCTTCGCCGCCAGAGACCAACCCGCCGCTCTCTCCAAGGTTCGTTTGCAGACCAGACGGCAGCTTTTTCAAAAGCCCATGCAACTCCGCAGATTTGAGGAGTTCAGGATCCGGTACGGTTCCAGGATTCGCGCCGAAGAGGAGATTCTCGAATAGCGTTCGATTCCAGAGTTGCACCGCGGGATCGACCCATGCAGTCTGGGCGCGAAGTTCGTTCAAGATTCCTGCGTTCAGCGGAGCCCCATCTACAAGGATTCGGCCACCTGCCGGCCGGTACCAGCCTAGCAACAGGCCGAGCAAACTGGATTTGCCCGCGCCGGATGGGCCCACTACGGCTACGTGACAACCTGGTGCGAGAGCGAGATCAATCTCTTTCAGGACCATGTGACCGGCGACGCGAACACTGACGTTTTCGAACACCACACTCACCGCTGAAGCGGTTTCTTCCGGCGCTGTGATCATCGCCGCGAGAGCGGCTGCCGGCTGGTCTGCCTCTTTCTCAATGTCATGCGGTGCGCCTAGAGGCTCCAGCAACCGGAGCGTCCGGTTGCGAAGGGTTGGATATTGCCATGCGACTTCGGCGATGTCTTGACCGATGAACGGAAGATTGAGCGCCCAATACGCGAGCAGCAAAACGCTGGCAAAATTTCCGGTGCGCGAGATGTAATCGATCAGAATCCAGGCGGCCAGTCCGAAGCCCGAAAAGAACTGCAAAGCCTCCACCCAGACGACCAGTCGTTCGACGGAAAATGAGGCCCGCGCCCATTCGCCCAACTGCGCTTCGTGCCGTCGGCGAAAGGCATGCTCGGCACGATGCGCCCGCAATGGCACCAATCCCAGGAATGCATCCAGGTAATGGCAGCTGAGGGCACCCTCATGATTTCGCACGCGCATGTCGCGCTCGGCCAGCGCTGGCTGCATGGCGAGGTTGAGGCTGACCGATACCAGCACCAACACGATGACCAGCGGAGCGGCGCCCGCGTCGAGCCAAATCACGCCCGCACCCGTGAACAGCAGCTCAAACGTTGAACGCAAGAGCTGTCCGCCCAGTTCTGGAAGGAGCCGAATGTGGTGGATTTGATGGTATCGGCCTGCCATATCGGAATTAAGCCGGCTGTGAAAGTAGCGGTCCCCAAGTTGTGGAATCTTCTCTTGGAAGGCGATCCGCAAGCGTGCCTCCAGCTTTCGTCCGATCCTCAGTAGCCCTGAGGCCATTGGGAACTCCACCGTGAGCATTCCCGCAACGAATAGAACTACAGCGCCTAGCATCGCCATACGCTGCACCGGTGCCCCGAGCTTGTGAGCAAAGTCGAGGAGGCCACGAAAAAGTAATGCCTCGATCATGACTCCGATGCTGGCCACTAGAAGCGCGGTCGTCATGCACGCGGGAGTCAGCACACCATCCGCCTTAAGCAATCGAAATAACTCGACGTACGGCTCCGTTTGCGGTTGCTGCAGTGCGGCAGCGATTTCAGGAGAGACTGCTGCGCTGGATTCTTCTTGCGCCGGTACTGTCGTAACCTTCGGCTGTGCTTCTTCACGACGCCGGGTGGCATGCACCAGCACCGCTCCTCGGAAATAAATTTGCTCGGTTCCATCCTCGGCAAGCGGCGCTTCCTCGACAGACCAGAAATGCAAAGGGATCGCTGATTTGGCACGATCAGTGGCCTGGGAATCTTCGAAGAGTCTATTGACAAGGTTGCTCGCTTCGGAGCCACGGCTGAGACTGCGCGAGAGTACCAGTGCCTCGACAGTCCGAACGGAGGCCTCCAGAGTAGCTAAGGGCCGCCATCCATTGGCAGCCGCCGCTCTTTCCGTCAGACGCGAGGCCTGGCTGTTTGAGCATCCCAAGTCGGAGAGCTTCCGGTGAAGCGGCTTGAGGAATTTCTCCGATGTCGCCCACTCCCTCCAGACATGAAGAGGAGCGAGCTGAGTGTGTACGTGCAAAGACGACAGCAAACGCTCGCGGGTGAGCCAGCGCCTCCCGGCGGCTGGGTCCATCGTTTGAACCAGTGGTCCATGCTTTCGCCATACCAGAATAAAATGCGTCATCCCTGTCGGCAGTTCAACGACTGCGATTGCCGGCAAGGCCTTGGTCTCTTCGAGTAGAAGATAGTCCGGGGGAACCATGATCTGCTCGGCCTCGAGTCCAAGTTGCACAGCGATCTCCTCCATCGTGTCGATCGAGGTTCCGTCCACATCGGTCTGGCAGGCTTCACGCAATCGCCCATAGCTCACCGGAATTCCGAATCCTTCGAGCAGGCACTTCAGAGCTGCCGGTCCGCAATCCGTGGCGGAGGTTTGTACAACTTCGGGAACCAGCCAGCGGCGGTGGTTGAGTTTCATGGCTGCTCCCCGTGCTGAATTGTGGCGACTTCTCTAGAGCCACCGAAACCTCTGCCCACCACGCGCAGGACAAGCGATGCCGGAGAAATGCGCTCGACCTGCACTTGCACTGTGCCGGGCAGGCCATGCTGCATGGGAATGCGACTGGCAGAATGGCGATTAACTGCGAGTTCGACGCGAATTCGTCCATCGCGCACTTCGCTGCCAACGTGCGTGACCGTGGCGCTGATGCTGCCGTATTCGGTCCAGGGAAATCCATCCAGCCGCAAATGAGCAGGTTGCCCTGGCTGAATGCGGCCCAGGGCATCGGCGGGTTGGAAGCTCGCCACAATTCGCAACTCCCCCGTCGGTACGACGGCCGCAAGTTTCTCGCCCTCTCGCACCACACTGCCCACACGCACATTGGCGACTTCGCCAAGCCTGCCGTTGATCGGGGCACGAATGAGTCGCCGGTCAACTTCATCTTCCAGGCGCTTGATCGAAGCCTGGGTCGTCGCTTCCACGCCGCGGAGGCGGTTGATCTCGCTCTTGAGTCCTTCGAGATGCGCCCGCCGATCTTCTGCATCCGTAAGCCGCTGCTGTTCCAGTTTGCTCACAGCAAGCTGTAGACTGTCGGCTGCAGCACGCCTCTCGGCGGCGTTGGCCTGCGCCCGTTCGAAGTCCGCTTTCGCGAGCACGCCGCTCGAGTACATCTGGCTCAGGCGCTGCGCTTCCGATTCGGCGAGATGCGCCGCGGCGTCGGCTTCCCGGAAATGAGCCCGACCTTCATCCAGCGCCACTGCGGCAGTCTGCTGCTCTTGCGCCGAGGCGCGCTGTTCGGCAGCAATCTGATCTTCGAGCGATCGAATCTGCGGCCCCAGCGCTCCCAGCTTCGTGCGTTCCTCCGTCAGTTGCAATTTCTGCATGTCGGCGTCGAGCTCGATCAGGACTTCGCCTGCCTCTACTTCGCGATCGAGCGCCAGCGTGCTCGTCACCACGCGGCCACTGTATTGTGACTCGACCGGATGCGCCGCGCGATCCACTTCCAGATCAGCCGTCTCGCTGACCGCATACACCGTCACTCGGGCGCGGAAGAACCATGCGACCCACAGGCCCAGCAAAACTGCCGCGATCAGCAATCCCCATGCGCCGCGCTTAAATGTCTCGGATTCCAGGAAACGCTCTGAGCGAAAAAAAGGACTCGGCATAGATTGATCTCCGTCACCAATTGCCGACAACAGCGTAGCCACATCCTGGCCGTCACCACGGCCGAGATTTTCAGGCGTACATCTTACCGCTGAAATGGCTCCGCAGACTGCATCTTGCAAACCGATTCTTGTTGCTACGTGTAACTCGAAAAGCCGCCTTTCGAGGGCGGCTTTTGGGTTTGTCTTTTGGTTGATGCTCACGCGGATCGATGTGACTCAGCAGCCTCTGATCTGGATGCCGGCCTTCACATTCGTCTTGCTTTTCATGGCTGCTCTCCTTTCCTCTTAATTTGTTTGGGTCGCTCCCGTCTTCTCCTCGGCCCCTTACCGAGCTGTATGGACAGCAAGGCCAGCCTTGACATTTGTCTTGGTTTTCATGGCGTCCTCCTTTCGTTTTTGAGTAATGCAAACAACAGACCAAGCTTTTGCCACCTGAAGCCGGATTCTTCTAGCTTCGGAAGTGATTGAAAAGAAACGATGTGAATCCTGGCCCGCTCGGATAGAAACCCGCCGTCGCAGACTTTCGCTAACCCAATGGTTAATGGCCGCCCGCCCAACGGTTAACGACCGGATTCGTCAAGCGGCACCAGCCTGTCGGATTGACTCATTCCCCTGCCGCACTTAACATCTAGCGCTAACACCCAAGGGCCCCGGTTAGCAGTCCTCTGCACGAAGCTACGATGATTGGCCGGACCATCTCGCACTACTGCATCGTCGAGAAGCTCGGCGGGGGCGGCATGGGTGTGGTCTACAAGGCCGAGGACACCGAACTGGGACGCTTCGTTGCCTTGAAGTTCCTGCCGGATGACGTTGCCAAGGACCCGCAAGCCCTCGAACGCTTCCGGCGCGAAGCCCGTGCGGCGTCTGCTCTGAACCACCCCAACATCTGCACCATTTACGAGATCGGCAAGAACGGCGATCAATCATTCCTGGTGATGGAGTACCTGGACGGGATGACGCTGAAGCACCGCATCGGCGGCCGCCCAATGGAGACCGAAGCTATCCTGTCGCTCGCGATCGAGATTGCCGACGCATTGGATGCGGCGCATGCGGCCGGGATCATCCACCGCGACATCAAGCCGGCAAACATCTTCGTGACCAAGCGCGGGCACGCGAAGATTCTGGATTTCGGGTTGGCGAAGGTGACGCAACCGATCGGCGAGCCGGGCGGCGAGGCGGCGGGGCAGACGACGGTTACGCTGGAAGAGGATCTGACCAGCCCGGGCGCCACGGTGGGCACGGTGGCGTACATGTCACCGGAGCAGGTGCGGGCGAAGGAATTGGATGCGCGCACAGACTTGTTCTCCTTCGGAGCTGTGCTGTACGAGATGGCGACCGGCCAACTCCCCTTCCGCGGTGAAAGTTCGGGTGTGATCTTCAAAGCTATCCTCGATGCGGTACCGACTCCCGCTGTCCGATTGAATCCCGATCTGCCGGTGGAGTTGGAGCGGATCATCAATCATGCGTTGGAGAAGGACCGGAACCTGCGCTATCAGCATGCGTCGGACATACGGGCGGAGTTGGAGCGACTGAAGCGCGACTCAGAATCGGGAAGGGCAACGGCGGCGGCGAACCTGAGCGGGGCGAAGGCCACTCCGCATCCTCGTCCGGGCATCCGCAACGGGATGATCCTGGCAGCTGTGTTTATGGTCTTGACCGCAATCGGCGTCGGCATTTACAAATACCGCTCCCAGTCAGCTCTGCCCGCGAAAGGCCGCGCACCGCTGTACGTCGCGGAGTTTACCAACTCCACCGGTGATGCCGTCTTTGATGATGTGCTGCGCGCCATCGTAGCCGGAGAATTGAGCCGCTCCCCGTCGGTTCAGGTTGCTGATTCTGACCCCGGAGACCTCGTGGAATTGCTACAGAGCGCAGGAAAGAGTCCGGACGAGCGCTTCACGGCCGAACTCGCCAGGCAAGTGTGCGAACGCGATAAAGGGAGCTTCTTCACGGATGGCGAGATTAAGTCGCAGGGCAGCGGTTACCTGCTCGATCTCTCTGTGCGGGAATGTAACTCCGGCAAGACTGTGGCTCAACAACACGGCGACGCCAAGAGCAAACCCGACCTCATGCTTGCGGTGAGTCAGCTTGCTGCGGCATCCCGTCTACAGCTTTCTGGCAACTCCGCCAACTCTCTCGGCAACACGCCAGCGCCTCTGCCTACAGCCTTTTTGGCAGCCTACAAAGCTTACCTGGTAGGCGACAGGCTCTACACAACTCAGCTCAAGCAAAGTGCCGCGATGCTCCGCCAGGCTACCGTACTCGATCCCAATTTTGCAGATGCCTGGTCCCTCCTGGCGCATGCGGAATACAACCTGTATGAAACAAAGCGGTCAGCGGACGATCTCAGGCACGCCTTTGCCTTACGTGAAAAGCTCAACGACAACGAGAAGGCGAGCGTTGAAGCGCGTTATTACTTGGAAGTTACCGGGGAACTCTATAAGGCGATTGAGGCTTTGCAAACTTGGGAAAAACTCCAGCCGAACGAGTTTTCACCCCACAATCTGTTAGGGATTGCCTATTCGGACCTCGGCATGTACGAAAAAGCGGCCGATGAGCTTCGCAAGAACACAGACCTTTTTCCCACTAACCAGCACGCAATGTCCAACTTGTCATTCGCCCTCCTCATGGAAGGCCGCTGCGACGAGGCAGAAGCCGTGCTTCGGCGCATTCCTGCCGATCAGGCGATGAGCCACTATCTCCACGTGCACCGTTATGAGTCGGCGATGCTGCGGTCCGATCAAGCAACGCTTGAAAAAGAGCGGGAGTGGATGGAACAAAACGCCGACGACCCATCTGTAATCTCTTTCCTGGCGAAGATAGACGTCTACGACGGGCGCCTGGAGAGCGCCCGTCAACGGACACAACACGGTGTGAATGTATCGGTCGGGTCTGGCTTGTCGGAGTCCGCGGCTCACATGCTTCTCGATCTCGCACGAGGCGAGGCTCTGTACGGTCGAGGTTCGAGAGCCGGGAAAACCCTCAGCCAAGCGCTGCAATTGTCCGATTCAAAGGAAGTCAAACAACGGGCAGCCAGAGTTATGATCCTCAGCGGCGAGGAACGCGAGGCCCAGAGGATCATCAATGAACTGCTTCACGAGTATCCCAGTGATACATTTCTCAACGAATTGGATGCGCCCCTCGTTCTCGCCGCGTCCCAGCTAAGTCTTGGTCAAGCTGACGCCGCCTTGCGCACTCTTGATCGGGTGAAGCCATTCGAATTCGGCACGGCAGCCGAGTTCCTTCCAAACTACTTCCGTGCCCTAGCATATCTTCGGCTCAAGCGCCCAGAAGATGCCGCCGGGGAATTCAGCGCGATTCTTGCGCATCGCGGAGTGTCCCCTTTGAGCCCGATCCTGACCGTGTCGCAACTGGGCTTGGCCCGTGCGTACGCAATGCACAGAGAAGTTGGCAAAAGCCGCGCCGCCGACGAGACCCTGTTTGCAAACTGGAAGAATGCCGATCCGGACCTCCCAATTCTGAAGCAGGCCAAAGCGGAGTACGCAAAGCTACAATGATCGGCCAGACCATCTCGCACTACCGCATCGTCGAGAAGCTCGGCGGGGGCGGCATGGGTGTGGTCTACAAGGCTGAAGACACCGAACTCGGTCGCTTCGTGGCTTTGAAGTTCCTGCCCGATGACGTGGCGCAGGATCCGCAGGCCCTGGAGCGTTTCCGGCGCGAAGCCCGTGCGGCCTCTGCCCTGAACCATCCCAACATCTGCACCATTTACGAGATCGGCAAAAACAGTGATCAGTCATTTCTGGTGATGGAGTACCTGGACGGGACAACGATGAAGCACCGCATCGGCGGCCGTCCAATGGAGACCGAGGCCATCCTGTCGCTGGGAATCGAGATTGCGGACGCGCTCGACGCGGCCCACGCAGCCGGGATCATTCACCGCGACATCAAGCCGGCCAACATCTTCGTCACCAAGCGCGGGCACGCAAAGATCCTGGATTTCGGACTGGCGAAAGTGGTGCAGCCGATTCGCGATCCCGGCAGCAATTCAAAGGACGCAGGGCAAACGACGGTAACCCTGGAAGAGCATCTGACCAGCCCGGGCGCCACGGTGGGGACGGTGGCGTACATGTCGCCGGAGCAAGTGCGGGCGAAGGAACTGGATGCACGCACGGACTTGTTCTCATTCGGAGCCGTGCTGTACGAGATGGCGACGGGGTCGCTACCGTTTCGTGGCGAGAGTTCCGGTGTGATTTTCAGGGAGATTCTCGATGCGGCACCGACTCCCGCTGTCCGATTGAATCCCGATCTGCCCTTGGAACTGGAACGGATCGTCAACCGTGCACTGGAGAAGGACCGGAACCTGCGCTATCAGCATGCATCCGACGTACGGGCGGAACTGGAGCGTTTGAAACGGGACACAGAGACGGGGCGTGTGCCCGCCGCCAGCACGGGGTCAGTACCAGCAGCACGGGAGAACGGCACACCCTCGGCGAAGAGAAATCTTTGGAGGATCGTTGTTCCATCAGTCGTTGTAGCAGCCGCATTAGTTGCCGGGCTTTACTATCGCTCGCACCGCGCGAAGCCGCTGACCGGCAAAGACACCATCGTTCTTGCCGATTTTGACAACAAAACGGGCGATCCGGTCTTTGATGACACGCTCAAGACCGCACTCAACGTATCGCTGAGCCAGTCGCCTTTTTTGAATGTGCTCTCCGACAGCACAGTAGTCGAGACATTGAAGTTGATGACCAAGCCTGCCGATACGAGGCTCACGCCTGACGTGGCGCGCGAGCTTTGCCAGCGCACGGGAAGCAAAGCATACATTGCCGGATCGATTGCCAGCCTGGGCAGCCAATACGTACTGGGGTTGAAAGTGGTGAACTGCAACAGCGGGGATACGCTGGCGCAGGAGCAAACAACTGCGGCTGCAAAAGAGAAGGTTCTTGATGCGCTGGGAACCGCAGCATCAAACCTGCGCGGCGAACTGGGCGAATCGCTGGCCTCGGTGCAGAAACTTGACGTTCCGCTTTATCGGGCCACCACTTCCTCTCTCGAGGCTTTGCAGGCCGACGCCTTGGGCAGTAAGGCCTTCCGGGAGAAGGGCCCGACTGCAGAGCTGCCCTACGAACAACGAGCTGTCGAACTTGACCCTGATTTTGCGATGGCCTATCTCGAAATGGCCCGCGATTATGGAACGCTCGGAGAGGTTGAGCGCGCCAGCGAATACACAACCAAGGCATTCCAGTTGCGGGAGCATACCAGCGCTCGCGAGAGGATGGTGATCACCGCGTCGTACTACTCCGAAGTGACCGGAGAATTGGACAAGGGCGCGCGCGCGTTTGAAGAATTGGCTGCGAGTTATCCCGGGGACGCAGCAACGACGGGATTGGGCTACGTTTCGTTTCAGGAAGGGGAGTACGAGAAGGGAGCGAAACTTTTTCGCGAGGCAATGTTGGCCCGGCCCGATGATCCCGTCCCCTACACCCACCTCGCCAATGCCGGGCTGATCTTGCAAAACTTTGATGAAACGCGGCAAGTGGTTGCGCAGGCGCAGGCGCGAAAGGCTGATAGTTTCATATTGCACAACGCGCTCTACGGATTGGCTTTTCTTGGTGGCGATACTAGTGCCATGACGGAACAACTGCATTGGTTTGAGGGCAAGCCCGAAGAAAATATAGCGCTTTCACTCGCTTCCGATACGGAGGCCTATGCGGGCCATCTTGGCAAGGCTCGGGAATTGACGCGAAGGTCCCTCGACACCGCCATTCGCGCCGATAGCAAGGAACTTGGCGCGACCGGGTTGGCCGTCGCGGCGCAGCGGGAAGCCGCCGTCGGCAACCCGGCGCAGGCCCAGCAGTTCGCCGCAGAAGGACTGAAGTTGATGCCCACCAGTCAAGCCGTTGACGTTGAAGCCGCACTAGCCCTCGCCATGGCAGGCGAATCTGCGCTGGC
The DNA here is from genome assembly GCA_963799145.1 of uncultured Acidobacteriaceae bacterium. Lineage (GTDB taxonomy): Bacteria > Acidobacteriota > Terriglobia > Terriglobales > Acidobacteriaceae > Telmatobacter. Next base: position 5,725 of record CAWCWQ010000035.1, on the reverse strand, counting down.
GGAGCAGATCGCGCGAGATCTAAACAAGCGCTATCCTCTGGATACCCAGATGCAATCGCTCTGGCTGTCGGCCATTCACGCGCAACTGGCGCTTAACCGTAAGAATCCCGCTGCGGCCATCGCGAGCCTGCAGCCTGCCGTGCCGCCGATTGAATATGGGCAGATTTTCTTTCTTACAAATATCTCCTGCCTCTATCCCACCTACATTCGCGGCCAAGCGTATCTAGCGGCGGGGCAGGGCAAAGAAGCCGCCGCCGAGTTCCAGAAGATTCTCGACCACGGCGGAATCGTCTGGAACTGCTGGACTGGAGCTTTGGCCCATTTAGGCGTGGCGCGTGCGAATGCTCTGCAGGCGAGGACGTCGCAGGGCGCGGATGCCGATGCCGCCCGCGTCCGGGCGCTTGCGGCCTACAAGGACTTCCTCACCCTCTGGAAAGACGCCGACCCCGACATCCCCATCCTGAAGCAAGCCAAGGCCGAGTACGCGAAGCTGCGATAAGGCAACTAAAGTAATCGGGATAGGGGGGACAGTCGCCTGTCCTCCCCTCCCTCACCACCGTACGTGCGGGTCCGCATACGGCGGTTCGGCGGGTTGAGCTAGGTGTGAATAGCCAGGCGTTCTGCCTAGTGCGTCGCCAGGAGACGATTCGGTCACTTCCGGGACGCCCCTCGGGGCTTCACCCCTACTTGCCTCCGGAAGGCCAAACAATATTGGCTTTCTGCCGCGTGTCGTCCCTGAGATCGCACTGCTTACTTGCCGTTCCCTTTATTCCCCTTGCAGGGTACCGTTCGGGCCTTCAGTCATCGTTCCCGGCGTGGCCTATCTGTTTCTCCGCCTTTCGGCCTTTGGAGTGCCTCAATATCCTCGCCGACTGCATGACCTACTTTGCCCTCTGCTGACTTCTGCGACACGGTCAGGATGAATCGCTTCACCCTCAGTCCCGATTTCGTGACATGCCGCAGATCTCCCGAGGTAAGTTCAACCGCCTTCGACGCGCAACCGCCGGATTTACCACCAGTGAGCTTGATGGATATGGGCTTCGCAATCATTCGCTCGCTCGCCCGCCACCGTAGGCCTCCTATCCGGTTCTTGTTCATCGGCTCGCGTTTTTGCTCCACGCTTCTTTCAGGCCCCGCCTCGCGGCGAGTGTTATTTCACCCTTGCGCTTCGCTATGACTTCACCTCCATCAGGTTGTCAAAGGGACTTTCACCCTCAAGCTGTCGAACATGCTCGGCACACGAAAAAGAAAGCCGCCTTGTTTGGACGGCTTTCGTGGTTGTCCTCTGGATCGTTGGAGCCGATGATGGTTTTCCCTCATATAAAGTCGGTGCCATCAGTCGGCAGCGACGGCGCTGGCAACTGTCGAAAGCTGCTGCGACTCAGTGGCTTGCGAAGCTTCTGGAGTCTCAGTCGGGCGTGGACTCGGCGCTTTCTCCTTCCGGTTTTGAAGGTAGATCGCTGCCGAGAACCACCCGATGACGAACGTCCAAGATGCTGCCACGAACAAATCAAAGTACGTCATTTGACGCCCCCTTTCGTCTTCGTTACTGCTCTTCGCTTTCGAGTAATGCAAGCCGTGTGCCAGGGGGCAGCGGCTGGCGAAGCGCAGTTTTCATTCGCGGAAGTGATTGAAAATAGACGAATCGTGGAGTTAGTGTCGAAGCGACCATTCGGTTAGGTGCGCTGTTCGCTAACCATACGGTTAACGGCGGCCCGCCCAACGGTTAATAAGCGAATCCCCAATCCAGTAACCGCCGAATTGAGTCCGCAGCTGAACACTGCAAGTGGGCAATGAGGACGGTGCCGTTTTTAGGAAAAGGCTCGGGCATAATCTTCGATCGCATTCTGAACCTCTCCCGAGTCGTTCTTGGTGTCTGTGGCGGCGATAACGCCGCCAGCTCAGCTGGTTTGCAGGGGCTTTAGAATCCCCGTCAGTATGCAGTGTGCGCGTTCCGATCCTAATAGAGGTTGATGTAGGTGCCTGTTAATACCTGGCCCGGAATGGCGGAAGATTTTTGCGCGGGTCGAGCAAACTCTGTCAAGGCGCGTGCCCGCGATAGCGGCGACCTTCGGTCGGCCTTGACAGAGTTTGCGACCGCGCTACGCTGCCATTATCCGGGGCAGGCAGGGGTTCTAAAGGCCAATTGCAAGACCCATTCCGTGCTCCTGCTGTCGCCCCGTAGAGACTTCCTGCTGCGGGGCAATCGTCTGCTCCGAGTTGATCTCGGGTATATGCGCGCTGTGCTTTGAAAGATTGTATCCGAGAGCGCTGGGCAGCTTCTGGCGATCGTTGGTGAAGAGTTGCGCGTCGAACGCTCCTCGCGAAACGGACACGTAAGCCATACGGCTATTGAGCAGGTCCTTGGCAGCCAATTCCGTGTCTACATGAATCAGCACACGATCAGCAGTTTGTCCCTGGCTAGAATGGCTGGTCATTGCGTAGCCGTAGTCAAGATGTGGATGCTTATTCGGATCGATTTCGATCGAGTGGCCAGAATCCATCGTGAGATTCAATCGCCCAGCCCCGTCAATCTCCCTGATCACTCCCAATTCGCGGTTTGCAATTTTCAGTTCATTTGAGGGGGCCGTAAATTGAATGCGGTCACCAACGGAAAAGCTTCGCATCTCCTCGCGGAAGACGGAAACGCCCTGCTGTCGCCGTGGATCGTAAGTGCGCTGCGTGCCGTCCTGCAGCTCCACCGTCAGCCGGTTTCTCGGAGCGTCGATGCTCTTCACTTGTGCGTACTCGCCTTTCCCGATGCCAGTCTCCTTCGACGCGCGCGAGTAGCGCAGTACATCGCCCACCTCATACCGTTCGGCCCATGTGCGGTCGGCGCCAGTGAGGTCTTGGCGCGGCACGAGCGTTCTGATGCGGTGGTCCTCGTTTGTGACGAGGCCACTCCGCTGCAATTTCGCATGGATGCGCACGTTGATCTCCGTGCGAGAGCGATTATCGGGAGAAATCACCAGCGTGTTCTCCGGCGATTTTGCGTAGTCCTGCGCAATAGCGGCGATGCGCTCGTCGTGGCCTTGAATCTCATGGACCCGGCCCTGCCGGTCAAGATTCTGTATCGCCTCGCGCACTTCGCCGCGAGCAAGCTGCTCGACTACCTCTCTTAATTCCGGGTCTTTCTGGCGCACGATCTCTTCGAGCCTTACCGTCTTCATTCCCGTGTCCTGGAGCTGCGCGAAGGGCCGCCCGGCCTCAACCGCTTCATGTTGCCGCCGGTCACCGACGAGCAACACACGGTCATTCGCATGGAGCCGGTTCACAAACTCATGCACCTGCCTGGTCGATGCCAGAGAGGATTCGTCGAGTACATAGAGGCGTTTCTCGCCGGTATCCGGCTTCTGTCGACGTTCCAGATGCTTCTGTAGTGTGGATGTCTCCATGCCTGCTTCCCCGAGCTTCTGCGCCGCGCGGGACGTGGGCGCGAAACCTTCCACTCTGTAGCCCTCGGCCTCCGCGCCTTCGCGGATGACGGATAGAGTTGTTGTCTTGCCCGCGCCTGCGATGCCATCTAAACCGACAAGCTTCTCCCGCGAAAGAAAGATTTCGTCTACTGCCTGGCGCTGCGAAGTATTCAACTCCGGGTGGCGGTCTTCCGTGGCGATGCGCACTTGCGGCGAGACCAGCATGGGATCGTTGTAGTCGCGCCGATTGCCTTCCTGCATCCGGCCAACGATCTCACGCTCCATGCGTACCATCACGGCGGTCGTGTACTGTCTGCCAGCACCAACGTGCGAGACTTCCCGGAACTCCCCAGCCTCGATCCGTCGCTCGAACTCCTGCCGGACATGGGCATAGGTGGTTTCCCCCATGCCGCGCACCAGCGCTGTTTCAAGGATCGCGCGGCGCTCCTGCACAGCCGATCTCTCGAAGACATGATCGCGCGCCCAGGTCACGGCCTGCTTCGCCTGAACTTCTGGCTCCGGCATTTGGTATTGCCCATGTTGGTGTGCCTGTGCGACGACGCGATCCGCCTGATGCCCGTACTGTGCGGCCAACTCGCGGTGCCGCTGTAAGACTTCTCCAGGCGACAGCAGTTCCTTGTGGTCGCGAGTATGGTGGGCCGCGATCTGCGCCGCCGCGGCTCCGTCGATTCCTTGTTCCCGGAGATGGTCTTTGATCTGTTCACGTCGCGGACTGGAAGCCTCAAGATATTCTTTCGTGTAGCCTTTTATTTCCGGCTGTCCATGCTTGCCGCGCTCCAGTTCGTAGCCCAGCTTTTCCAGACGCAGAGCCAACTCGGATCGGTAGACCGCCGTGGCGTAGCGTTGCGACACGAACATCTCATGCGGCTGCAAAGCTCGCATCTGTTTCCCATTTTCGAGACCGTTCTCGCGCTCGGTCATGTTGAAGATCACGGCATGAGTATGAAGCTGGGGCGCAGCATAGCCATCGACAGGCCGCGCGGTATCGTGCTCGAAAGTGGCGGCGATGAATTTGCCGGTCGTCTCTGGGGCATGGACATTGCCGATCCGCGCCTGCGTGTATCGCTCAAGCTCCTGAAGCGCCGCGCGTACACTCTCCCGATGGGCTTCCCGCACCCGATCATCGCCGCCCACGAGAGCGGTGAGCGATACCGACTTCGGCGCGGAGAATGTGGCGTCCCACCCGGCGCGGTGCTCGGCGCTGGTCACTTCCTTTCCGAATTTGCCTTCATAGGTTCTCGAAACTTGATGCCGTACGAGCTGCTCCTCGGTGTGCGGATGTTGGCCTTCACTCAGTCGCGCAAAGTGTTCGGAATCAACGCCACCTTGCAACCCCCACTGCTCGGCGAGTCTGCCCCGCCACTCACTGTGACCCTGCTGATCGCGGCTCCAGTAGTTTTGTTCCTGTGAGGCAAACTCGCGCACATGGTAGGTCTGCGCCTGGCTGGCTGACAGCGGTTTCGAGATCGTGAGCATACCGAGCGTTCCTCAAGCGTGAAGTCGTGTTCTTGGCAATTTGTCTCTCATTCGATTCCCTTCGTTTTCTCCCAGGCGAACGCCTCTTTGGGTTTGGTCTCGGGCGCACTGATGGTCGAACCAAAGAGGGCGAGCATCGGCTGAGTAGGCTTCTTCAGCGGATCGGCGGGAGCATTCGCGGGCGCTGATGCCGCTGGTTTCGGCGCGATCTCTGGCATCTGCCGCTGCGCAAATCTCGGTAGTCTGAATCGGATTCTGTCCATCTTTATCGTCCATCTCTGGATCAAACTTAGCCGAGGTCGGCCCCATCCGATCGTCTCCCCATCCGGCCATTTACGTGGGGACCGGTTCTGCAACACACTCCGCACAGCCAGTAGCAAAAGGAACATCGCGGCCACCCAAAGCAACGGCGTCAAGAGCGAAAAACTTCTGGGAAAAGACATGGCACTCATGGCATACCACCCGTTTGCTTAGCCTCGCGGGCACAGAATTCTTCGAGAAGTTTCCGAGCCTGGTGGAGCTTTCGCGCGTCGGCTTGGTCGCGGATTTTGAGGACGGAATCGGGCAATAGTTGTCTACCTTCCGCTGCGGCCTCGGCGGCTGCATGGAAGAGATTCAGGAGCGTGTAACGCACCGCCCAGAGTTCGGCCAGCACCAGTTCGGCGGGATCGGCGGGCCGCTCGCGCGCGCCACGCAAAGCGGTCTCGCGCAGCCACTCGGAGAGCGCCTGCCCCGCGCCTTCTGCAGCTGCTTCGATCTCGGTTAGTTCCGCGGGAGTCAGCCGCGTGGCGACCGTCTTGGTGCGAAAACGA
>CAWCWQ010000034.1:0-4208 GCA_963799145.1 uncultured Acidobacteriaceae bacterium | reverse complement strand
TGGGAACCTATTTCACCGTAGGCACGCCCTCATCATCTGAAAGTATCGTCCTGATCGGCGGCGCACAGGCCAAGAACGTCTACTGGCAGGTCGGGAGCGCCGCGACGATCAATTACGGGGGAGGCGGGACGATGGTCGGAACCATCATCTCTCAAGCGGGACTCACGATTTCAAGTCCCGGACAGTCCACGTCATCGACGGTGACGACCTTGAACGGCAGGGCGCTTGCTTTGGCTGCATCAGTCACAATGGTGAACACCGTCATTAATGTGCCTGCTCCATAAGGCCTCGTCTGAGACCGCTTCTGGGTGCGGTCTCAGTCGGATTCGTGCAGTGCAGGGTCCGGTATGTTCTGTTCGCGTTCAGTTAACCCGCCGCTGTGGTGTTTTGAAGTCGCGACGCGCAGTGCAGGAGACGACAATGAAATTGAGTGTAAGAATGATGGCCGCCGCGGCATTTGCCGCACTTTTGATGCCTGCGTTCAACCTCCGCGCAGAGGTAGCGGAAAAACCGTCAGCCGGCGCCGATCCGGCTGCCGCGCTGCCGTCTGCCCCGATGCCGGCGGACTCGACGACAGCAACCGCGCCCTATTCGGAAGGGAGGAACTTCGGTACGCCCAAGGCTGAACTGTTTCTGGGCTACTCGTATCTGCAAGCTGTGCCCAAGCTGGCTGACGGAAACCGGCTCGTTTGGCTAAATGGCGGCAGCACCTCCATCGCTTTCAACTTCAATCGTTACCTTGGTGTGGTTGGCGACTTTGGCGGCTTCGGCGACACGCAACTCCGGCTGAATGGCTCGGCGAGTCCAGGTGTCGTGCAGGATTCAAGCGGGAGCGTCTATACCTATCTCTTCGGTCCGCGCCTCTCCTATCGCGGGCACGAGAGAATCACCCCCTTTGCCCAGGTCCTGTTTGGGGGCATCCATGCCAGTCAGGTGACGCTGTCGTCCGGCTGCACGGCCGCTGGATGTACGCCTCTCCCGTCCGAGAACAAATTTGCCATGACCGCTGGAGGCGGCCTGGACATCAAGGTGCGCCAACACTTTGCCATTCGCATTATTCAAGCGGAATATCTGATGACCAGGTTCGACAATGTCACCACCGGAGCGGCCGCCACGCAAAATGACATGCGCCTTTCTTCCGGAATCGTCTTCCGCTTTGGCGGCAATGGCGCGCCGCCACCGCAGGTGACATTGTTGTGTTCCGCCAGCCCGTCTTCGGTCTTTCCCGGTGACCCGGTCACGGTGACCGCAACAGCCGGAAACCTCGATCCCAAGCTGAACGTGATTTACAGCTTGACGGGTCCCAGCGTAACGGCGAACGGCGCCACTGCCACGGTGGCCACCGCAATGCTCTCGCCCGGCCCGTATACAGTGAATTGCGGAGTGAAGGAAGGCAAACCCGGCAGAGAGGGGTTGCAGCCATGGGAATCTGCCATCGCAACGGCGCCCTTCGCCGTGAGGCCATTTGAACCGCCGACAATTAGTTGCACAGCCAGCCCCAGCACCATCAACCCGGGCGACAAGAGCGCGATCACGGCTGCAGGCGTGAGCCCGCAGAACCGCGCTCTGACCTATAGTTACTCGGCAGCGGCCGGGACCATCAGCGGCAGCGGCGCCACGGCTACCTTCGATTCGACGGGAGCTGCGACCGGCGCCACAGGCATCACCTGCAACGTCACCGACGACAAGAATCAGACCGCAACCGCCGGCACCATCGTGACGATTGCGGCGCCTCCGCCTCCAGTACCCTCCCCGGAGCAGGTACAACTTGAGACTCGCCTGGCACTGCATAGCGTCTTCTTCCAGACCGATCAGCCCAGGATCGAGAGACCCAATGGCGGCCTCGTGACCAGCCAGGAGGGAACTCTGACCACCCTCGCATCGGACTTCAAGAAGTATCTCCAATTCAAGCCGGAAGCCCACCTGACCCTGAGCGGACATGCGGACGTGCGCGGATCAGTCGAGTACAACCAGGCGCTTTCCGAACGCCGCGTCGCTCGCACAAAACAGTTCCTGGTTGAACAGGGTCTTCCCGAAGCCAGCATTGACACGCGCGGCCTTGGCAAGGACCAAGAGCTCACCGCCGACCAGGTGAAAGACCTGGTCGAACAGAATCCCGACCTGAGTACAGCGCAGCGGGATAAGATCCTCCGCGACCTGACCGTAGTTGTCCTAGCCCAAAACCGCCGCGTAGACGTCGTCCTGAGCACCACGGGCCAAGAATCGGTGCGCCTGTACCCGTTCAACGCTGCCGATTCCCTGACTCTCCTCGACGAGAGGAATCTCACGACCAGAAAGAAGGCCGCGGCCGCAACCAAGAAGTAGTCACTTAAGCCGCCGGAGCAGGCCTGCAAGCCTACTCCGGCGATAAGACCGATAGTCTAGTCCCTACAGAGTTGACGATGGGGGGGGCGGACATTCACCGGCGAGAAGGGTACCGATTCAAGCCGGATTGCAGTCAACGCGTCACGCCGCCAACGTGGTGCGATGTGGCCGTTCTTTCATCCGGCGCGTACCTGGGACCAAGAGCCCTCACAGGGATTTAGTGATTGAGATGGAAGAATCTCGGCGTGCAACCGCGTCGCATAAAGACGAGGAAAGCACACACGGCTACACTTCAATCGTAAAGCCTTGCTCCTGAGCGACAGCCTTGATACGCCGGGGAAATGCGCCGTAATGCTGCGCCATATTAGCCGACCATTTCAGCCCGTCCGCGCGCCCAATCTTCTGCCAATACTCCTGTAGCGTCCGGTCATAGGCGTCAATCGCCGGATTCAGCGCTTCCAGATGATACTTCTCCTCGTGGCGAAAGCTCTCGATCGGCATGCGCGGCTTTTGCGTTGTCTCCTCGGCGACGTAGCCGAGCACGACTCCGGCTACAGGAAATGTATATCGCGGCAACCCAAGCAGATCGATCATCGCTTGCGGATTGCGGCGGATTCCGCCTATTGGGACGATGCCGAGACCGAAGGCGCGCGCCGCAGTCATGAGTGTCGCCATCGCAATTCCGGCGTCACTCACTGCGGAAACAATCGCCTCAAGACTGCGCTGGATGACCTGCCCGCCACCGGCCTTCTCGACGCCGAGGCCAGTCTTATAGAAGTCCGCGACCACTGCTATGAACACCGGAGCTTGTGCGATCCATGGCTGGCCGCCTGCGATTTCTGCTATGCGTGCACGGCTGGCGGCACTGCGTACCACCACCAGAGAAATCTGCTGGCTGTTGATGGAGGTGGGAGCGCGATGTGCCGACTCGATGATGGCTTCCAGAATTTCCGCGGGGATGGGGTCACTCTTATAACTGCGGCTGCTGCGATGAGCCTCCAACAGACGGACGGTCTTATTCATGGTGCCTCCTCGATTCTGTTGACCCTCGCTTGGCAGTAAACCCGCTCGACTAATCTTGCAATAAGAGCCATCGGTTCTTCCGCTACGCACTCAGTGCGGGATAGTCGATATAGCCGTGGGGTCCCGGCGTGAAGTAGGTGCTGGGGTCCGGCATGTTGAGTGGCGCATTGTTTGCAAAGCGAGCCGGTAGATCGGGGTTGGCGACAAAGAGTTGGCCAAAGGCCACAGCATCCGCTTCATCATCCTGGATGACCTGGTCAGCCAGCGCGTGAGTATATTTTTCATTTGCGATGTAAACGCCGCCGAACTGTTTCTTGAGCTGCGGACCCAATCGGTCAGGTCCGAAAAACTCGCGCGCGCACAGAAAGGCAAGCCCGCGTCCGCCGAGCTCACGCGCCACGTAGCCGAAGGTGGCTGACGGGTTTGAATCATGCATATCGTGGCTATCGCCGCGTGGAGCGAGATGCATACCCACGCGCTTGGCGCCCCAAACGGAGATCGCCGCATCGGCAACTTCCAGCATGAGCCGAGCGCGGTTCTCGATCGATCCACCGTATTCGTCGGTGCGATGGTTGGAGCCGTCTTGAAGAAACTGGTCGAGCAAATAGCCATTTGCCCCGTGTATTTCCACGCCGTCAAAGCCAGCCAGTTCGGCGTTTTCGGCGCCCTTGCGGAATCCCTCGACGATCTCCGGTATCTCGGAGATCGGAAGTGCTCTTGGAGTCACATAATCAGTAATAGGACGTACCAGACTCACATGACCGGCCGGCCGAATGGCGCTCGGTGCAACTGGAAGCTTACCTTCCAGAAACTTCGGATCTGAGATGCGGCCCACATGCCATATCTGTGCAAAGATGCGG
>CAWCWQ010000033.1:0-4175 GCA_963799145.1 uncultured Acidobacteriaceae bacterium | reverse complement strand
TTCTCGATGTGCCCAAGAAGAAGTTCGAGCACATCTTCGACGGCGTCAAGCACCGCGAAGGCGTCAAATTCGACTACGAACTCCAGCCCGCGGCGCTCAAAGAGATCATCGCCGAGTACAAGAAGCTGGTTCTCGCCGAGACCGGCAAGGACTTTCCGCAGGCCCCTCTCGATCAACTGGTCCAGGCCCGCGACGCCGTCTTCAGGAGCTGGCAGAATGACCGCGCCAAGACCTATCGCCGCATCAACCGCATCGACGACTGGCTGGGCACCGCCGTCAACGTGCAGGCCATGGTCTTCGGCAATCTGGGCGAAAACTCCGGCACCGGCGTAGGCTTCACGCGCAATCCCGCCACCGGCGAGCACGCCTTCTTCGGCGAATACCTGATGAACGCGCAGGGCGAGGACGTGGTTTCCGGCGTTCGCACACCGCTCTCTATCAGCGAGCTGGAGCGCGCCATGCCCGCGGTCTACGAGCAGCTTCGCCAGATCACCGGCAAGATGGAGAAGCACTATCGCGATATGCAGGACTTCGAGTTCACCATCCAGGATGGCAAGCTCTACATGCTGCAAACCCGCAACGGCAAGCGCACCGGCCTGGCCGCGGTCCGCGTGGCCATCGACATGGTCAAAGAAGGCCTGATCACGCAGGAAGAGGCGATTCACCGCGTCGAGCCCAACCAGCTCTACGACTTCCTGGTTCCCCGCCTGGTGGAAAAGGGCGAGAAGATCGAAGTCCTGGCCACTGGCCTGCCGGCCTCGCCCGGCGCGGCTGTCGGCCAAATCGTCTTCACCGCCGAAGACGCGGTCAAGGCCCACGCCAACGGCACCTACAAGGTCATCATCCTGGTGCGCGGCGAAACCACGCCTGAAGACATCGCGGGCATGGAAGTCGCCACCGGCATTCTCACCTCGCGCGGCGGCATGACCTCCCACGCCGCTGTCGTCACCCGCGGCATGGGCAAGTGCTGCGTGGCCAGCGCCGGCGATTGTGTCGTTGACGAAGCCAACAAGGAACTCCGCGTCAAGGGTCACACCTTCCACGAGGGCGACTTTATCTCCCTCGACGGCACCACCGGCCGGGTCATCAAGGGTCAGCTCAAAACCCTGCCCGCGCAGCCCGACGATCCCGATCTGGTCACCTACATGAGCTGGGTCGACCCGGTCCGCCGCCTGCGCGTCCGCGCCAACGCCGACATCCCTCGCGACGCCAAGAATGCTCGCCTCTTCGGCGCTGAAGGCATCGGCCTCTGCCGCACCGAGCACATGTTCTTTGCCGAAGACCGCATCGGACACATGCAGACCATGATCCTGGCCAACAACGAGGCCGACCGCCGCGCCGCTCTGCAAAAGCTTCTGCCCATGCAGCGCGCCGACTTCGAAGGCCTGCTCAAGACCATGGAGTCGTTGCCCGTCACCATCCGCCTGCTCGATCCCCCGCTGCACGAGTTCCTGCCCAAGCGCGAGGATCTGCTGGTGGAAATCTCCCACCTCACCGATACCGATCCCACTTCGCCGAAGCTCAAGGAACTCCGGCCGCTGCTGGCGCGTGTCGAGGAGCTGCACGAACAGAACCCCATGCTCGGACTGCGCGGCTGCCGCCTCGGCATCGCCTTCCCCGAGATCACCGAGATGCAGGCGCGGGCCATTATCGAGGCTGCCGTCAACGTCAAGAACGCGGGCGGCGATCCGCACGTCGAAATCATGGTCCCGCTCATCGGCTCCATCGAGGAGATGCGCAATCAGTCCGCCATCATCAAGCGCGTCGCCGCCGAAGTCTTCAAGGAGAAGGGCTCGACCGTCGACTACATGGTGGGCACCATGATCGAGCTGCCGCGCGCCGCCCTCACCGCCGACCAGATCGCCGAAGAGGCCGAGTTCTTCAGCTTCGGAACCAACGACCTCACCCAGACCACCTTCGGCATCTCGCGCGACGACATCAACAACTTCCTTCCTGCCTACCTCAAGTACGGCATCTTCAAGCAGGACCCCTTCGCCACCCTCGATCAGGCCGGCGTGGGGCAGCTGGTTCAGATGGCCACCACCAAGGGACGCGCCACCCGCGCCAACCTCAAGGTGGGCATCTGCGGCGAGCATGGCGGCGATCCGGAGTCCGTCAAGTTCTGCCACAGGATCGGCCTCAACTACGTCTCCTGCTCGCCCTTCCGTTTGCTCACGGCAAGGCTGGCGGCGGCGCAGGCGGCCCTCGAAGAGAAGCAAACCGGACCGGCCCACACCACCAGCTAGTCCGCTGCAAGTGTTACAACACCAAGGGCGTCCGCCTCGGCGGACGCCCTTGTTGCGTTTGGCCTGTTTCCAGCGTAAAAGCGGTTGGCCCACATGGGTGCCCTCTGGGCAGCACGTCTTTGTTCTTGTGCCTAAAGTGAGATACTTGTATCTATAACCTTCTAGAGTCCGTCGCCCGAGGGTGAAATGCAATGGGCACAGCGAAACAATACCGTGGCAGCCTGATGGCGTCGATTCACGAGACAGCCGAGGGGCTGCACACTGCCGGAGTAATGGACAAGCGGACTCTGCGCGAGTTCGATGAGCTTTGCCTGACGCCGATTCAGCCTCTTGCACCGGAAGAAATTCGCGCCCTTCGTCTGCGCGAGGGAACAAGCCAGGCGGTCTTTGCCCGTTATTTGAATGGGCCAACGGGCCTTGTGAGCCAATGGGAGCGCGGAGAAAGGCGTCCGCAAGGAGGATCGCTCAAGCTGCTGTCTCTCGTTGCTCAGAAAGGGCTTGCCAACGTCGCCTGATGGACCCTGCCACTCAGGTCCCAAAAGCGGGATCTGGCGCACGCGGCGTTTATTCAGTTAGGCTTTAGCTCACTCTCGGCTTCCTCAGCTGCGTGCTGGTAGACAGCGAGGCTTGCGATCGAGAGGAAGCAACTCAGGGTCAGGGAATAAGTGACCCAAAGAAGTGCTCTGACGACGATGATTGAGCGTTGAGTCCAAAGTACGTGGATCTGCTCTTCCCACGGCCCTCGGTCATGCAGCATCTCCCAATCATTCCATCCTGGGTAGGTACGAAGCGCAAAATCAGTCCGTTCAAAACCGATGGACACCGGCACTTCCAGTTTCACGCTGGGTACCGCGACGTGCCTGACATAAGGCACGTATAGCGATATTAAGGCGCAAAAACCAAGCAACCATCCAGCCATAAGCATTGCCGGTACGCTTGGGCGTATTCCCTGCGTCATCTGGCAGCAGACGAATGCCACAAACGTGGTTAGCAACAGGGTGCCGATAGTAGCAGCGAAGGCGAGCCGTTGAGAATCACCAAGTGGCGGAAAAAGGTACTCAGCAAATGCGCTCGAATCTGGAACGCAAGCGTGAAGCAGCGGAGGCAGAAAGGGAAGGCCTGCCCAGAGAGCGTACAGGCTCCCGAAGCCCTTGTAGTATCGAGCGAGCGTGACCTTCATCGGGCACCATTCTTGCGCTCGAGGCGAATGTCGATGCTTGTGCTTGTGCTATAAATTGCATCGAAGGCGACTTCCTTATCCTCGTAACCCGGCTTCTGAAGCCGGATCAAATAAACCGCTCTTGCGAGGTTTTCGATTCGCCAGTCAGTCTCATGGTCCAGAGGGTGGTATTCCCCTCCCCTCAGCCTGTATGCGATTGTGGCCCCTTTCGGCTCGCTAAATACATCGAGATTGAATGTCACCGACCCAGAGGAAGCTACAACATCATAGGCCTTCGCATTGTGCAAAATGCTCGCAAGGACGGCTTGCGATGCAGGATTAAGATGAGGAGGTGGGCTACTCGGGGCAAGTTTAACACGTTCGAATTGCAAGCTAGCCTGGCTCGCCTGCGCTGAAGTGTTGGCCAGGACCTTAAGCGCCTCACCATAATTGATTCTAATGTCATCGAAGAATACGTTTACGGCTCGCGTAGAGGAAGAATCCACTCCCTTTTCCTTATAATTTGCTTCAGTCTTGTCAAGATCGGTGATGGCCTCCCGCAGGCTGTTCCGAAGGAGAATCTGGCTCGCGGTCGTATTCTCCGAAGTCAATTGTTGCGTGAGGCGTTCAGCTTTAGCCCTCAAGCGATCTGCCTCCGCGAGCAGTAATTGAATTTGCGAGGGATTTACTATGACTGCCACAGATGTAGGAGTCACGAGGCCCAAAGCAGGCTCGACAGTGAAGTAGAAAAAGACATTCCCCTTAAGTAC
>CAWCWQ010000032.1:0-7296 GCA_963799145.1 uncultured Acidobacteriaceae bacterium | reverse complement strand
CATTATTGCTCACCACGCCTGCCGAGCGCGTCAGCTCATACGGCCCCGGCGTGGCCGAAACGTAGATCGCCTGATGAACCCGCTCCTCGAACTCGTCGAACTTCAGCGGCCGATTGTCCAGCGCCGAGGGCAGCCTGAAGCCGTAGTCCACCAGATTCTGCTTGCGGCTGCGGTCCCCGTGCCACATCCCGTGCACCTGCGGAATCGTCGCGTGGCTCTCGTCCACAAACAGCAGAAAATCGCGCGGAAAGTAATCCAGGAGCGTCGGCGGAGCCTCGCCCGCCGCCCGCCCGCTGAAGTGCCGCGAGTAGTTCTCAATCCCGTGGCAGTAACCCATCGACTTGATCATCTCCAGGTCGAAGCGCGTCCGCTGATGAATCCTCTGCGCCTCCACCATCCGCCCTTGCGCCTCCAGCTCCGGCGCCCACGTGTTCAGCTCCGCCACAATCGAGTCGATGGCCTCGGCCCGGCGCTCCGGCTGCACCACGTAATGGCTCTTGGGATAGATCGGCAGCCGCGCGTACCGCTGCTTCACCGTCCCAAACAGCGGATCGATCTGCGACAGGCTCTCGATCTCGTCCCCGAACATCTCAATCCTGTAAGCCATCTCGTCGTAAGTCGGAAAGACCTCGATCGTGTCGCCGCGCACCCTGAAGGTCCCGCGCCTGAAGTCCGTGTCGTTGCGCTCGTAGAGTATCTCCACCAGCCGCCGGGTCAGGTCCTTGCGGCTGATCCGCTGGCCCTTCTCCAGCAGCAGCAGCATCCCGTAGTAAGCCTCCGGCGAGCCCAGCCCATAGATGCAGCTCACCGAGCTCACGATGATCGAGTCCCGCCGCTCGAAGAGCGAGCGCGTGGCCGAGAGCCTCAGCTTGTCCAGCTCCTCGTTTATAGTCGCTTCTTTCTCGATATATAAGTCGCCGGCGGGAATATAGGCCTCCGGCTGGTAATAGTCGTAGTAACTCACAAAGTATTCGACAGCATTCGACGGAAAGAACTGCTTGAACTCGTGATAAAGCTGCGCGGCCAGCGTCTTGTTATGCGCCAATATCAGCGCCGGCCGATTCGACTGCTCGATGATCTTGGCCATCGTAAACGTCTTGCCTGACCCCGTCACCCCCAGCAGCACCTGATGCTTCTCGCCCGCCGCCAGACCCTCCATCAGCTCCGCAATCGCCCGCGGCTGATCCCCCCGCGGCTTGTAGCTCGTCACCAGTTGAAAGTCCATGGCAAGCAGTATACCAGAATAGCGAAAATTGAGCGAAAGTGTACTCATGGTGCTTAGCGCGTGAATTTCGTCCAACCGAACCGACGTCGCCGGTCCTCCCAGAGGGAGGGAACGAGAATAGCCCAGAGTGGAGTCCGCCTCGGCGGACGGAACTCTGGGAAAAGGGAGCCTGACCGCCGCGCCCTGTAGGGGCGCTGTGAAACCAACCGTCGAGCCTGACGGAACCCAGGAGACCCCCGATGCCTCGGGCCGAATGAGCGCCCGCTTGACTTTTCTGGATACCCTATGTAGACTTCCAACTATG
Organism: uncultured Acidobacteriaceae bacterium; assembly: GCA_963799145.1. Classification (GTDB taxonomy): domain Bacteria; phylum Acidobacteriota; class Terriglobia; order Terriglobales; family Acidobacteriaceae; genus Telmatobacter. The sequence continues at coordinate 5,767 of CAWCWQ010000032.1, read as the reverse complement.
AGTAAAGATATTCGGATCACCGGCCCGATGCTCAAAGTAATCGGTCAGATTCTCGCGGCCCCCGATTCGGGCATCTCGGGCGCTGAGATATTCAAGTTGACCGACGTTGCCTCTGGAACGCTCTACCCGATTCTGTTTCGATTAGAGAAAGCAGGTTGGGTCAGCAGCGAATGGGAAGAGGGCGATCCGTCTGAGTTGGGAAGGCCGCGCAAGAGGATCTATCGGCTCACGGCAACGGGAGCAAGGGAATGTAAGTTGGCGTTTAAGGGTCTAGTTCCGAACGGAAGGCTCGCATGGCTATCGTGACAATACTTGAGGCGTTCCTTGGCAAACTAATCTGCAAGGAGATTGAGGCCTGGCTTCCGCAGGGAGGCCGAAAGTTGCTGAACCTTGCGGTATCGAAACTGCCCGCTCATGAGAGAAGCAGGTATGCGGAGGAATGGTCCGCTGATCTCGCAAACATTCCCGGCGATTTGTCGAGGGCGTTGTTTGCGTTAGGCCTCCTTAAGGCGGCATGGGGCATTCACGAGATTGAGAAGCAGCATGAGCTAATTCGAGCGATGTATAGAACTAGGGGGAAAGTGCTAACCCTAGTCCTGTGCGATGAGAATCGCCCCACTTCAAGGCAGGAGCGAATCGGACAACTACTTACAATCACAGTCCCGAATCTTCAGATGGAATCGCTTATCGTGAAACTATTAGCAAGTAGCGGAATGAAAGTTTACTCAATACGAAAGTAAGTGGGCGTCCGACGCTGTCCCTCTTCATCGACCGTGCCGAATGCGGCCGGGTGCCCCAGGTTCCGCTTCTGGGATCTGGGATACAATGAAACCACTTGGCATCCAATGAAAAGCGTCAAATTCACGGTCGGCGGCTCGTTTGAAGACGAAGCCTCGCGCCGGTTCATCGATGCCTGGCATCGCGCCGAGCGCGGCGAAGTCTTTCACCAACGCTATCTTGCTTTTGAGAGTTGGGATGCTCTCGCCCGGGTCCTCACCGGCAAGCGGATGGAGTTGCTGCGCTACGTCCGCCGGAACAATGTCGCCAGCGTCAGGGCCTTGGCCAAGGCGCTCAACCGCGATTACAGCAATGTCCATGCGGATGTGAAAGCCCTCGCCAGCGCCGGCCTTCTTGACGCCACACCAAAAGGTGTCCGTGCCGACTACGACGTCATCGAAACCAAGATTGCAATCTGAGCGCGGGATTCGACGGAGTGGGAACTGTTGTATCTCAGCCTTGCCGCAAGAAAAAAGACGCCGGGTGCCCCAGGCCTCGTCCGCCGCGGTCCGCCACGGCGGAAGACCTGGGAAACCACGACCCTGCACCGCCGTCCGGTAGACACCCTCCCATCTCCGAAACTCCGGAAATTGGGGCGCCCGGCGGGGGCTTGCGGAAAATATCCCGCCGCTGGCGCACAATGAGAACAGAGCAAGGAGGAGAAACCCCCTCGCCCAACCGGAGATCCTGGGCCTGCCCGGTGTTTACCATAAAATTAATACCCCCACCCCCTATGGAGCCTCTGATCAGGTCCTGATATTCTCCGTGTTGAAGGTTGGATGCTGTTTTCCTGGAGCAATTCCGCATCCCGGCGGCGATTTCAAGGGTAAATGTGCTTTGCGCTACCGCGTTTTGCGTCTGCGGAAGCCGTTTCCCGGCCCCCGGAGACACTACGCCCCCAGCGGGGCCAACTGCGGAATCAGCCGCTTGCGATGTTGGTAGAAGATTGACCAGCGCGAAGGCCGCCAGATGCCAGTGGTGATTCTTCACGATGCCGCGATAGCGCACCTTGGTATAACCGAAGACGCGCTTCAGGATGCGGAAGGGCCACTCCACCTTGGCTCTAACTCGCGACTTAGTCCGGTTCTTGCGCTTTTGGTCTTCATCCACGCCCGGCTTGGTCTTCACGCGCCGATTGGTCATGTCCTGCGCCTGCGGCGCGGCCTCGTGAATCGCCTTCGTTTGTCCCTGATAACCGCATCGCCCCAGACCTTCTTCTCCTCGCCATGCAATAAGTCGGGCAACATATGCTTGTCATGCACCGAGGCCGCCGATGTACAGACCGAGTGCACCACGCCTTCCTTGCTATCGACGCCGATATGCGCCTTGGCGCCGAAGTAGTACTGGTTGCCCTTCTTGGTCTGATGCATCTCGGGATCGCGCTCCTTCTTGCTGTTCTTGGTCGACGACGGCGCGGCAATGATGGTTGCATCGACGATGGTGCCGGTAGAGATGCGAATGCCCTTGCCGTCCAGATACCAATTCACCGTATCCAGAATCTTGCCGCATAACTCGTGCTTTTCGAGCAAGTGGCGGAAGGTCAGGATGGTGCTCTCGTCGGGCGCGGCGGCGCGGCCCAGTCCCCCAGTCTTCTCCTAGATCAACGCCGGCAAAGCCGCGCAGCGCGGGCGAATCGTAGAGCGCATCCTCGGCGCCGGGATCCGACAGATTGAACCAGTGCTGCAGAAAGTAGATGCGCAGCATGATCGACAAGCCGACAGGCTGGCGTCCGTTGCCCGCCTTGGGATAATACGGCTCGATCAAGGCTTCCAACTCGGACCAGGGAACCACCGACTCCATGGTCTGCAAAAACTGCTCCCGGCGGCTGGGCCGCGCATACTTCTCAAAACTCGGCTGGCAGGCAAATGTTATCTGGCGCATCGCAACCTCCATCTACATTCCATTTGATGCAAGCATGACGCGGGCGGATGACTTAATCAGAGGTTCCCTAGGCGTACCGAAGCTGGGGGGCGCTAGCCATGAGAAGACTCATTGGCGCGGCTTCGTATCGCGAGCGGGAAGTGAAGCAACTGAGCGGGAACCTTGAACTCGCCGTCGAGTGCGCGAGAATTGCGGCTAGGCTCTCATCTCCAGGGCTGGCCGTCGCGGCTTTACCTATCCAGCCTTCAGGAAAGCCCACGGGCCCCGGAAGCTGAGAGCCATCTCTCCAGAAACTCCTTCAACTCAGCCGGCGGCCGCAGCCAAACCGCCGCCACGGCCTCGCGCCACTCCCGGCGCGCCAGCACGCTCAGGCCGCGCCGCCCAATCCGATTCACCGCCTTGAACGCCGCCTCGTCGCTCAGATCGTCGCCAAGGTAAGCAACCGGGCAGTCCGCCCTGCCGCCTACTCCCGCCCCAGCCTCGGCCAGGATGGCCTCGACCGCTCCGCCCTTGTTGCGCCCAGCGCGCAATTCGATGCCTCCGTCGAAGTCCAGCAGAGCCAGGCCCCGCAGGCGCGCCAACGGCTCGAACAGAGCCCGCGTCCTCCGCTCGATCTGCTCGGCCTTTCTGCGCGAGGCTCCGCGCCAGTGCATCACAACCCCGTTGGCCTTGTCCTCGAAGAGCCCACCCAGGCTGTCGCGCCGCAGGAGTTCGCGGAGCTCCTCAAGCTTTGCCTGCGTCGCCGCCGGGGCCTGCTCCAGCTCCCGTCGGCCATCGGGGTAGAGCCGCTCGGCTCCATGAAGGCCCCAAACCTCGAGCGGTGGCTCGAGGGCGAGCATGGGCGCAATCTCCGCAGCCGGCCGCCCGGTGATTACGGCCATCCGGGTCTGTCCCTGGCTCTGAATGCTCCCCAGCAGCTCCCGCACCCCAGCCCACGGCCGCGCCTTGAAGCGATCCACCCGGAACGGCGCCAGCGTCCCGTCGCAATCCAGCAGCAGAATCGGCTGCGCCCCACGAGCAAAGCCGCAAAAAAACTCCTCCAGCCTACGCGCCACCTCAGGGGTCATCGATCGCTCGCCTTCCAACCCAGTTTACCGTGCCACGCTTGCGGCGCCGCCGCGCGCGCTGCCCCCGTCCCGCCTCATGCGCTATCCTGTCCTTGCACCACCAGGCCCAGCGGACCGCGGCTCTTCTCCAATCCTGCATGCCGGTGAACCCCATGGCGATCGACACCATCGAAAGAACCGCCAAGCAACTCGTTCTCACCGTGCAGGACTACTCCCTGTTCGCCGCTCGCGCTTTCATGAACCTTTGGACCGGCCCCGCTACTGGCCGGAGTTCCTGGTGCAGTCCGACATCATCGGCTTCGGCTCGGCGGCCATCGTCCTGCTCTCCGGTTTCTTCACCGGCGGCGTGCTGGCTCTGCAATCGGCGGCCACTCTCTCGCAGTTCGGCGCCACCGCGGTCACCGGCCAGTTCGTCAGCATCACCATGATCCGCGAGCTGGGCCCGGTGCTCACCGGCATCATGGTCGCCGGCCGCAACGCCTCCTCCATGGCCAGCGAACTCGGTTCGATGGTGGTGACCGAGCAGATCGACGCCATGCGCGCCCTGGGCGTCGATCCCATGCGCAAGCTCGTCACGCCGCGCATCTTCGCCTGCATCTCCATGCTCTTTTTCCTCACCATCGTCGCCGACGCCTTCGGCATCCTCGGCGGCGCCGCCGTCACCGTCTTCATGAATCACCAGAACGGCACGCAGTACTTCTCCAAGGCCTGGGAGTACCTGCGCTATCCCGACATCATCCAGGGCCTCGTCAAGCCGCTCTTCTCCGGCTACATCATCGCCTCCATCGGCTGCTTCTACGGCATGAGAACCACCGGAGGAACCCAGGGCGTGGGCCGCTCCACCATTCAGGCCGTGGTCACGGCTTCGGTGCTCATCATCTTCGTCGACTTCCTCCTCACCCAGGTGCTGCTGCACTCTTTCCCCCGCTATGAACGATACCCGCGCTTCCGCCCAGCCTCCATCGGCCGAGTCCGGCCCGGGCGTGGCCTCGACACACGAAGCCGCCGCAGATGCCGCCCCGGTCGTGGTCTTTCGCAACGTCTCCATCGCCTTCGACGGCCCGCCGGTCCTCGAGGACATCAGCTTCTCCGTAGCGCCGGCAGAGACGCGCATCCTGCTCGGCCCTGCCGGCGTCGGCAAGAGCGTCCTGCTCAAGCTCACCAACGGCCTGCTGCGCCCCGACGAGGGCAGCATCCTGCTCTTCGGCGAGGAGATCTCCCACATGCCCGAAGAGAAGCTCTTCCCCCTCCGCACCCGCACCGGCATGGTCTTCCAGGAGGGCGCGCTCTTCGATTCGCTCACCGTCCGCGACAATGTCGCCTACCAGCTGATCCAGGAGCGCGTTCCCGACGACGAGATCGACCGCCGCGTCCGCGAGGCCCTGCGCTTTGTCGAACTCGAAGAGACCTTCGCCCTCTACCCCGCCAGCCTCTCCGGCGGAATGCGCCGCCGCGTGGCCATCGCCCGCGCCCTCATCCGCCAGCCCGAGCTGCTGCTCTACGACTCGCCCACCGGCGGCCTCGACCCCGTCACCTCCACCACCATCATCGAGCTGATCGTGAAGGAGCGCGACGTCTACCGCACCCCTTCGCTGCTGGTCACCCACCGCCTCCAGGACGCCTTCATCCTCTGCACCCACCGCTTCGACCCCGATCAGAACCGCATGGTCCCGCTACCCAAGGGCGAAACCGACCCCAACACCACCTTCCTCATGCTCGAAGAAGGCCGCCTCATCTTCGACGGCTCCCTCCACGAACTCGTCCACAGCGAGAACCCCTTCGTCCGCGAGTTCCTCCAGTAGCACCAGGGCTCAGAAAGCCGCACCCTTCCGCGCTTTCGTCCTTAGCAGCCCAACTTCCCGCGGAAAGCCGCACTTGGACTCTCCGGGCAGCGGCCTCGTTGGAAACAAATAGGCTCACGCGAGAGGTTTTGTAACAAGGGCACGACTTCAGTCGGGCCGAAAGTTGCCGACAGAAATGGCGGGCTTTAGCCCCCTCTGCTTTGTCTTCAGTGATTTGCAATGGCAATAATATACTTGACT
>CAWCWQ010000031.1:0-3259 GCA_963799145.1 uncultured Acidobacteriaceae bacterium | reverse complement strand
ATGTATTGCTATGGTTGACCCAATAGCAGAGCAGCGCGGAGAGCAGAAGCGCCTGGGGCACAATCTCCAGCCAGCCGCGCAGCTGCATCCAAACGGGAACCGTGGTGTATATCAAGCCTTCCATCGATCCGGGAGGCGCCGCAAAGGTTCCCAGAATTCCCAGAGCGATCAGCATCCACCCCATCAGCAGCCAGCCATGCTTGCGGCCAAAAAGCCTTTCGCGGAAGGGATAAAAGACCGCGGCAAAGAGCACGCCGCGCAGCGGCTGGAGGATCGGCCCGGCCATCATCAAGGGATCGCTCATCGGACGCATGTTTGAGCAAGGCTGGGCAATCAGCTCCGCATAGTGCAGGAAGTGATAGGCAAGCGCCCCCATGATGAAATACGTAATGGTGTGGCAGACGGCTGTTTTAGCGGCCAAAGACAAGAAGGTGGGCTGCGGATTTTCGACGAGCGGATCGGCGGACATGAACACCTCGGCTTTCGGAACTCAGATACCAGTTCCAGGAAAGCGGACCCATTCTAGTCCATGAGCCGCGCACCGCGTTAACTTGAGGTATTGGCGGCGAGTGCAGGCCGCCTCCGACGAAGGCGATCGTTCGCTAGTGCTCCGCCCGCCCGTTCATCGATTCACCCGCATCGTCGCGGCCGTCCACGATGTAAACCCAGCCGGCAAGCGGGTTCCGGACAATGGGCCTGCCTGCGCCCAGGTAGGAATAAGCGAAGCGCAAATCGGTAAACTCGACGGTGGTCCATTGGCGGTTGGGCGGCAACTGTGGCGGGTCCATGCCGGCAACCGGCATCTGGCCCATATCGCGCACCACCGCCCACGTCCCCCAGTCCATATAGACCTGGCCGAGCGGAGTGCGCTTGGCGGCCTCGGTGGCCGCGGTCGCAGCTGGCTTGAAGATCACGTCTCGCCGCGGGTCGCTCTCGATCTCCCCGGTCTGCGTGTTGACTTCGGCGGTCTGGTAGTACGCCTCCGTCTCCAGAATCGCGTGCCAGTGGAAGGGAATGACGGGATACGGTTCGAGGCCGATGCGCTGAACCGGAGCGGAGGTGATCTGCACGTTCTCAAGCATCGCCTGCGCTTGCGCATGGTCCGCCCACCGCCAGCACCACAACACTACCATCGCGCTCAGCGCAAAGACCGCCCAGCCGCGCCCGCGAAAGGCCGGCCGCTTCGCGCCGATCTCTCCCCCTACCAGCCCCAGCAACTCAGGGACAATCAGGGCCAGCAGTAGCACGGCCCATAACACCGGCTCGGCGATAAAGACAAAACTGCCCGCATACCAGCGCGGGCTAAAGGGAAAGAACGGCCGCAGCCCGTAGTTATTGGTCCAGTCCAGCAGCAGGTGGCTGAGCGCGGAGATCAGCGCCGTCGCGTATAGCCAGCCCCAATGCAGCGCCGGCGCCGGGGGCGCTTTTACGTTTTGGTTGAGAGTCTTGGCCTTACGAGCCAGCCGTCCCTCTCGCCAGCGGTCGAAGAGCCACACCAGCCCCACGACTGCCCCAGCCACCACCGGAGCGGCTATGAAGGTATGGGTAATGCCGCGATGGTGCTTCAACTCCTCGACCGGCCCAGCCAGCGACCAGAGAACATCGATATCGGCGGCCTCGGCGGCCAGCACTGCGGCCAGCGTAGCGTAAGCCGTCTTGCGGTTCAGCCCGGCGCGGCCGATGCAGGCGCCGACGAGAAAATGAGTGACGGGTTCCATGAATACAATCTCTCCTAGTCGCCTGGGTTGGTAAACAGAGAGAGATTCGACTGGCGGGTAGAGGCTCGGGCCTTGGGGGCTTTCTTGAAGGTTGCATCAAGAGCAAAACGCGGATATTCGGGCAGCTTTCCGCCCAGGACATCCTGGATGGTAAGAATCTGAATCCGGGGATAGGTGGTTCCATCGGTCGATTGATATAGTCCGGCCTCAGCGGCCTCGCGAATCATGGGTTTCGTCGGCTCCTCGAAACAAAGAAAAACGCCAATCTCTGCCTCTTCGCGTTCGATCGTCCCACGCAAATCGCGAATCTGCGAAACTGTCACGCCACCCGCCTTGACAGAGAAGATGATTTGCTTTGAGTCGGTGGAATTATCGTCGTGGAAGTAGATATGGCCATCGATTCCGCGATCGGCGCCCTTTCGCTGGTCTGCCGGCCGCGCCCCCACCAGCCCGAGCGCCCACCATTGAAACTGATACTTGTCCTCGGCGGCCAGCATTGCCGCTCCGGCGTAATCCGTCGGTTCACCGATCACCGCATAGGATTTCTTGATCTCTGGCCCAAAAGAGTCGGAGAGCCTCTGCTTGATGAGGCTGATGGCAAGGTGGGTAATGTCGATCCCAATCCAGTTCCGTTTCAGCTTTTGCGCCACCTGTACTGTAGTGCCACACCCGCAAAAGGGATCTAGAACTACATCTCCCTTCTCGGAGCTAGATTCAATAATTCGTTCCAACAATGCTTCCGGCTTCTGTGTAGGATACCCAAGCCGCTCCTGAGCTTGTGCGCCTATTGGTCCGATATCGACCCAAACGTCTTGAAGCGAAACTCCGCTCATTTCGTCGAGATAACGCTTATAAGCTGGAACAGCACCGGGTTTCGTCTGGACAACGCGACCCTCTTGGATCAGTTTTTTCATCTTGAGTTGTGAATAACGCCAGTGCCTGGTTACCCCCATCACTTCGTATTTGGGGTTTCCCTTCATTTCTCCGCCCGGTCCGGTCAAATCGCCTAGCCTATACCGCCTGCCTGTAACTTCCTCAATGTGCTTGTAGAATCGCCTGATGTAATTCTCGTCGTATCCCGTGAACTGGGGACTCCACTTCCAATCTCTACCTTTGGAGTAGAAGAGGATTACATCGTGAATTCGCCCGTGCTGCTTGCGGCCCTGCTTGCCATCGTTATGGGCGCTGCTGCGCTTCCAGACGATTTCGGTAAGGAAGGACTGAGGCCCAAAGACCGCATCCATCAGGATTTTCAGATAGTGGCTGGCCGTTGGATCGCAATGCAAATAGATGGACGCAGTCTCCTTCATCGCCCGGCGCAATTCCACGAGCCGCGGAGCCATCATGGCCAAGTAAGCCAGCATATCCGAGCGACCGAGAAAGGTTCGGAAGGCTCGCAATGCATCGGCCACTCGGTCGCTCTTCTCGATCGCCTCTAGGTAGGCGCGCTCGGCATCGATGTTCCACTCCCACGTATCTTTGAAGGCGCGAATCTGCGAACTGGATTTAGAACTGTCTTTTTCAGCAAACAGTACGTTACT
>CAWCWQ010000030.1:0-18520 GCA_963799145.1 uncultured Acidobacteriaceae bacterium | reverse complement strand
TGAGATTGAGCGGCTCCTTCATCCGCATCAGCAGGTTGCGGTAGTTGCGGTCCAGATCGCGGAGCTTGGCAGGCGTGATGCCGAACCACGATCCGAAAGCGGTGGTGAAGTTGTCCTGGGAGCTGTAACCGTAAGCCGCCGCCACATCGACGATGCGTTCGCCCCGGATGAGCGCCCGCGCCGCCTCGGTGAGGCGTCTCTTCCGCAGGTAGCCGGAGGGGGTTTCGCCGGTAATGTTGTAGAACTTCTGGCGCAGGCGGTTCTCCGAGTAACCCGACGCCTTCTCCAAATCCAGATGGAGATCGGGATCGAACAGATGCTTCTCCATCCAGGCCGCCATGCGCAGCGTCAGCAACCTGTCGTCCATGCGGTTAGCTCCTCACGTAACAAGAACTATGGTAGTTACTTGGCAACAGAAGTTCTTTTGAATTTCTACTAATTCCGGAACCGATTGGGGCGAGTCCGGTGGAAGTTTCACAGCCACCGCAAGAACCTGCCGTGCGGATCGCAGCATGCGATTGGCTCTCCATCCTGAGTCACCAGAAACTCCCGCGCCTGGCAGAAACGCATTGCCCGCTCCGTGATTCCCGGAATGACGCGAGGAGACTCGTTGGCAATCCAAACCGCGCCGGTTTCAGCAACAATCTTCGCGAATTCCGTTCGCTCCTGCTCGGACGGGACGTAGGCCAGGACTGCGCTATGGAAGATGACCAATGTGGCGTCTTTGGGCGCCAGAGCCGCAAGGCGCTGCACATCCGTCCGCAGGTCTCCCTCAACGACCAAGGGCGGATCGGCTCGCGCAACGTCCAGGGCCTGGCGCAGAAGGGCAAGGCGGTCCTCTTCTCCCGGCCATACGAGAGTTTCAAGCCACGCCGCCTGTTCATCGTCATCGACACGGACAGGTTCGAGATCCAGGCCCATGCGCCATGCAACCTCGACATTGGCCTTGGGTATCGGCGCTTGAGCGCTCGTTGCGCACGAGAATCTAGGCGGCGGCGCGCCCCTGCTCGAACCCGATTCCACGTCCACGCCGTTGTAGCGATAAGCATAACGATCCGGAATCAGGCAAAGACCCGCGGATGCGCCCACTTCAAGTAGAGCCAGGGGCTGGGGAAGAAGAGCAAGCAGCGGAAGCAGAATCGCGCAACGGGCAGGCTCATTGGTTTGTGTGCGCCGCTTCAACATCGCCTCGCGGATTTCATCCGGGCGAGAGGCCAGCGACTGGCGGAAGGCTTCCCAGTCCCTCGGAGTGCCGCAGACGTAGCGAAGGGCCGCGAACAGCAGGTTAGGCTGCTGTTTCGCATAAGGTAGCTCGGCCAGAAACTCAAGCGCCGCCCGGTCCCCGGCAACGCCCAACGCCAGTTCCTCGTAAAGCGGCGAGCGGCCGCAGGCTTCGTTCTCCGCAAAGCGAAGATACCGGGCGGCGATCTGCTCCGCGTTCCGAGATTCAGCCATTCCACTATGCTAAATAGGCGCGAGGCAATCCACATGAATGGGACGCGGAACGATCGTGGCAGCGTCCTTCTGGCTGGAGCAAGCGATATGCCCAAGGGAGATTCCTCGGCTTGCATTGCGTGCGCACTCATTAAGATTTGAAGAATTCTATTTTCATTACTTCATGAGCTGTTTTCATTGGCTCATGGTCGGCCGGCAATTAACTCGTTCCAAGTTAGACTGGACGGGAGGGATCGACCCATGCCGCCCCAGATAGTGGTAGAGGATCTCGTCAAGACTTACCGGATTGCGGAGCGAGCGCCCGGATTGTGGGGCAGCGTTCGCGGGCTTGTTTCAAGACGGTATCGCGAACTGCGTGCGCTGGACGGGATCGGCTTTTCCATCGACGCGGGCGAACTGGTCGGCTACATCGGACCGAACGGCGCGGGCAAGAGCACCACCGTCAAGGCGCTCTCCGGCATTCTTGTGCCGGACTCCGGCAGGTGCGAGGTGCGGGGCCGCGTGCCCTGGCGCCAGCGTGTCGAGCACGTTGCGGAGATTGGGGTGGTCTTCGGCCAGCGCACGCAGCTTTGGTGGGACCTGCCAGTGATTGAGTCCTTCGAGCTGCTGCGCGACATTTACCGCGTCTCTCAGGATCGGTATCGCGCCGCCATCGACGAGCTGATCGCGCTGCTGAATCTGGAGCCGCTCCTTGACGTTCCGGTGCGCCAGCTAAGCCTGGGCCAGCGGATGCGCTGCGATCTGGCGGCCGCGCTCCTGCACCAGCCGCCCGTGTTGTTCCTGGATGAGCCGACGATCGGGCTGGACGCGGTCTCCAAGCTCGCGGTGCGCGACTTTGTTCGCCAGCTCAGCCGCAGCCGCGGAGTTACAGTTATTCTCACCACCCACGATATGGACGACATCGAGGCGCTCTGCGATCGCGTCATAGTTATCGCCAGCGGCAAGGTTCTCTGCGACGGCAGCCTGGCCGATCTGCGCTCCCGCGTCACCAGAGAGCGCTGGCTCACGGTGGATCTGGCCGGCGACGAGGACGTGAGCGACCCGCAAGCCACCGTGGTGCGGCGCGAGGGGCATCGTCTCTGCCTGGGCTTCGATCCGCAAGCCGTGTCGCCAGCCGAACTGATCGCGCGCATCGCGGCGCGGCATGCGGTCCGCGACCTGTTTGTCGAGAACCCACCCATCGAGACCATCGTGGCGCGGCTCTATGCGGCGACAGAGTCAGCAAACGCGCCGGAGGAGACGGTTTGCGCGGAATGAAGCCTTATCTTGCCATCTTCAGCGCGCGCTTTCGCATGATGCTCCAATACCGCGCCGCCGCCATCGCCGGACTGTGGACGCAGATCTTCTTCGGGCTGGTGATGATCATGGTCTACGAGGCCTTTTACAACTCAACCGATCGCCCCCAGCCGATGAGCTTTCCTCAGATAGTGAGTTATGTCTGGCTCGGGCAGGCATTGCTGGCCCTGCTGCCTTGGAACGCCGACTCGGAGGTAAGGGCCATGGTGCGCTCGGGCGCGGTGGCCTACGAGCTGTGCCGGCCCGTCAACCTTTACAACCTGTGGTTTGTCAGGGCCATGGCATGGCGCACAGCGCCGACCATCCTGCGCGCCGCGCCGATGGCAATTCTGGCGATGTTTGTGCTGCCGACGATCGGGCTGGGCGAATGGCGGCTCCATCCGCCAACGTTTTTCGGCGGCATGGCGTTTGCCGCGGCCATGGTGTGCGCCTTGCTGCTAAGTTGCGCCCTGTCCACGCTGATGAACATTGCGCTGATGTGGACGGTGAGCGCCGATGGGGTCGTGGTGATGCTGACGGCGATGGTTACTCTGCTTTCGGGCATGATCATCCCCCTGCCGTTGTTTCCCGATTGGGCGCAGCCGGTGCTCAGGGCGCTGCCCTTTGCTGGACTGGTGGACCTTCCCTATCGCATCTATCTCGGCAACATAGCGCTCAACGGCCTCCCTGGCGTGATCCTGCTTCAGCTGGTCTGGACGGTTGCTCTAGTGCTCTTCGGCCGCTGGTTGCTGGCGCGGGGAATGCGCCGTGTCGTGGTGCAGGGAGGATAGAGCGATGAACGATCTGAGAATCTACTTCCGTTACGTTGGCATCTCTATCCGCGGCCAGCTCCAATACCAGGTCTCGTTCATTCTCCAGGCCCTCGGCCAAAGCCTGCTTACGGTGATCGAATTCTTCGGCGTATGGGCGCTCTTTCACCGCTTCGGGCAACTGCGCGGGTGGTCGCTGGCCGAGACTGCGATCTTCTACGGCGCCATTAGCATCACCTTCTCCATTGCCGATGCCTTCGCCCGCGGCTTCGATCAATTCGGCAATATGGTCAAGTCTGGCGATTTCGATCGACTGCTGGTTCGTCCCCGCTGGACCGCCCTGCAAGTGATCGGCCAGGAGCTGACGCTTCGGCGTGTTGGCCGTCTGGCGCAGGGAGCCGTCGTGCTGGCTTGGGCTATCTCGGCGCTGCCTCAGACCTGGTCGGCCTGGACTGCGGTTCTGCTGGCACAGGCGGTTGTAGGCGGCGTAAGCCTGTTCACCGGATTAACCATCATTCAGGCAACCAGCGCCTTCTGGGCCACCGAGTCGCTCGAGGTCTGGAACGCCTTCACATACGGCGGCGCCTTCATGAGCCAGTACCCGGCCACTATCTACAGGCCGTGGTTCCGTCAGTTCTTCACCTTTGTAATTCCACTGGCCTGCGTGGACTATTTCCCGGTGCTGGCGGTTCTCCACAGGAAGGATCCACTGGGCACTCCCGTGCTGTTTCAGTGGCTCGCCCCGTTGGCAGGCGTCGCGTTTTTCATTGTGGCGCTTCAGGTTTGGAAGTTGGGCGTGCGGCACTACCGCTCGACCGGCAGTTGAACGAGCGATGCGCCTTCCTCCAGCCCTGCGATGAAATCGTTCATCTCGCGCTGCACGTCCTCGCCGTTCGACTGAAAGACGTAGTGCTTGGCGTTGGCCAGACGAACCACCCGAGCCTGCGGGATTCCGGGGCCGGGGTCGCTGTCCGGGCTCGCGGAAGAGCGCCCTCCACGTCCTTCACTGCCCTGTTCCTCCGGGCCGTGGCCGCAATCGTGACTTGTATCGCCTGGAATTTCAGTTTCCGCAGTCTCAGAGTCTTGGCCGGCTTCTGCGGATCGAGCTTGCGGCAGTTGTCCGCGTCCAGTTACCGGAGTCCCCGAATTCAAAGGCCCATCGAATGGGAAGCGGTTCCAGATTCGTGCGCGGAATTGCACCTCCGCGCAGGCTTGCAAGCTGTTCTCTTTTGCACACCGGTGCCTTCTTTCGCGCCAATGCAAACGGGACATTCCATTTCAGTCCCATTTTGAATTGCGATTCTTGAGTACCCAGCTCTTCCTTCGTGCGTTCCTTCACTCTGGCCGATCATGGAACTGTGGCGCGAGGCAGCCCGTTTTGCCGCAACAGGTTGAGGAGCCAGCCATTCAACGCGGCCTGAACTTACAACGTCAATGATGGAGTGACTGCCACCTAGACTAGCCATTCCCCACCATTGCAAAACCTGTCGGGCGCTTGAGCAAGGATTCTGCGCTATCCCGGTTTCAGACCAGAACAGCCTTCGCGATGAGCGGCTGCCTGTCTCCTCGTCATAAGCAGCGCGGGCCAGCCAATCCGCAGCCCGCGCCGCTTATAAGCCCGGATGGCAGCCCCTCGCAGTTGCTTCTTATAAGCCCACCGTGCGCATCGAACCTGCGCCCGCTCTCGCACCTAACCTCTCCATGCGCGGATTCCGGTTGGGGAAGGACCGCATCGCGGCTTTGGAAGAGGCGTAACGAAAGGAAAATGGAAATGGCACTCGTCAAGAAAGCAACCGTCCAGGCAATCGCCAATGTGGCGGAGGGAAGGGCTCCGGCTGTGGCCACCCGCGAAGCGGAAGCGCAGCGCAAAAAGGCGAGAACGCTCGCCAAACAACAGCAGGCGGCCGAGCGCATCGCGGCAGCGACCGGACAGTTGGCCTCCGGCATCGGCGAGGCCTCGTCGGCCGCCGAGGAACTCAAGCGCGCCAGCGACCAGATCGCCAGCGGGGCCGAAGAGGCATCGAGCGCCGCGCAGGAGTCTCTGGAGGCATTTCAGCTCGCGGGTGGCGCCATCACGCGGGTGGGGCAGAACTCCGAGCTGGGCCGCGTCAAGGGAGAGGCAATTCAGACACTGATCGCTCAAAGCGGCACCGATGTAGCCAGCCTGATCACCAATGTCGCGGTGGCCGGGCAGCGCCAGGTCGCTTCCGTGCATATGGTGGTCGAATTGGAGAAGCAGGCGGCCAATATCGGCGAAATTGTGAAAGCGGTAGCGCGTATCGCCGACCAGACCAACCTGCTGGCTCTGAATGCGGCCATTGAAGCCGCCCGCGCCGGCAAGCACGGCAAGGGTTTCGCGGTGGTGGCCGATGAAGTGCGAACGCTGGCCGAGACCTCGGAGAAGAGCGCCAAGCAGATTCAGGAGCTGGTGGGGCAGATTCAGGTGGATGTGAAAACCATTGCCGACGGCATCAACGCCTCGGCCAAGACCATCGAAGAAGAAGTGGAAAAAGGCAAGACCGTCACCATCCAGATGGAAGCGATCCGCGTGGCGGTGGTTGAGATCGTCCGGGGAATCACGGAAATCGGCGTCAATGCCGCACAAGCCAACCTCGCCGCCCAACAGGCGTTGAAGGGATCGCAGAGCATCGCGGCCGCGGCCGAAGAGCAATCTTCCGCGGCTCAGGAATCCGCCAAGACCGTGGCCGAGCAGACCCAGGCCCTGGCCGAGTGCGAGCAGGCGGCGCAGGCCCTGTCGGAGCTGGCCGAGGATCTGAAGAACTCGACCGACGTGGCCAAGAGCGCCGAACAAGTGGCTTCATCCGCCGAGGAGCTTTCTTCGGCCGTGCAGGAGATCAATCGCTCCAGCGCCCAGATCATGGCCGCGCTGAACCTGATTAAGAAGAGCGCCGAGGTGCAGTCTGCAGCCGCCGAGGAGTCTTCCGCGGCCACCAACCAGATCGAGAAGGGGTTGGAAGTGGCCCAGAAACGCGCCACGGCCAGCGCGGAGAAGGTGGTGGCCATCAAGAAACTGCTGGACGAGAACAAGATCGGCATCAATGGGCTGATGACCGGCCTTTCCACTTCGGCCGAAGCCTCCCGCGCCAGCATCAAGCAGATGAACGCGCTGGAACTGGTCTCGAGACGCATCGACAAGATCGTCGAGGCCATCAGCACGGTTTCCATCCAAACCAACATGCTGGCCGTCAACGGAGCCATTGAAGCCGCCCGAGCCGGCGAGTTCGGCAAGGGCTTTGTGGTGGTAGCCACGGACATCCGCAACCTGGCTCACGATTCGAGCGAGAATGCCGACCGGATCAAGGACCTGGTGAAGGCGGTTCAGGACCAGATCGGGACCGTGGGCCGCGACCTGGCCGAGATTGTGGTGGCGGCGCTCACCGAGGTGGAGAAGGCCAAGAAGACCAACTATCGACCTGGTGACCATCGAGACCGACATCCTGGTGGTGGAAAAGGGCACGGCGGAGATTCTTGCCGCTTCGGACGAAATCGCCGCCGCTATCGGCCAGGTGAAAAAGGGGATCGAGCAGATCTCGGCCGCCGCGACGGAAGCCGACCGGGCAGCGACTGAAGCATCCAGGCGCGGCGCAGCAGCAGTCCAAGGGAGCCGAAAACCTGTCAGCCGCGATTGAAGAAATCGCATCCTTGGCGGATGAACTTCAGAGCCGCAGGGTAAGGGGGCGCCGCGATGACGAAGCAAATCTCGAAAAAGCAAAAGGACGCGGGGCGCGCCGAGGAGAGCAATCTCGAAGAACGCGCCTCCAGCACTCAGCCCGAGGACGCGGCCAGCGAAGTGAACGACAGCGAGGGCCGCGCCTCCATAACACAGCAAGGCACACAGCAGTTTGTCGTCTTCATCGCCGGCAACGAGGTCTTCGCCGCCGACATGGTGCCGGTGAAAGAGATCATCCGCGTTCCGGATGTGGTGCGCGTGCCTCTGGCGCCGCCCGCATTGGAGGGCCTCGCGAACCTGCGCGGCAAGGTGCTGCCGATCATCTCGCTGCGCCGGCTGTTCGGTTTTCCCGAGCTGGCGCACGACGACTCGACGCGCGCCCTGGTGGTGGACGTGGGGCAGCCGCTGGGCTTTGTCGTGGACCGGGTAGCGAGCGTGGTGGGCGTCGATGCCGGCCACATCGAAGACGTGGGATCGATCCGCACCACGGTGAATACCGAGGTGCTCTCCGGCCTCATCAAGGATGTGGGCGGCCACGCCATGATCATGGTGCTGGACTTTGCCAAACTCATCGAGAAGGAGTTCTCGCAGATTGCGGCCATCACCAAAAGCACCGCGGCCGCGGGCGTTGCGCAAGCCGCGGTCAAGGTCGAGGAAGAAGACCTGAGCGACGAGTTGCAACTGGTGAGCTTCGATGTGGATGGCCAGGAATACGCCATCGCCATTGAAGACGTGCAGGAGATTGTGCAGGTTCCGGAGGCGATAATTCATGTACCGCACTCGGAGTCGCATGTGCTGGGCGTGATGACCCTGCGCAGCCGCCTGCTGCCGCTGGTCAACCTGCGCAGCATGTTCGCCCTGCCGCACCGCGATCTGGACGAAAAGAGCCGCATCGTGGTGCTGACGCTGGGCGGCGTCTCGGTGGGCGTGGTGGTGGACGCGGTCAGCGAGGTGCTGCGCGTCGCCAAGTCCGGAGTGGATGCGCTTCCCGCCCTGCTGGCCCGGGAAGGAAATCTCGCCGAAGTAACCTCCATCTGCCGGCTGGAGAATGGCAAGCGCCTGGTGTCGATCGTCACGGCGCGCAATCTCTTCGGCAATTCCACCATCAAGGAGGCATTGAGCACCGTGAGCAACGATGAGTTGGAAAGCAGCCAGGCGGCCAAGGAGGTGGACGACAACCTGGACGACGACGAACAAGTGGTCATCTTCCGCCTGGACAAGGAGGAATTCGGCGCGCCGATCGCCAGCGTGCAGGAGATTGTTCGCGTCCCGGAGACGCTCATCCGGGTTCCCCAGGCGCCTCCGTTCGTCGAGGGCGTCATCAACCTGCGCGGGTCCGTGCTGCCGGTGATCGATCTTCGCCTGCGCCTGGGCCTCAAGCAAGTGGACCGCACCGACCGGCAGCGCATCATGGTGTTTCTCATCTCCGATGTGCGCACCGGGTTCATCGTCGATCAGGTGGCGGAGGTGCTGAAGATTCCCAAGGCTGCCATCGAAGCGTCGCCGCAACTGTCGGCCCAGCAGAGCCAGCTGTTGAGCCGCATGGCCAACCTGGAGAAGCAGAAACGCATGGTGCAACTGATCGATCCGCCGCACCTGATGGAGAAGAAGGAGCTGGCGGCGCTGGCGGCGGTTGCCGCATAGGACAATGATCAAACTGCTCATTGTCGATGACTCGGCCCTGATGCGGCGTCAGTTGATGACGCTGTTTCAGGCCGAGGGGGACTTCGATATACGCCAGGCCAGAAACGGCGCCGAAGCGGTGAGGGAAAACCTGGAGTTCCAGCCGGATGTGGTGACCTTGGACATCAACATGCCGGAGATGGACGGTTTGACTGCGCTTTCCCTCATCATGGCCGAGAGGCCGGTAGCCGTGGTGATGGTGTCCTCGCTCACCGAACAAGGGGCGCTGGCGACCTTTGAAGCGCTGAATCTGGGCGCCGTGGATTACATCGCCAAGCCGGGCGGAACCATCTCCCTGTCTATCGAGCAAGATCACCGAGGAGCTTGTAGACAAGGTGCGCGCGGCAGCCCGGGCGCGGGTTAAATGCAAGGGATCGACCCCGTCCGCGGCGGTTCGCCGCATCCAGGAGGAGCGCAAGAAGGCCACCGCCGCATTTTCTTTGGCGACACAGTCCAGAGTGGCCGCAGAGGGCCTGCTGGTGATCGGCGCATCCACCGGCGGACCGCGCGCGCTGGAGATCGTCCTGTCGGGATTGCCGGCGGACTTTCCCTGGCCGGTGCTGGTGGCGCAGCACATGCCGGCGGCATTCACCAGAGCCTTTTCCGAGCGGCTGGATCAATGCTGCGCCCTGCATGTGACGGAGGTGGGCCTGCCGCTGCCGGTCGAGGCGGGCACCATTTACATCGGGAGGGGCGGCGCGGACATGCTGCTGACCAGCCGAAATGGCAAGCTGACAGTCTTGCCGGCGCCGGAAAATCCCCAGTTCCACTGGCATCCCTCGGTCGAATTGCTGGGGCGATCGGTCCTACAGCATTACGATCCGAAGCGGGTGACGGCGGTGCTGCTGACCGGCATGGGCTACGACGGGTCGGACGCATTCACAGAGATCAAGAAGCGCGGCGGCCGCACCATTGCCGAATCGGAAGAATCGGCGGTGGTATATGGCATGCCGGCAGAGCTGGTCACCAAGGGCGGGGCAAGCCTGGTCCTCGCAGCGGAACAGGTGGCCGCGCAGGTCGCAAGCTGGGCAGGCCGGTAAGGGAAGAACCATGGGGCTGGTGAAACGGAAAGCGATTCAACCCGCCGAGGCCGCCAAGCCGAAGCATGAGCAGAGCTGCATGGAGCTTGCCGCTTGCCTGGAGGATGCGGACCCTCGAACCCGCCGCCATGCCGCCCGGGATATGCTCCACTGCCCCCATGCGGCCGGCGTGCTGGCCAGCCGCTTGAAGCGCGAGCCGGACACCGCCGTGCGCGAGGTCATTCTGACCACCCTGGTCCGCCTCAACGATCCATCGGCAGCCGGCAGGATGGCCGACTGCCTGCGCAGCGAAGACGCGGCCCTGCGCAACGAAGTCATTGAGGCCATCGGGCTGCTGGCCTGCGATGTGTCGGAGGTTCTGCGCTCGCTGCTGGCCGATCCCGATCCGGACATGCGCATCTTTGCCGTCAATATCCTCGATTCGCGGCGCCAGCCCGATGTGGAGAGCTGGCTGATCGAAGTCATCGAACGGGACGCGCACCTGAATGTCTGCGCCACGGCGGTGGATGTGCTTTGCGAAGCGGGCTCGGAGGCGGCCGTCGATCCGCTCCTCCGGCTCAAAGACCGCTTTCGCTCCGAAGCCTTCATCCAGTTTGCCGCCAACCGGCGCATTGAAACGCATTCGTGGAGCCTGACCAATCATGAGTGCATCCCCACCGCGATCCGAACCCGTGCCCGCCATCACCGGCGAAGACTTCCTGAAGTTCAAGGAGTTCTTCTATCGCAAAACGGGCATCAACTTCGAGCCGGCCAAGCGCTACTTTGTTGACAAGCGCCTGGTGGAGCGCATCGAGGCCACGCGAACCGGCGACTTTCGCGGCTACTTCACGCTTGCTGCGCTTCCAGGACTCGGGCGAGGAACTGCAACAGCTCACCAACCTGATGACGGTGAACGAAACCTATTTTCTGCGCGAGGAGTATCAGTTCCAGCTGCCTGGTCGATTCCATCCTCCCGGAGATTGTCCAGCGCAGAACCGGCTCGCACCCCATCCGCATCTGGTGCATTCCTTCGTCCTCCGGAGAGGAACCCTATTCGGTGGCCATGTACCTGCTGGAAATGTGGCCCGGAATCAGCGAATGGGATGTGGAGATCATCTCTTCCGACATCGATACCAGCATCCTGCGGCGCGCGCGCGCCGGCCGCTATTCGATCCGTTCCGTGCAGCATGTGCCCGCGCTCTGGCTGGAAAAGTACTTCAAGGGAGTGAGCAACGAATACCAGCTCTGCGACGATCTGCGCCAGGCCGTCGAGTTCACCCGCGTCAATCTCTCCGAGCCCGCCGACACCTTCAGGTACCGCAACTTCGATGTCATCTTCTGCCGCAACCTGCTCATCTACTTCGACGACGTATCGCGCAAGACCGCGGCGGAAACATTCTACGAAGCGCTCAATCCGGGCGGCTACATCTGCCTGGGACACTCGGAATCCATGAGCCGCATCTCGTCGCTGTTCAAAGTGTGCAAATTCCCCGAGGCCATCGTGTATCGCAAAGGTCTGGAGGCTCGATGAAACGCATCCTGGTTATCGACGATGCAGCCACGGTGCGCATGTATCACAGCGGCATCCTGGAATCCGCCGGTTACACGACGGAAGAGGCTTGGAACGGCATCGAAGCCCTGGAAAAGGCCTTGCTGGAGCCCTTCGATCTCTATCTCGTGGACGTGAATATGCCCAAGCTGAACGGCTACGGATTCCTGCGCGAGCTGCGCCAGCAAGACATTCCGCAGGCGCCGGCCATCATCGTCTCAACGAAGGCCGCCGACCACGATGAGCTGCAAGCCTTCCGCGCGGGCGCCAACGGCTATCTCATCAAACCCGTCAGTCCCTTGCAGCTACTGACCCATGTCCGTCTCATGCTCGGAGAGGCACAGCAATGACCCCGCTGCTTGAACAGTTTCTTTCCGAGTCCCGCGAGTTCTCGCAGGGCATCGGCCAAAAGCTGATGCAACTGGAAGACGCAGCCCGGCGACCGCGATGCGATGGACGAACTGTTCCGCCTGATGCACACCTTGAAGGGCAACAGCGGCCTGTTCGCATTCCCGGAGATGACGCGCGTTCTCCATGCCGGCGAAGACCTGCTGGGGATGGTCAGAAGCGAACAGATCGCCTACTCGCGCGAGTTGGCCGATCGCCTGCTCGCGGCGATGGATTTCGTCATGGTCCTGTGCGGAGACATCGAGGCGACGGAGAGCATCGACGCCTCCCGCGCCCAGGACTCCGTTCAGATTGCCGAGTCTTTGCGGGCGCTGATGCCTGCTCCGGCAATGGCGATTCACGGCGCTGCCGCTCCAGCAGCATCGGCAGAGGCTCGGCCAGACGCCGCGCCGCCGCTCTTCGCCGCCCTGCCCGAGGCCGCGCGGATCGAAGCCATTCGCCAATCGCAGGGCGGAGCAGCCCTGCATTGGATCGTTTACTCCCCCACGCCAGAGTGCTTCTTCGCGGGCGACGATCCCTTTCACCGCGCGCGCCAGACGCCGAACTTGTTATGGGGCTGCTTCCGGTCGCGCGAACCCTTTCCGCCGCTGGCCGAGTTGGATACCTACCGCTGCGTGCTCGACTTCCATCTGCTGACGGCCGCTCCGCGCGAGGAGCTGGCAAAGTACTTCCGCTATATGCCGGATCAGGTCAGCTACCTTGACGTCGATCCGTCCTGGCTGGCCGCTGAGGGGCTGGACGGCGCGCCGGGGCCGGATGGGGCCGCCCGTAATGAGGGCCGGCAAGATCTTCCCCCAGGCAACGCGCCGCTGCCGCTGGCTGAAGATCCCCTGCAATTGCCGCCCGAGGTCCGCACGGCGCTGGACGCGATTCTATCCGCACAGAGAAAGATTCTGCTGTTGGACGATCGCCCCGCTTGGCGCCCCGGAAGGCTCAAATCCGTTGCGGCGCTGCTGGCCAACGTAGCCAAGGCGGTTGGAGATGCCTCAGCCGGAGACGCGATTGAAACGGCCTTGGCCCGGGCATTGGCTTCGGGCCAGGGCGCCCCGCTGCTCGAATGGCTCGATTCGAGCACGCTGGATGCGTCCAAACCGGGCGCCAGCCCGGAGAAGCAAACGCCGATCCCGCCCGGCCAGCCCGATGCGCCTGCCAGTGCCACCGGAATCAAATATGGGCGGAGAGCGGAAGATCGCGCCCAGTCGCCGGAAGATGGCGTCAAGTTCGGCCGCCGCGCCGAAGACGCCTACAACGGTCCCAAGAGCCTCAAGGTCGATCAGGCCAAGATCGACTGCCTGATGAACCTGATCGGTGAATTGGTGGTCTCGAAGAACGCTTTGCCCTACCTGGCTCAGCGGGCCGAGACGCAGTTCGGAGTGCGCGAACTCTCCCGCGAAATCAAGAGCCAGTATGCGGTGATCAACCGCATCGCCGACGAGATGCAGGGCGCCATCATGCAGGTGCGCATGATGGCCGTCTCGTTTGTCTTCCAGCGCTTTCCGCGCCTGGTGCGCGACATCTCCCACAAGCTCGGCAAGGAGGTTCAGCTGGTGCTCGAAGGGGAGCAGACGGAGGCCGACAAGAACATCGTCGAGTCGCTCGCCGACCCGCTCATTCACATTGTGCGCAACAGTCTCGACCACGGCCTTGAAACTCCCGAGGTCCGGCGCGCCTGCGGCAAGCCGGAGATGGGGACGATCACCATCCGCGCCACGCAGGATTCCGACCGGGTGGTCATCGAGGTCGCCGACGACGGCAAGGGCATCGATCCGGCCGTAATCAAGCGCAAGGCCTACGAGAAGGGGATGATCGACGAAGCCGCTCTCGAGCGCATCGGCGATCGCGAGGCCATCGACCTGATCTTCAACGCCGGCCTCTCCACCGTTGAGGTGGTCACCGACCTCTCCGGCCGCGGAGTGGGCATGGATGTGGTGCGCTCCGCGGTGCATAAGATCAATGGCTCGGTCTCGATTGAGAGCACATTGGGCAAGGGCACCACGATCAGAATCTCTCTGCCGCTCTCGATGGCCGTGACCCAGGTGATGATCGTCGAGTCCGACGGCCAGCTCTTCGGCGTTCCCATGGACCATGTCGTCGAGACGGTGCGCATTCCCAGAAGCGCCATCGTCTGGATCAAGCAAAGCATGACCGCCGTGCTGCGCGGGCGCATCGTGCCCCTGAAAGCCCTCAATAGCCTGCTGGGAGTATCTGCCCCGCCCCGCGCCAATGGAGACGATGAACTGGCCGTGCTGCTGGTTCAGGCGGGCGGCGAGATCCTGGGCCTGCTGGTGGACGGCTTCAAAGAGACCCTGGGCCTGATTCAGAAGCCGCTCGGCGGCGTTCTCTCCGGCCTGTCGGCCTACTCCGGCTCGGCCCTGCTGGGAGACGGATCCGTGCTCATGATTCTCAATTGCCGGGAGATTGTCTGATGCCTATCGAATTCAAGCAAGACTGTGCGTTCTTTGCCGATGTAGTCAGTGTGGAAGAAGCCGAAGGACTGCTCGAATGGTTGCAGAAGCAGCCATCTCCCAAAGTCGATTTTTCGGCCTGCGGCCATTTGCATACCGCCAACCTGCAAGTGCTGATGGCGGCCAAGACGGAGATCGTCCATTGGCCGCTGGACTCCGAGCTGCGCGCCTGGCTCGAATCTGCGTTGAACGCCACATCGTGAGGATGCTTTCGTGGCAATGACAATTCTGGTCGTCGACGACTCGCTCACCATGCTGATGAGTCTCAAGAGCGCCTTGAGCACCAGCGGCTTCACGGTGGAAACCGCCGGCAACGGCCAGTTGGCGCTGGACAAGCTTAAGTCGGGATTCAAGCCCAACCTGATTCTTACCGACGTCAATATGCCGGTGATGGGGGGCCTCGAATTCATAGGCAAGGCGCGCGCGCTTTCGGGCTTCCGGTTCATCCCAATCCTGACGTTGACCACAGAAAGCCAGGCTGCCAAGCGCGACGAGGGGAGGCGTTTGGGGGCCACCGGGTGGCTGGTCAAACCGGTAGCCGCCGAAGAGCTGATCAAGGTCATCAAGCAGGTTCTGCCAGGGGCGTAAAAGATGAACCAGGCCGGCGACAGGACGGGAAACAACCTCTCCAGCGCCATCGCTTCGAGCGGCGGGCTGGACGAGGAGTCGAACGAGCGGGTCGCGTTTCGCTTGGGCCGCGCCACCAGGCGGCTGATTTACGCCCTGGCGCTCAATGTTGTGTGCCTGATTGCGCTTTGGTGGGTCGGCAGCCATCCGTTTGCTTGGTTTCCCGCCCATCCCAAGCTCTATGTCGCGACCATGTGTTTCGTGCTGATCCTGGTGCCCCAAATTGTCGTCGCGCTGGTGAACTGGATCGGCGCCAGCCGCGGTATCGCCGCGCTGGGAGAAGTTGGCAAGATGACCTCTCACGAACTGGCGCATGTGCGGATCAGGCGCGCCGCGATACTCAACGAAATGAGCGATTCCAAGCTCTATATCGAAGTGATTCACAATCAGATTGGCGATTCGCTGGCCGAGTCCGAACGCGAGGTCGTGCAGGTGATCGAGCAGATCGGCGAGCTGAATGCAAATGCCAGCCAGCAGAGAGAGCTCATCGCCCATTCCCTCCAGAGCGGACACGATCTGATGGAGGGTAGCCAGGCCGGGACCGAGAACAACAAGCAGATCTTCGCTGCCATCGGCATGCAGATAGAGGAGCAGACCAACGAGCTCAGGGGCGACTTCACGCATATCCAAGGTCTGGCTCGCGAGGTGCTTGCCTTGACGCCGATGATTAAAGTCATCACCTCCATCGCCAGGCAATCGCAAATGCTGGCCCTGAATGCCGAGATCGAGGCGGCGCGCGCCGGCAGCGCGGGACGCAGCTTCGCCGTGGTGGCCCTGGAGGTCAGGAAGATGGCCGCGCTCACGGCCAGGGCTGCGGCGGAGATTGCCCAAAAGATCAACTCGACCTGCGACCGGGCGAACCGCGAGCTGGCTGAGGCGCAGGCCGCGATGGAGCATCACGAGAAGGCCGATGTGATGGCGGGACTGATGGAGCACCTGGCTGAAACGCAGCGTAAGTTCATCGGAAACGACCAGGCGATGCGCGCCATGATCGCCGAGTTGGACACTAATTATCAGGAAAACGTGCTGGGATTGGGGCGGGCAATGTGCCACATCCAGTTCCAGGACGTGATGCGGCAGAGAATGGAGCACGTGCAAGGTGCGCTGCTGGAAATGCGCGACCACATGCAGATGCTGAACGAAAAGACGGCAGATGCCAATTGGGATGGAAAGGTCGATCCTACCTTCAAGTCTCTGCTCGCCGCTCACCTCGATAGCTACAGCATGGCCAGCCAGACCGTTACCCACAACAGTGTGGCGGGGGGCGCTTCGGCCTGGCTGCGAGCCTGCCCGGCGATTGAATTGTTCTGAGGCTTGACATCTTGTGGTGAAACTCTGGCTTTCAAAGGCACGGCTTCAGCCGCGCCGGTAACACCAGTAGAATCTGTGGGCTTTATTGAGCACCGCATAAGTAATGTCCGCATAGACGCGCCGGAGGCGCAGAGTTGGTTAGCCCCGCGCTTCAGAGTGGGGAAATGGGATTTTACAAGCTCATTACGGAGTCCCGTAGGGACGGCGCAAGGACATTATTTATGCAGGAACCAATAGCCCCTGAGGGACGCTCTGTTGGGCATTCTTGGACTTCTGCGACAGGCTGTTAAGGTTCGACGGCTGCTACTGAACGAGGTATCCGCCTGCCTCTCCTGTTTCCTGGTCGGGGCATTTCGTGCATAGATGAATCGTGCAGATTCGATCCCCTGATGCCGTTCGAGCGATCGCCGGCATCAGGCGGACTCGCTCCCGCGCCAGTGCCTGGTCGAGCTGCGTCATTGCTTCTTCGTCCGTGATGCTGCCCGCTTCTTCACCCGCTAGAACGGCATTCGTCGCCTTTTCGAACTCGGGGTAGATATGGTCCCAAAGAAAGCAGAGAGTTTGCGCTCCGAAGCCATCCAATTGCAGAGGCGGAAGCATTTTGTCCCAGTTTTCCACGCTCATTTTCTTGGGGAGAGAAAAATGCACCATGAAATTCGCGAGATCGAAGAGCTTGGCTTCGCCAACCGGGCCGACTTCGCTCAGGAGATAGGCGGCCTCGCTCGGGTCTCTTGCGCTCACGGCGGAAAAATCGCCATTGGGCCAGCGGCAAATGTAGAGCGGCACGCGGATCCTCCTGGTTTGAATCACTCTAGCATCGGGGCAGCCGATAAGGGAAGCCAGGGCTGAGGCCCCATGTTGGATGAGGATAGCACCATGCTGTAGCGAGGATCTTCCCATCCATGTCCTCAGAGAATCCGGGACCTCTCGGACTCCAGAACACCTGCTTGGATCTCTCCGAACGCCGTTGGACGATTACGGCCTCGCCTTGCGTTTTCTGCCTGCGTGTAGCGGTGGCGACCGCCTCAAGAAGCAGGAACAGCCGAGTGCGGAAATTGACCGGACGATTGTTTGGGCTATTCCTGCCGGTCTTATGGGGCGAGGATTCGAACAATCGCCGTAAGTTCTCAATTGTTTCGTTCCTCAGGTAAGACTCCAGCCCGCAACCCTTCGATTGAGAAATGAGTTGTTAACCCTGGAGTACGTATGTTAGCGACGGCGTACAGAGGCCTGGGGAGATTAGCCTGCATCATTCATGGAAGCGTCGGAGGAGAGGCATTTTGACGGAACGGTGGCGCGCGTTTTGCTTTTTCAGGGAAGAAGTTGATTCGGCCTGTTCCGAGCGATGGCCGATTCATCCCTTCAGTCGTTTTCAGGCATAGGTCGGCGCATTTCACGCATGGTTATCCCCGACAGGCTTTGCGTCTGTTCTTGATCGATTGAGTTATCGGCCTTCGCGGAGTCGTTATCCGGCGGTCGCGCCCAGCGCGGCGGCGATCTTCTGAAAATCATTTCGCCATGGAAACGTTTCTGGCAGGCGCGCAACGATGCGCCGCGCCGAGGCCGCCACGCGAGCGCCGAGTTTCAACAGTCGCTCACGCAGCGTCCAGACTTGCGCCCGGGCCAGCGTTGTCAGTTCCGCATTCAAGCGAATCTCCTGCATCGACACATAGGCCGCAGCCGCCATCGGCGCGCGCGGTTGGTTGGCCCAGAAGTTTGTACAACTGGTGCGATCCACATCGAGAGCCTTGAGTTCCTTGATCCGGTTCTCGACGCCGCCACGCTGGCAATAGACCTTTTCGTAGAGCCACTGCGGGCTTTGCTGCATATTGGTAACGACGAAACGCGGGTTATCGCGCGGCTGCTTGCCGCCGGCTTTGACCACCTCGGCCTTGAAGATCACACGCCGTTCCTGCTTCCAACTCTTGGCTGCGTAACGCGTGTCGCCGTAAACATGCTCGGTCTCATCGGTCAGTTCGGCGCGCATCCAGACACGCGCTCAGGCTCTCGATCAGACCATCGCCAAAGCGCCGATTGGCGGCTGAGAGCAGGATCGATCCACCATCGCTGCTGCCATGCGCCTGATCAAATGCCAACAAAACCGGACGCTTTTCAAGCTCAGTAAACAATACACTCTGTGTCGGAGTAAAATCAGTCAAGCGAAAGTCCTTTTGTGCTGCAAATGCTGTCTAGTCAACATGTTTGTAGCACATCAGGCTTTCGCTGTATATGACTTCACGCATAATTCAGGCTAGAACTTCCAGACT
>CAWCWQ010000029.1:0-51664 GCA_963799145.1 uncultured Acidobacteriaceae bacterium | reverse complement strand
CCTGATTGCGAACAGTAATGAGAACATCAAGAGCTCCCTGGCGATAGCCGCTTCGCCCGATTCCAGTACCGAGGACGCCGTCAAGGCTCTCATCGCGTTACGCGGAGTGGATATTCCCATCGCCACCGCTATTCTGGCCGCCATCTACCCGGAGCGCTATGCGGTGTTGGACTATCGCGCCCTGGAAGCGCTGGGGCACGCGCGGCACGACGTGAGCTTTTATGTGGAGTACAACGCCTTTTGCCGCCATCTGGCTGAGTGCGGAATTGTAAAGCCGCAGGAGGATATGCCTGGCCCAACCCCGCTCCATGCGCTGGAGCGTGGGCTTTGGCAGTGGTCGAGGAGCCGTGGGAATTAGCGGGCATCCTGACTCTAGTCCCGCATCCTGAAGCTTTCGTGCTTCCCCAGGTCCCCAAATGCGAGGGACCTGGGGCACCCAGGGCTTCTGCTTGATTTACGAAATCTTGTGGGCACAGCATTAGGGGGCGAGCCGTACCGGGCTTTCCTGCGGGTTTCGAAGTTGCGCGCAAAAGAAAATGGGCGGCGGCCATGAGAGGGACCGCCGCCCGAAGGTCACATCTTGTCTGAACGCCCGGTTCAGGAGACAGCTTGAGCAGACATGCAAAGAGTATCGGCTGAAGTTCTCGATGTCTTGAGCTATTCGATGGAGGATTGAGCCCATCGATAGGTGGAGACCGACATAGGCCTTTGTGCGGTAATCTGGTTTCAAATCAGCGATCCGGAACTACCGCTGCCGCGTCGCGGAGCAATTACCTCTTCCGGGGAAGCCCGGTCTTGGAAGACCATGTTGTGCTTCTGTACATTGCCTGAGTCTTCTCAATTACTGTGGAAGTGCGCGGACTTTGCGCAGGTTGAAGTCTGCTTGAGGGAAGATTCACCCGCACCCGTGTCCAAAATCCATGCCAATTCGAATTCTTCGGCGAGCCGCGCTGCTTGGCGTTCGCTTGGCAGGCTTGGGTCCAGAGGCCTGCTCGCCGCGCTGATGCTGGGGTGTGCGCTACCTTGCCATGCGCTGGAGCCTACCACGCCGCTGGCCAACTATGGCCGGCAGACGTGGGTGATGGAGAACGGGCTGCCGCAGAACACGGTGCAGGCGCTGGTCCAGACTCGGGATGGGTTTGTGTGGCTGGGAACCGAGGTGGGGCTGGTCCGCTTTGACGGAAACAGCTTTCAGGTCTTCGATCGCAACTCCAGTCCGGCACTGCCGGGCAACGACGTGCGCTGCCTGCTCGAGAGCCAGGACGGGACGCTGTGGATCGGGACCAGCGAAGGGCTGGCACGCTGGAGGGATGGAAGCGTCACCGCGTTTACCGCGCGCGAGGGATTGCCTGGAAACGGAGTTCGAGCTCTATGGCAGGCGCTGGATGGAGGAATTCGAGTCGAAACCGATGCTGGATTGGCGCGGCTGTCGGGAGAGCAGTTTGTCAGAGCCACGGACGACTCGGCAAATGGAGCCAGACCGGTTGATTTTTCGGCAAACTTCACGGACGGGAAAAATGTGGTGGGCAGCAAGAGCGGGGTTCAAATTGAATCCGCATTTGGGTTGACGGTGCAGTTAAACGTGGGCAAGGAGCTTCCTGGATCGAAGGTGCAGGCCGTGTTCACCGATCGTGAAGACGGCCTCTGGATCGGGACCAACGGCGGCCTGGCGCGCTGGGTGGCAGGAAGGCTCGAACGGCTGCCGGTCACCGATCCGCTGGCCGCGGCGTCGGTGCTGGCGCTGATGGAAGACCGCGAGGGGAACATCTGGGTGGGGACGGAGACCGGCGGGCTGCACATCCTGCGCGATCAGCGCTTCCGGACGATGGGAGCGCGGGAGGGACTCACCTCCGATGCAACAACCACCGTGGTTGAGGACGGCGCGGGCACGCTGTGGGTGGGGACAAGCGGAAGCGGGTTGAATGCCATCCTTCCTTACGGCGCTGCAACGGTGGAAACCCACCCTAGCCACAAAGACAAGAGCGTGGCGAGGGTGGGGCGCCCGGCGAAGGTCCGCCTTGACCACAATGACAAAAGCGAGGCGAAAACAGGGCAACCAGCCTTCAAAAGCTATACGGTGAAAGACGGCCTGTTGAGCGACGTAATTCTCTCGCTGGCGGCCGCGCCCAACGGGGACCTCTGGGTAGGCACGCCTGACGGACTCAACCGGATTCACGGACGATCCGTTGCTTCCTTTTCTTCAGCCGACGGGCTGCCGGACGACTTCATCCGTTCTCTGCTGGCAGACGCCGATGGGTCGTTGTGGATCGGCACCAGGCGCGGGCTCACGCACTGGACCAACCCGGGAAGCGGAGGCTCAAGTGGGCGCCTGGAGACTTTTACCCCGGCGAACGGGCTGGGCAGCGATCTGGTAGGCTCCATGGTTCGCGATGCCGGCGGCGACCTGTGGGTGGCGACATTGGCAGGCCTGTCGCGCCTGCGCGGCGGCAAGATATTGAACTATACGACGGCCGATGGACTCTCAAGCAACGTGGTCACGGCGCTGCTCTCCCGGCCGAACGGGACACTGCTCATCGGCACGCAGGACCGTGGGTGGAACCTGTGGGATGGACAGAAGTTCTCCAAGGCATACGACGGCGGGCTGGACCTGGCGGCTATCCACGCCATTCTCGACGACGGCGGAGGTCACCTGTGGTTTGCCACCGGCAATGGGATCGTGCGGAGCGACTGTACCGGTACGGGCATGGCAATGGGCGCGGCCGGCTCGCCGGATTGCTCGCACTGGATTCAGTTTGGCGCCGCCGATGGGCTGCGCAGCCGGGAGACGGCCACCAACAGCCACCCATCGGCCTGGCGCTCCCACGACGGGCGGCTCTGGTTCGCCACCCCCAAGGGGCTGGTCGAGGTAGACCCGGCGCACTTCCCAGTTAATACGGTTCCACCGCCGGTCGAGCTGGAGCAGTTTTTAGTGGACGACGTGGCGATGCCATTGCACGCTGCGGACTCCCGGTTGAGATTCAATGCAGGGCACGTGCATTTCGAGTTCGACTATGCCGGGCTGACCTTTTCGGCGCCGCAGAAGGTGCGCTACCGCTACATGCTGGAAGGCTTCGACCGGGACTGGACCGAGGCCGGGACGCGGCGCACCGCTTACTACACGGCGATTCCGCCGGGGCGGTACACCTTCCGCGTGCTGGCGGCCAATAACGACGGAGTCTGGAACAGAGACGGAGCGGGAGTGACCTTCGTATTGCTGCCGCACTACTACCAGACGAAGTGGTTCCGCCTTCTGATGCTTGCTTTGGCAGTGGGCATGGTGACGGTGCTGCTGAGGCTGCGGCTTAGGCAGGCGGAGGGCGAGTTCCGCGCCGTGCTGGGCGAGCGCAGCCGCATCGCGCGCGAGATTCACGACACGTTGGCGCAGGGCTACGTGGGCATCAGCGTGCAGTTGGAGGTACTGGCCGAGCTGCTGCGTCAGCGCAAGACGGAGGATGCGGCAAAACATCTTGACCTGACCCGGGGCTACGTGCGCCAGGGGCTTGCCGACGCGCGGCAATCGATTTGGGCGCTGCGCTCACAGGACTCCGACGAGACGACCCTGCCGGTCAAGCTGCGGCGCATGGTCGAGGCCGAAGGCGGCAGCGGTCTGGAGTCGCGCTTCAGCATCTTCGGCGCCTATCGCCCGCTTCCGCCCGACACGGAGCCCGAGATTCTGCGCGTGGCCCAGGAGGCCATCCATAATGTGAAGAAGCACGCCGGGGCGAAGCATTTGTATGTGCAGTTGGAGTACGGGCCGGGCGAGATTGCCCTCGATGTGCGGGACGATGGGCGCGGCTTTGCGACCGATGAAGCGCGGGCGCCGGGGCATTTCGGGCTGACCGGGATGCGCGAACGCGCGGCGGCCATCGGAGGGACGCTTGAAGTGACCAGCGAACCTGGCGCTGGAACGACGGTGAGGCTAAGAGCTGTGGCTGTGAGTGAGGAACGGGAAGACTGAGGGTTGCGGTATCCCAGCCTAGCCAAAAAAACAGAGACGTGGTGCCCAGCGGGCTCCTAGGTGGGGCACTCAAGATCAGGGAGACACAAGAGCAGACGAAGGAGCGGCGTTGACAAAGGAATCGATTCGCGTGCTGGTTGTCGAGGATCACCACGTGGTGCGCCAAGGGCTGGTTGCGCTGCTCAACGTGGCGGAGGGCCTGGAGGTGGTGGGCGAGGCGGCGGACGGCGTAGAGGCTATTGCGCAGTTCCGCAAGCACCAGCCGGATATCACGCTGATGGACCTGCGGCTGCCGCGCTTGAGCGGAGTGGAAGTGATCCAGCGCATCCGCATGGAGTCGCCGCAGGCGCGAGTCGTCGTGCTCACCACCTACGACGGCGACGAGGACATCTACCGCGCCTTGCAGGCAGGAGCGCGCTCCTATCTGCTCAAAGGCATGACCAGCGACGAGTTGATTGCGACCATTCGGGCGGTTCATGCGGGCAAATCTCACATCCCTCCCGCAATTGCCCAGAGGCTGGCTGAGCGCATGGGCACCGAGGAGCTGACGCCCCGGGAGTTCGACGTGCTGGAGCAGATTGTGCACGGCAAGAGCAACAAGGAAATCGCGACGGAGCTGGAGATCAGCGAGGCCACGGTAAAGACTCATATCAACAGCTTGCTGGGCAAGCTCGGCGTCACGGACCGGACGCAGGCTGCCACGGCGGCCATTCAGCGCGGCCTTGTCCCGCTCGAATCCCTGAGAAAGCCGAGGTCGTGAAGATGAGAACGATGAAGCGCGCGCTTCTCTGCGCAATGTTTCTGTTGTTGCTGTCTCCCGCAATTCAGGCGCAGAAGGCGGCCTGGCGGCAGGCCACGGATGCGGAACTCGCATCCCTGCTGCCGGCGCGGGCGCCCGTGGAGAAGGAACACATTGAAACCGAGATGCGGACCGCATCGGGCATCGTGAACAAGCGCGGGCACTTCATTGCCGGAGTGGTGCTGCTCACGGCCGGCTACTCGGCGGACGGAAAGTACTCCCACTACCTGATTGTGCAGGCGCCGATTCGCATTGGGGGAATCGCGCTCAAGCCCGGCGAGTATGCATTCGGCTGGGCGCGGACGCAGGGCGGCGATGCGCTGAGCGTGCACTTTCACGAGGCGGCCACAGGCGCGCTGGTGGGGACAACAGATGCTCATCGCATCGCGGGTTCCAGCCGCGTTGAGAGTCTGCATATCTGGCCGCCGGGGGATAAGGCACAGATTCAGATCGGGCGCTTCTGGATCCCGTACGAACTGGGCGAGGAATAGCCGCCGGCACGAAGACACCGCGCGCCTTATTCAACTTGAGCGAAGCCATTCAGGCAAAGACTCTGCCTCCCGCCATGACTTGCTGGGTTTTGTCGTCGAAGGTGACCTTTTCGCCGGTCTGAATGGCGGCAACGTTCATGCAGAGCGCGACGGAGTGGCTGTAGCCGGCTTCGATGGGCGCATTCGGAGTCTTGCGCGAGCGGACGCACTCCATCCAATTACGCATGTTGGCCGAGGTCATGGGATCCTTGCCGGTATCGGCCGAGGTGGAGGCGCCCACGGCGTTCTCAGTCAGGGAGAGACTGGGCAGGAGGTTCTCTTTCAGGCCCATGGCCGCGGCTTCTCTGGCGCGCAGGCCGCCTGTAGGAGTCACCGTCTGCTTGTCCATGTCGATCATGCCGCCGTTCGAGTAATAAAGCTCCTTGACACCACCGGCGGAGTTGGTGAAGCGCGACGAATACTGAACCTGGAAACCCTTTGATAGGTCGTCGAGCGGGCCGTAATCGAAGACAGCGGTCATTGTGTCCCAGTTTTGGCGTCCGTCCTTCCACAGATAGATTCCGCCGTTGGCCACCACACTGCGCGGATGCGCCAGCCCGCTGAACCAGTGAACGGTGTCGATCTGATGCACGAGCCACTGATCGGGAATGCCGGAAGAGTAAGGCCAGAAAAGCCGGAACTCAAGATACTTGCGGGCGTCGAACGGCTCGTACGGATTGTTGAGGAGGTAGCGCTTCCAGTCGGTGTCCTGCTCCTTCAATAGTGGCACCACGTCGGGCCTGCGCCAGCGGCCGGGCTGGTTCACATTCCAGGTCATCTCGACCATGACGATGTCGCCGAAGGCGCCGGACTTGATGTAATCGGCGGCCTTCTGATAGCTGGGGGTGGAGCGCCGCTGGGTTCCCACCTGGACGATCTTGCCGGTCTTCTTGACAGCGGCCAGAAAGGCGCGCGCATCGGCCATGGTGTGCGCGGTTGGCTTCTCGACGTAAGCATCGCGGCCGGCGTTCACGGCTTCCACCCCGTGCAGCGCATGCTGGAAGTCGGCGGTGGCAACCAATACCGCATCGACGTCGTTGCGGGCGTAGAGTTCGTCGTTGTTGTGGACCGTTGCGACGGGGCTGCCGCTGAACTTCAGGATGTAGGCCGCACCTTCTTCGCGGCGTCGGCTCCAGAGATCGGAGACGGCTGTCAGCTCGAAGTTAAGCTCCTTGGAGTGCTCCAGAAAGGCCGGTATGAGGGAGCCTTTCATGCGGTCGCCGCAGCCCACCACGCCCACCCTCACGCGATCGTTCGCGCCCACGATTGCAGCGTAGCTCTTGGCGTTCCAGCTGACGGCGGTTGCGGCCAGCGCCGCGCCGCCCGCTTTCAGAAACGCCCTGCGATTGCTTTCGATTGCCATGGCCAGTTCCTCCCGGAGCCGGGCGGTCAGCCTCGGCTGCCGCTCAAAGGGCTATGGTCAGACCACAAGGGCATCGGCGTCAAGTGGGAGGATGGCTGCTTTCCTGCTTTCGGCAGATGGATTGCGCAATTCGGCTACAGAATCAGCAGGACAATCGCATGAAGTTCGTGAGCTCTCATGAGCACGTGTTTTGGAAGGGCACGGCTTCAGCCGTGCCGCGCATCGATGCCGAAGACTTGCCGGCTTTAGCCGCCGAGGGATGTTCCTAAAGCTTCAAAGCCATCTCACAGGGCAAAACGGGTGGCGGAAGAAAACAGAAACACTGCGACGGATTTGCAATATACATCCCTCAGGGCCTAAAGGCCTGGCAATTCCGCTTGCGTTGCGGAACGGCTGAAGCCGTGCCCTTTCAAAACGACGATTTCCTTGATCTTCATGTTCTTGCAATTGCCATGGCTTGAACAGGCTGCTTGCAGCCGCGCGGTACTATGAAGGGGGAAAGATGAACCTCCAAGGAGCAACCCGTGGCCTACGACGATCTGCGCGAATGGATCAGAACCCTTGAAGAGGCCGGCGAACTGAAGCGCATCCGCGAAGAGGTTTCGCCGGAGCTGGAGATCACCGAGATCACCGACCGGGTCTCGAAGATCGGCGCGGGGGTAAAGGTAGATTCAGGGGTTTCGAGTTCCCACCCTTCCCGCACAGAACGCGGAAAGGATGGGGCGCCCCAGCCTTATGCGCCCGGCGGCCCGGCGCTGCTCTTTGAGAATGTGAAGGGCCATCCGGGGCACAAAGTGCTCATCAACCAGTTCGGCAGCGAGCGGCGCATGGCCATGGCCCTCGGCGTGGAGCGGCTGGACGAGATTGCCGAGCGCATCAAGGGCCTGATGAACGTTAAGGCTCCGGAGGGCTTTTTCGACAAGCTTAAGATGCTGCCGCAGTTGGGCGCGCTCACCAGCGCCTTCCCCAGGACCGTGAGCGCCAAGGACGCCCGCTGCAAAGAAGTCATTCGCCGCGACAACTTCGATCTGAACCACTTTCCCATCCTCAAGTGCTGGCCGCATGACGGGGGCCGCTTCATCACTCTGCCCTGCGTGCATACCCGCGACCCGCGCACAGGCAAGCGCAACATCGGGATGTACCGCATGCAGGTTTACGACGGCCAAACCACCGGCATTCACTGGCAGAGGCAGAAGGTGGCCGCGGAGCACTATCGCGAGGCGCTGCGCGCGGCAGCCACTCGGGCTGCCGATGCGGACCCCA
Source organism: uncultured Acidobacteriaceae bacterium (assembly GCA_963799145.1). Taxonomy (GTDB): domain Bacteria; phylum Acidobacteriota; class Terriglobia; order Terriglobales; family Acidobacteriaceae; genus Telmatobacter. The sequence goes on along the minus strand of CAWCWQ010000029.1, from coordinate 43,751 downwards.
GCACAGCCCGCGTCGCGGCCATGGCCGAGTCGGCGGGCGGCGCGGTCGCCATCCCTGACGGTCCCATCGGCGGCCTGCCGCAGGTGGCCTTAGGCAATCTGAAGGGCTCGCGGCTGGAGGTCGCGGTGGCCATCGGCACCGACCCGGCCACCACCTTCGCCGCCATCGTGCCCGCGCCGCCCGAGGTCGAGGAATTCATGATCGCCGGATTCCTGAGGGGCCGTCCGGTCGAGATCGTGAAGTGCGAGACGGTCGATCTGGAGGTTCCGGCCCACGCTGAGATCGTGCTCGAAGGCTACGTCGAGCTGGGCGAACTGCGCGCCGAAGGCCCCTTCGGCGATCACACGGGCTTCTACACCCTCACCGACCTCTACCCGGTCTTCCACCTCACCTGCATCACCCATCGCCGCGATCCCATCTACGCCGCCACCATCGTGGGCAAGCCGCCAATGGAGGACGCCTGGATGGGCAAGGCAGTCGAGCGCATCTTTCTGCCCGCCATGAAGATGACCATCCCCGAGATCGTAGACATTCACCTGCCCGTCGAAGGTGTCTTCCATAACTTGATGCTGGTTTCCATCCGCAAGAGTTATCCCGGCCAGGCGCGCAAGGTGATGAGCGCCATCTGGGGCCTCGGGCAGGCCATGTTCACCAAGTGCATCGTGATGGTGGACGAGGACTGCGACGTGCAGGACGTTGCCGAGGTGGTGCTGCGCGTGACTAACAACATCGATCCCGAGCGCGACATACAGTTCACGCTGGGGCCGGTGGACTCGCTCGATCACGCCTCGCGCTTGCCCAACTACGGGTCCAAGATGGGCGTCGACGCCACGCGCAAGTGGAAGGCCGAAGGCTTCGACCGCCCCTGGCCCGCGATGATCGAGATGGACCGCGGAACCAAGGCCAGAATCGATGCGCTGTGGGCCAAGCTGGGACTGTGAGCGCCTCGCTTGTCATCCTGAGCGACCGAAGCGCAACGAAGGGAGTCGAAGGACCTGCGTTTGCTTCTCATGCTTTGTGTCAGGGTACGACTTCAGTCGTGCCGAAAATGCGAGAAAACAAGCGCGGGCTTTAGCCCCTGAGGGATGGTTTTCGGCTTTCTTACTTCCACTACAGGCAGGCTGATTCCTCCTCTTCTCATCTTCTTGCGGTCTATGGCTCTAAGAGCAATGCTTTCCGTATGAAAGCAAACCCTCCCGGCAAGCTGCGAGTCAGCGAAGCGCTCGCGGCGCTGCGCGAAAGCATGTCAGACCTGCGCCAGGCCGGCGCGATTGACAGCAAAACCATGCGCGAATTCGACCGTGCATGTCTCACCCCAGTCTTGGAACTCTCTCCAGCCGCCATTCGCCGCATCCGTGCCAAAGCGGAGGTGAGCCAGGCCGTCTTCGCGGCGCATCTGAATGTGACCGTTGGGGTCGTCAGCAAGTGGGAGCGTGGCGAAAAACAGCCGCGTGGACCAGCCGCCAAACTGCTCACCCTCGCCGCCAAGAACGGTATCGCAGGGATCGCCTAAGCCGCGACGCGCTGCGGATCGAAGATGGGCATCGACGCCGCGCGCAAATGCAAGGCCGAGGGTTCCATAGCGGATTCGGAGAAACGCCAGTCTGGGTTCATCGTCTCCCAGATCCCAAAAGCGGGACCTGGGGCACTCGCGCCTTCGTCCGGACGAGAGAATTGTACTCGCAATCCGATGGTCGCGATTGACGGGAACCCACCCTTCGTCAGAAAGAAAGGAGGATGGGGCGCCCACTTTCGAGGCAATGTTGAGATTCTGAAGACTTAGGGTACGCCACCCGCCGAGAGTAGTCTGTTTATATGCGCCGGCCCTGGCGAGGCACAGAGCAGTTCTTGACATGCAGGTGCAAACGTTTACGATGTTTGGAGCCCCCTCGAGTGCGGCGCCGTGCGCATTGCGGCAAGCGGTTGGCAGCCACGACGTTGCAGCATCTTCTCTGGCAAAGGAGCCTCATGGATCGCCGCGATTTTCTCAGGACCACTGGAACTTTGATTGCAGGCGCAACAGTTGCTTCAGGCGTACCCGCGGGTTATGCCGCCGAATCGGCTCCCATCGCGTCGGGACGCATGGTGCTGCCCATCAACCGCAATTGGCGCTATAGCCCCAAGGCCACGCCCGCCGCCCACGCCCGCGACTTCGACGACTCCGGCTTTGCCCGCGTCACTGTGCCCCATACCAATATCCGCGAGCCCTGGCACAGCTTCGACGAGAAGTCCTACGAGTTTGTCTCCATCTATCGCCGCCGCTTCCGCCTGCCCGCCGAAGCCCGCGGCCGGCGTGTCTTTGTCGACTTTGAAGGCGTCATGACCGCCTCCACGGTCTGGCTCAACGGCGTCCGCCTGGGCGAGTACAAGGGCGGATTTACGCCCTTTTCCTTTGAGCTCACGCCTCATGTCGACTTCGATCGCGAAAACGTCCTAGTTGTCGAGGTCGATTCCACCGAGCGCCCCGATATTCCTCCCTTCGGCTACCAGGTCGATTACCTCACATTTGGCGGCATCTATCGCGAAGTCTCCTTGCGCATCGTCGCTCCCACCTTCATCGAGAACGTTTTTGCTCAGCCCAAGGACGTGCTCTCTGCGCATCCGGCCGTCGATGTGCAGTGCTTCCTATGGAGCGCCAATAAGAACATGGAAGGCGGGATGAGCCTGGAAGCCGCGCTCTACGACGGAGATCGTCAGCTGGCCAAGACCACGCAGGTGCTGCCGGCGGGCGAGGACCAGGGAAACGTGCCCCGGACCCTGCATCTCGACAATCTTGGCGCTATCCAGCTCTGGGATCTTCGCGCGCCCAAGCTCTATCGCGTTGAGGTGCGCCTGCTGCGCGGCACCCAAGTGCTCGACAACGACTCGCGCCGCATCGGCTTCCGCGAAGCCCGCTTCACCCCCCAGGGCTTCTCGCTCAACGGAGCCGTCGTCAAGCTGCGCGGCCTCGACCGCCATCAGACCTTCCCCTGGGTAGGCCAGGCCATGCCCGGCCGCGTCCAGCGCGCAAGACGCCATCATCCTGCGCAAGAACCTCAAGTGCAACATCGTCCGCACCTCCCACTACCCGCAGTCGCGCCACTTCCTCGACGCCTGCGACGAGATCGGACTCCTGGTCCTCGAAGAGATTCCCGGCTGGCAGCACATCGGCGACCTGGCCTGGCAGGACATCTCCGTCGACAACGTCGGCCGCATGATCCGCCGCGACTGGAACCATCCCTCCATCATCCTCTGGGGCGTGCGCATCAACGAGTCGCGCGACAACCACGACTTCTACACGCGCACCAACGCCATGGCTCACCAGCTCGACCCCACCCGCCAGACCGGCGGCATCCGCTACTTCCAGGAGTCCGAGTTCCTTGAAGACGTCTTCACCATGAACGACTTCGGCTTGCCGCTCAAGGCGCCCAATCATCCCCTCTATCTGAATACCGAATTCGTCGGCCACACCTATCCCACCAAGACCATCGACAACATCGAGCGCCTGCGCGAACACACCGTCCGCCACGCCCGCGTCCACGATCAACTGGCCTCCGATCCGCAGTACGCCGGCGGCATCGGCTGGTGCGCCTTCGACTACAACACCCACGCCAACTTCGGCTCCGGCGACCGCATCTGCTATCACGGCGTCACCGACATCTTCCGCGAGCCCAAGCCCGCCGCGGGCTTCTACCGCTCGCAGTGCGACCCCGACGAGGAGATCGTCCTGGTGCCCGCCTTCCACTGGGCGCGCGGCGATGAGAACATCGGCTTCACCAACGCCCTGGTCTCGTCCAACTGCGATCACCTCAAGTTCTACGTCGACGGCAAGCTGGTTGCCGAGGCCGATCCCGACCGCAAGCAGTTCCCGCATCTCAAATACGCGCCCTTCACCGCCGACCTGAGCAAGCATGTCGAACCCTGGGGCGATCTGCGCATCGACGGATTCATCCAGGGCAAGCAGGTCATCTCGCGCAGCTTCTCCGGCAAGGGCGTCGACCAGAAATTCACGCTGCTGCCCGACGACACCAACGCTCGTTGCCGATGGAGCCGACACCACGCGCGTCGTCCTGCGCGTCACCGACGAATTCGACGCGATTCGCCCCTTTGCCAGCCGACGCCATTCGACTTCGAACTCACGGGCCCGGCCGAACTCATCGGCGACAATCCCTTCGCGCTCGTCGGAGGCACAGGGCGCCGTCTGGATTCGCGCCACCGAGCTGCCCGGCAAGGTGCGCCTCACCGCCCATCACCCCGTCCTCGGCGCTCAGCATGTCGAACTGGAGATCGCTTCGACCCCGCCCGAAGCAGCCTGACGGTGGACGCGCGCCGGCTCCGTGCGACGCCGCGCGCCGGTCTGTAGGCGCGGCGCCTTGGGAAATGCGTGGGGTACGATTCCCGTGCCTTCTTCGACGGCAACGATCCGATCGATAGGCACGCCGGTGACTTATCCACCTGGCAGGCGGCGCAACCCAAGTTTTTCGGGTTGTTGACTCTCCCTCAGATTTGGGCGCCCCATCCTTCGCCTTTTTTTTGCGAAGGGTGGAAAACCGCTACCGTCCCTTCCCAGAGCCGAAGGCAGCGGGCCATGCCGCAGGTACTTAGGCCGACAGCTTGTTCAGCAGATCGATCTTCACATCCCCGTCGGGGAAGACGGCGCGAATCTCCAGCGCCCCCCCCATCGCTTCGACGTAGCTGCGCAGGGTGCTGAGGTACATGTCGGTGCGCTTTTCCAGCTTGGAGATATTGCCCTGATCCATCTCCAGCACTTCGGCCAGACGGGTTTGCGTCATTTCGCGGGCTTGGCGAAGCTGGTGCAAAGGCATCAGCGCCAGTTCCGCCTTCACGCGAGCTGCAACCCGCGCCTGACTTTCCGGCGACATCTTCGCTCGCAATTCATTAAAGTTCCGGGCCATAGTTCTACTCCTTTTCGATCTCGCGCAGATGTTGCGTGTAGATGGCTTCCGCTTTCGGCACGAATTCCTCGTACCACCGGGGATTGCCTGTCTTGTCTCCGCCAATGAGAAGAACGCCGGTGCGCCGCGGATCGAATGCGTACAGAACCCGATAAGGCCGGCCCTCATGCTGAATCCGCAGTTCGCGCATATTCCGCACCTGCGAACCGTGAATGGTGTCTGCATAGGGCGGTAAGCGCGGGGCCGAGCTCGGCCAGCAGTTCAACCGAGACTCGAACGCTTTCCTGCTCGGCAATGCTGAGGCCGTCCCACCACTCGCCAAACTCATCCGTGAATTCGACTTCCCAGGCCATGCATTCATTATGTATTTTATTACATATATAGTCAAGGGAATACTCGACGGCCTTGACCCCCACCATCCGCATGGACGTGTAGCCCGCATCCCGATTCTGAGCATGGAACCGGCAAAGCCGGTTCCATGCTCAGAAATGAAACGCCGGCATTCCCTTCAGCAGGAACTCGTAGCGCGGGCGCAGATTGTCGGGGCCGGAGGTAATGGGGCTGTCGAGATGGATCAGCTCATCGTCCTTGCCGTACTTCGGCCACTCTGGCAAGCCCGCTCCGTTGGGATCGCCGTTCTTGGCGAAGTTGGTCCAGTAGCTCATCATCTGCTCGCTCAGTGTGCGGTCTTCAGGCCGCCACGTCGCGCCGGGCCGGGTGTCCAACGTCCCAAAGATGTATTCGATGTCATCGGAGTGGAAGGCAAAGGAGCCGGGATGGTACTTGCTGGGCGGCGCGGCCAGTTCCAGATGATAGCGGTAAACCGGCGATTCACCGGTCTTCCTGTGAGCCTCGATCCACTCCCAGGTTCCAAAGGCGATGAACGAATCGCCGCCATAATCCGCCGCCGAGCGCATTGCCTGCTCGTCGGCTTCACCGGGATACAGCCTGAGGAACTCCCCGGCCCGATCATTGAAGTGGTCGGCCGCATAGGCCATCCACTTCTTCGCGGTCATGCCATTTCCCAGGAAGCTGCCTTCGTCGCGGTTCCACCCGGCCAGCAGCGGCACGTGCGCCTGCCTTCCGGCAGCGTAGGTGGCTGCTACCGGCTCAGTGAGCAGCTTGCCGTCGACAACCGGCGGAAACCCGCTCCTTCCCTTGGTCTTTACCGCATCGAGAATCTTGTCGGCCGGAAGGGCGCGCAGTTCCTGAAGCGATTTGACGCCCAGCGAATCGACCCAGGCGCCATCCGCCTTCTCGCGGGCTTCGAGGGCGTCGGTCGGCAGTACATCGCTCAAGGCCGAGCCGCTCTCGCCGATGGCCTTTTGGAAGAGCCCGCTGGCTGCGGGCGAAGCCATCAGTGTGCTGACCGCAAAGGAGCCGGCGCTCTCGCCAAAGATGGTCACATTCTGCGGATCGCCGCCAAACTTGCCGATGTTGGCCTTGACCCACTGGAGCGCGGCCACCATGTCCAGCAGGCCGTAGTTTCCAGCCGCGCCGTTGGCCTCTTTCGCCAGATCCTCTGTGGCCAGAAAGCCGAAGACGCCCAGCCGGTAGTTGATGGTGACCAGCACCACGCCCTTGGTGGGCAGGAAGTCGCCGTTGTGGCGCGGCTCGGAACTGCCACCGCCCGAATAGCCGCCGCCGTGAATCCAGAACATGACCGGCAGCTTGCTTTTGGCGCTGGCATCGGCGGGCGCGTAGACGTTCAGGAAGAGGCAATCCTCGCTGGGCGCTGGGTCCTGAAAGATCATGTCGTCGAAGACGTGGTTCTGGGCGCAGTGCGCGCCGAATTTGGTCGCATCGCGCTCGCCCTTCCACTTCGCCGGCGGCTGGGGAGCCTTCCAGCGCAGATCGCCCACCGGAGGCGCCGCGTAGGGCAGCCCCATGAATGCCTTGACCTTACCGTCGTTGATCGTTTTGCCGTGGACTTTGCCCTGTTGGGTCTTCACTGTAAGCGCGTCGGCATAAGCCATTGCGGAAAGCCCCATCGTGAATGCCGCAACCGCGAGCGCGCACGTCACCTTCAATCCCCATTGCATCGTAAAAGCCCTCCCTGGAATACGTTGTCAGGACGGACCGTCGAAGGCGCGAGTTTCAAGCAGTGGAGATGTACCGTCTACCTACGGCTAAGAGATCTCCGGTGCAAGCAGGTCGGCCATCGTCTCGCGCCTGCGAATGAGGCCATTGGTCATTGCCGCCGCAGAATCAGCACCGCCCGTTCCGGGTCGGTCAGAAACTCCGCAATTCGAATTGCCTGACTGCGAATAAGGTTCTCAGCCACCGCCGTTGGATAGTCGCAGCCTCGAAGCCAGATCACCTTCGGAGGAGGCCCGAGCGTAGTGGCCAGTTCGTAAAAGTCGGCATCCGCCGTGACGATTGCAAAACCATTGGCGTTTGCGAATTCCCACACCGCCGCGTCCGGCGCTTGAAGCAGCCCCTTGGAGCCAATATGTTCGGAATCCGGGAACAAGTCCGCAATGCGCCTGACGAGCCGGCGAGAGAGATTCTCATCGAAGAGCAGCTTCACAGCGCGACGCGCCGTCCTACGCGCGCGGCGTAGTCGAAGATGGCGGGAAAATCGGCGGCTTCCAGCTCGGGATAGTCGGCGAGAATCGTCTCCTCGTCCGCTCCAGCCGCCAGCCAGCCCAGAACATCCCAGACCGTGATCCTCAGGCCTCGGACGCAAGGCTGGCCAGATCGCTTACCTGGCTCGATTGTGATGCGTTCCGCCATTGCTGCCTCACAAGAGATCATACCGCCGTCGACGCGGAAAATCGTGCGGTAAGATCAGAGAATCTCCGGCGCCAGCAGATCGGCCATGGTCTCGCGGCGGCGAATGAGCCGCGCCTCCGCACCCTCGACCAGCACCTCGGCCGGACGCAGCCGCGTATTGTAGTTCGAGCTTTGCGCCATGCCGTAGGCTCCGGCGTCGAGCAGCGCGATCAGGTCTCCCGGCTCGACCGGAGCCAGCTTGCGATCATGAGCGAAGAAGTCGCCCGACTCGCAGATGGGACCGACCACATCGACGATGCGCGCCGCGCCTTCGCGAGGGCTCACCGGCACTATCTCGTGGTAAGCCTGGTAAAGCGCGGGGCGGATCAAGTCGTTCATGGCCGCGTCGGTAATCACGAAGGTCTTCTTGCCGTTGCGCTTCACATAGAGCACCCGCGCCAGGAGCGCCCCGGCCTGGGCCGTGAGGAACCGCCCCGGCTCGACGAGCAGCCGCCCCTCGAAGCCGGCGAGAGCCTGGCCGATGGCCTCGGCGTACTCCCACACCTTGGCCGCCGCGTCAAAACTGCCGCCGTGGTAGTCGATTCCGAGACCCCCGCCGGCATCCACGGCCTTGAGCGCAATGCCCTCGCGGCGGAGTTGCCCGAGCAGCTTGCTCACCCGCTCCATGGCCGCGCCAAATGGCTCTGAAGAACGAATCTGCGACCCGATATGGACGCTTGCTCCGTAGGCCTCAAGCCAGCGGTTGCCGGCCGCGCTCTTGTATATCCTCTTCGCCTGGCGGATATCGATGCCGAACTTATGCTCGCGCAGGCCCGTCGAGATATAAGGATGGGTCTCGGCCGAGACGTCGGGGTTCACGCGCAGGGCGAATCGCGCCTTCTTCTTCAGTTTGGCCGCGCGGGCGGCGAGTAGAGCCAGCTCCGCCTCGCTTTCGACATTGAATGAGAGGATTCCGGCCTTGAGCGCCAGATCGATCTCCGCGGCGGTCTTGCCCACGCCGGAAAAGACGACGCGGTCCGTCGCTTCAGGCGTGGCCGCCCGCACCCGCTCCAGTTCGCCGCCGGAGACGATGTCGAAGCCGGCCCCGCGCTCGGCGAGCAGCTTGAGAATGGCCAGCGCCGAGTTGGCCTTGAGCGCATAACAGACCAGCAGCTCCCGGCCCTCGAACGCCTGCTGAAACAAGCCCAGCCTTTCCACAATATGGTCGGCCGAGTAGACGTAAAGCGGCGTGCCAAAGCGATTGGCCAGTGCGTCAAGAGAAACCTCGCCGCAGTGCAGGACTCTCCCCGGACGGGGGTATTGAAAGGGGCGCGAAGATGGAGCGGCGGATAGCTTCAAGATGAGATTCCCGAGGGAGAGCGTTCTCTTGAGCCTACAGCATCGTGCACAGGTTTTCACATCGCCGGTGGCGACTGCCCCTCGGCGCCAGGCCGCTTATGAATCGCCCGTCCTGAAGGGAAAGATGTCCCGGCTACGGCTTTGCGCTTCCCATCGGCGAGATCAGCAGGAACGTCACACTCTCCGCGGTGCTCCGCTTGTGCAGCGTTCCCCGCGGAATCACCAGCATGTCGCCCTTCTTGAGGGTCAAGGCCGTCGCTCCCACCGCCGCTGGCGCCAGCCATTCTCCCGGCTTGGTGTTGCGCGCGTCCTTCGGTGTTCCGCCCAGCTCGTAGACCGTCGATCCTTCGAGTATCTGTAGAACATGGTCGCGGCCCTCGTGCCATTCGAACTCCTTGGCGCTCTTTGCCACCTCGGTGGTTAGAACAACCGGGCAGGGAATGGTTTTGGCGTCAACCAGGTTGTTATTGCCCCCCGCTTGCAAGGCCTTGATGTCGTCCTGAATGGTCTGCGCGGTGAACAGTTGGAATGCTGCCGTGACCGCCGGCGGCGCGCTCTGGCCTCCGGCCTTCGCGGCAAACAGCGCCGCATCGGTAAGTGCGATACCTGCCGCGGCGGCTACGGGCGCTGTGCGCAGGAAGTTGCGTCAACTTGAGTTTTTCATTGCGAGGTTCTCCATTCAATTGATCCTGCATGAGTGAGCAATCGGAGCCCGCGTTTTGCCGGCGATCGGAGTCCGATTTCTCCGCCGTTCAAAAGCTTACACTGCCAGCCCCGCGCCATGTCTCAGTTTGACCGGTGACTCAATCCCCGGGCTGGCGCAGCCACTCGGCCAGCAGGGCGGCCACTTTGCGCGGCTGCTCATAGGCGGCAAAGTGCCCCGCGTCGGGCAGCAGGTGAAACTCGCATCCACCCGGCGCGGTGTTGAAGACCTCCATCTCCGCCGGAGTTACGCCGGAGTCCTCGCCGCCCGCAATCGCCAGCACCGGGACATCGATGGTGGCCATGGTGGGCACGGAGTCGGGACGCGTGGCCAAGCCCGCCTGCACGGCCACGGCCGCTTCCGGCGTCAGCGTCATGCGCGCCCGAAGCTCGCCTGCGATTTCAGGATGCCGCTCGCGCGCTGTCGCTCCAATCAGGCTCTGAGCCATTCCGTCGAATAGCCTTGCGGTTCCCTCGGCTCGCAACTGCCTAATGTTGGCGGCGCGGCGGGCCAGATTGGCCTCGGCGTCGGCCTGCGGCTTGGAGCAGACAAAGACCAAGCCCCGCATCCGCTCCGGCGCCCTGCGCCACAGCTCCAGCAATACATAACCGCCGATCGAGCAGCCTGCAAAGACTGCCTCAGTAACGTCAAGATGGTCCAGGAGAGCAAGAACGTCGCCGGCCAGTTGCGCGATGGTCAGCACCGGCGCGTCGGGAACCAGCGCGAAGCCGCCCACCGGCAGGTTCCGGCCCAGCTCAGAGCTGCCATGCCCGCGCAGGTCGGGCACGATGGCCCGCACGCCGCCCAGGTCTTCAATCAGGGGACGCCAATACTGGCCATCGAGCGGCGTGGGATGCAGAAACACAACCGTCATCCCTGCCCCGGTATCCTGAAAACCCTGCCGCGCTCCGTCCCACTCATAGCTGCCGTTCATATACCAGCAGGATACTCTTCCGAGGGAATCCCCACCCAGCCGGCGAGGTAGGCCACAAACACCAGCCCGCCGGAGAAGAAGAACCCGATGACGGTGAAGACGCGCACCAGGGCCACATCCCAGTTATAGGCCTGCGCCAGCGCCAGGCAAACTCCGGCAAGTCGGCGCCCTACGAGCGGCCGGACCAGCGGCCTGCCCATCATGAACTGCGGCCCCGAAACCACCGCGCCGCAACTCGAACAGAAGCGTGCGCTGTCGGGCAACCCTATCCCGCAACGATTGCAGAAGAAAGCCATAGTCGATCGCTCCTTCAGAAGCCCCACTCACTCTCAAATACGGAGCAGAGCTCTGGCCGGTTCCATTCTTTGGGCCTGAGCCAGGATGCCGAGACGCGCCGCGAGCGACCCTCAAAGCACGCCTTCCGTTCCCGCTTGGAAACTTGTCGTAAAACTGACTTGAGGCTGAATCCTGGTGCTCGGGGGCTAAAGCCCGCACTAAGTCTTACGGCACTTTCGGCACGACTGAAGTCGTGCCCTGACACAAGGCCTGCTTTTTCAATAAGTTCCATCCCGAGAGATCACTTTTGCGCCGTCAATGCGACCTTCTGCGCGCTCGGCGCAGGCGTGTTGACCTTTGCGCTGAGGTAGTTAGCCAGGTCGTCCACGTCCTGTTTGGTGCCCACCATGGGCGGCATAAAGCGGCGATAGGGCGAGTCGGGCTTGTACTCGTGGAGCATGGTAATGAAGCTGCCGATGTTGGCGCGGTCGCGGCCGGCAAGCAGGCTCTTGAGCGGGCGATAGCCGGAGAGCGTGTGGCAAGAACCGCACTCGCCGCGGAAGATGGCTTCGCCGCGGGAGTAGCTGGTTTCGGGATCGGCCGCGACGTTAGAGCCCGGCGGCACGAGCTTGTCATTCGTCGTTTGACCTTGCCAGACCCAGTTCGAATGCACCAAATACCCCTCGGCGTTGATGCGGCTGACATACGGAACACGCACGCCGTTCGAGTACATCCACCGGCCGATGACGTATGGCTTGCGCAGCATCTCGCGCGAGTATTCGCCGGCGCCGGTAGCCATAAGCGCCAGCAGCAGCACGGCAACCGCGTGGGAGAGATTGAAGTCCGCCGGGTTGCGATAAGCCAGAAAGTACGCGACGCCGACGATGGTGGCCGAAGTGACAATGATGATGAGAGCGATGCGCGTAACGGTGGAGAAGGTGCCCGCGCCGATGGTGTCGATGCCCAGGGTGAGCAGCGCGCGCTGCGATGCGGGAACCATGAAGAGATACCAGATCATGAGAAACGGCGTGGCCACAAAGGAGGGCACCAGCCACTTGACGCTCCACTTTACGAGCGACGCCTTGAGGGCCGGCTGCTTGTCGCCATCGATGCGGCTGGAGGTGATGAGCGCCCAGACGCCGGCCAGCGAGATGCAAACGCCGCAGCGCAGAAAGAGGCTGGGCCAGTAAGTGGGATTGAAGAAGGCGTTCCAGAACTTGCTGGCCTCCTGGCCGGTGCCGGCGACGGAGAGCCATGTGTCGCCTGGGGTCAGCATGAAGGCGAGAATGCCGTTGATGATGATGAGCGTGGCGGCCGAGGCGCCAGCGTAAACCCAGCCCACGGTAAGGTGCAGCTTGTCGTCGATCCTGTTCCAGGTGTAGTAGTAGACGGCGGCGGTGGATAGCTCGACGAGGAAGAAGACCCACTCCATGGCCCAGCCGAAGACGAAGTTATGAATCAGCGTACTGGTGGCCTCGGGGTGGGTAAGTCCGATGGCGAACCAGATGCCCACGCCGGAGATAGTGCCGAATACGCCGGTGAGAATGAGGAAGAACCGGGAGTGGCTGACAAGCTGGGCGAGCCATGCCGAACGCATCGCGGGGTCGGCCATGTGCTGGGCCTTGCGCTCGGCCATGGGCAGGTAGAAGCCGCCACCCACGGCGAACTGCGAGATCATGACATGGAAGATGGCGATGATGCCGATCACCCAGCCCGAGCCGAGATAGGGAATGTCCCAGAATGGATAGTTCATGTACAGCTCCTAGCTCTTAGCTGTTAGCTATTAGCTTCTAGCTCGTCCAAGCCCAATGCTTTGCGTCTCGATTCAGTACGATGAGCTAAAAGCTAACAGCTAAAAGCTGCGTTACCGAATGGTCCAATAGCCAATAACCGTCGTGGCCAGCAGGGCGAAGACCGCCAGCAGGCCGAAGTAGTGCGCGGCGCGGGCGCGCTGGCCGGATTCCTTCTTGATGTCGTAAAAGGGAATCAAAATCCAGAGCACGATGCCGAGAGTAAAGACCAGGATTCCCGCGATCTCGCCGGATTCACCGGGCAGCACGCTTCCCAACAGCTTGAGCATCTCGAAAGGGCTCATGAAGTACCACTCGGGGTGAATGCCGGCGGGCGCGGGCACCAGGGAGTCGGCCTGCTTGCCCAAAGCCCATGGAAAGACCGAAGCCAGCAGCGCCAGAATGTTCAGCGAGATCAGCCACATGGCCAGATCCTTGCGCAGGAAGTTGGGCATGAAGGGCATGGACTTGCGCTGCTCCGGCGGCAGAGCTTCAACGCTGGGCGGCGAGGCGTTGCCGTGGCGCTGCACTAGCCACAGGTGAAAGGCGAGCAGCGGTACGAACAGGGCCGGCAGCACCACAACGTGAAGGGCAAAGAAGCGCTGCACGGTAAACTCGCCCACCTCGGGGCCGCCGCGCAGCATGTTGGCCACCGCGGGGCCGATCCCCGGAATAGCCGCGGGAATTTCCAGGCCGACCTTGGTGGCAAAGTAGCTGAGCTCGTCCATGGGCAGCAGGTAGCCGGAGAATCCGAAGACCGAGGCGATGCCCAGAAGCGCCATGCCGCTGAGCCAGCCGAACTCGCGCGGCTTGCGGTAGGCCTTCATGAAGTACACCGAGAACATGTGGACGAGGATGGAGAAGATCATCAGGTTGGCGGACCATGCATGCGCCGAACGGATCAGCCAGCCGAAGTTCATCACAAAGGTGATCTGGCGGACCGATTCGAAGGCCTCCGCACCCGGCCGGTAGTAAACCAGCAGGAGCACGCCCGTGAAGCACTGCACCATGAAGAGGAAGAGCGAGATTCCGCCCCAGTAATACCAGAAGGACTGGGAGTGGACGGGGACGGTCTTGTGGCGCGCGAATTCGGCCAACTCGCTGAGGCCCAGCCGCTCGTCAACCCAATCGTATACAGAGCTTGTGATGGTCTTTGCAGTCATGTTACTTTCCTTCGATTTCGCCTGGTGCTATCCCAACCTTGCGACAAGAACAAGAACGCAGCAAGGATGAGGCACCCATGTCTTACTTCTTGCTAGCGGCAGAGCCATCCGCCATCCACAACCAGAATGTGGCCGTTCACGTAATTGCTTGCATCGGAGGCAAGGAATACGGCTGCTCCGGCCAAGTCCGAAGGCAAGCCCCATCTTCCCATCGGAATCCTGCTAAGGATGGCGGCGGAGCGAACCGGGTCGGCGCGCAATGCCGCCGTGTTATCGGTGGCCATATAGCCGGGAGCAATGGCGTTCACATTGATGCCCTTGTCGGCCCATTCATTGGCCAGCGCCTTGGTCAACTGCGCCACTGCGCCCTTGGCGGCGGCATAACCGGGAACTAGAATGCCGCCTTGGAAGGCTAGCAGCGAAGCGGTGTTGATAATCTTGCCGTGGCCTTGCGCCAGCATCAGTCTGCCTGCGTACTGGCTGAGGAACCACACGGAGTTTAGGTTGGTATTGATAACGGTGTTCCAGAATTCCTCGGAGTGTTCGGCGGCGGGAGCGCGGCGAATCGTGCCCGCGTTGTTGACAAGAATATCGATCGAGCCGAAGGTCGCGACCGTGTCGTCCACCAGCATGTGGGCAATTGCCTTGTCGCAGACATCGCCCGACCGGCAGATATACTTGACGCCCGTCTTCTCCACCTCCTCGATCGTTGAGTCCAATACCTTGTCGTAGTTATGCAATGTTACATTGGCGCCGGCCTGGGCGAATGCGATAGCCATGCCGGCTCCCAGACCCTGTCCCGATCCGGTAACCAGCGCGTTCTTGCCCTTGAGACTGAAGAGATCGAGGATTCCCATTGAATTGCTCCTTTGTTTGAGAGAAGTTATAAGCTCGGTTGTGAAATGCCTAACTCCGCGACACTTCTACGCCGGCGTCGCCGGGAGTTACCTTGAATACCTTGAGCGGCTTGGGCGGCGGACCGCTTACGTTGGCGCCGGTGTAGGCGTTGTAAACCCCGCCGTGGCAGGCGCAGTGAATGCGATCGGCCGGCGCCGGCTCATATTGCACCGTGCAGCCCAGGTGTGTGCAGACCGCGGTCAGCGCGACCCAGCGGCCGTCCTCGTGGTGAATAAGCATCGCAGGAGACGTGCCGAACTTGAACATGAGTACCGCGCCCAAAGGCAGCTTCTGCGCATCTTTGAGAGTAACCTCGGTAACTGCCGTGGCAGAGAGCGCCATCTCTTCCGGCGAGGCCAGATAGCGGTAGACAGGATAGGCAAGCGCGGCGGCGTAACACAGCCCGGCTACGCCGGCCGCGGCCAGGAAAGCGCGGCGCGTAGCTTGTTCGCCGGGTTCTTCGACGATATTTGCTGGGAGATTCGTCTCTTCGCTCATGGCAATCTCATCGCGCGGAGTCAGGCCGCGGCCTCCATGGTTTTCTTTGCGCGCGCCACCACCGAAATCAGCCATCCAACCACGCCCAGGCCCGCGACAAAGAGGACGAGGAAGAGTCCGACGACCCACCAATTCGTGACCACGGCCCGATCCCACACGTCGTAGCCTTTGCTTAACAAGGTGAGGTCGCGCACGCCGTCGCGACAGATGGTGAAAGCGATCTCGATCAGCACGGCCAGCAGAACGCCGGCCCATCCGATCCAGGCGGCTGCGAGTTTGCCAAACCCGGCATAGGCGCCCAGCAGAACGGCCACTGCCACCAGGGCCAGCCAGCCGTAGCCGGCGTAACCGGCAAACCTGTAGAACGAATAACCTGTGTGCCCCGCAAGCCCGGCCTTGACGACCTCGGGCTGCACCCTGATGGCCCATAACCCGGCCGCCAGATAGACAAGGCCAAAGCCGGCGGCCAGCTTGCCGCCCAGGCCGGCCACAAATCGCTTCTCATCCGCGGTGAAGGTCGAGCGGCCCGCCAGATAGAGCAGCCACAGCCCGCCGATGAACAGGCCCCCGGCCAGCATCAGCAGCCAGCGCGGCTCGAGGGTGTGGTCGCCGGTGGGCAGATAGGCGCCCATGGCCGAGGCGGAGTACATCTTGCGCCAGACCTCGGGGCGCAGCATCAACGTCATATTGGTGGAGAGCAGGCGGGCGATGAAACCGGCCAGCAGCCACGCGGTCAGCCCCACCCACCAGGCCGATTTGCCCGCTGCAAGCCGCGCCGAGAACCGGTAGAGCAGCCAGTAGGCAAGCATGAGCAGGCCGATGATCGAGATCCAATAGAGGCCGATCAGCACGCTGCTGGTGTAAAGCGCCCGGCCGTAAAGAACCTGGGCAAAGAGCAGCGGCGGCACGGCCAGGTTGATGACAAAGGTCATCACCACCGTGAGCCGGCGGGCCAGCGCTCGCGCGGTGACTATCGCGGCCGGCGAACCGCGGAAGAGACTGAGCAGAACCGCGAGCAGCAGTCCGCCCAGCAGCATTTCAACGGCCACAAAGTGCAGCGCCAGGGTAACGATATGCAGCAATTTCAGCAGCCATATCGGGGCCGGCAGAGGAATCGGGTCTACAGCGGGAAATTGAAGCATGGGGCTCCTGGAAGCCGTTCGGAGTGACTCCGAGTATAGCCACTGACCAGTGTAGCGAATGTGACGCGCCTCACTTTCGTTGAGGTGATTAATAAGAGCCTGAGGACAATCGCACAATACTCAGATTCCCTTTGACATGGGGCAGAGAATGAGCGATCATAGAGCGAATAAAAGGCGAATATAGCTATGCCTTCCGCCTCCGCCGTTCGCATCCAGATCGAACACGCCCTCGAACGCCGCTTTCCCGCCGCGCTCACGCCGGCGCCGCGCGCCATCCGCGAAACTGCGCCGACCGGCATTGACGAGGTGGATCGCCTGCTGGGCGGCGGATTGCCCGTTGGCGCCATCAGCGAAGTAGCGGGGCCGGAATCCTCAGGCCGCACCACTCTGGCGCTCTCGTTTGTGGCCGGGCGGACGCGGGAGGGCCTGGTCTGCGCCTGGGTGGATGCCGGCGACGCCCTGGACGCGGAGTCGGCGGCAGCCAGCGGGGTAAACCTCAGGCAGTTGCTCTGGGTTCGCTGCCGGAGCGAGAGTCCAATCGCCCGCGGTCAAGATCGTGCCAAGCCCTCGTCTGCCAAGCCCTGGCCGCGCCTCGATCAGGCCCTGCGCGCAACCGACCTGCTGCTGCAGGCGGGCGGCTTTGCAGCCCTGGTGCTCGACCTTGGCGGCACGGCCCCGGAGCACGGCTTGAGGATTCCGCTGGCTACCTGGTTCCGCTTCCGCCAGGCGGCCGGCCGCGCGCGGTGTTCTCTGCTGGTGCTCGCGCAAGAGCCGCTTGCGCAATCCAGCGCGGCGGTGGTTTTGGAGTGCGCGCCCCGGCATGCGCTGGCGGACGGCGAGACCGTGCTGAGCGGCTTGACATACCAGGTACGGTCCGGGCGCGTCGCCGCCGCAGCACATACCCCGTTGGCCCGGCCTGCGCAAGCCGCCCGCGGCAACCTGGCCGGCAACAAGCCAATGGCAACAGGAGCTACGCGCATGAAAGATGATCACTATGCCTGCGCGCACGCCGTGGAGTTTCCCGCGCAAGCTTTGTTGCGCCTGCGCACGGAGCTTGAATCGGAGCCGGTGGCCGTGCTTGAAGGCCGCGCGCCGCTTGAGACGGTCTGCTCCCTCAACCGGCCTGCGCATCTGAGAGGCGTATCTCTGGGGATGACGCGGCTTGAAGCAGAAAGCATTCCCGGGCTGCGCCTTATAGCGCGCTCCGTTGAGACGGAGGCTGCCGCCCGCGCCGTCTTTCTGGAGTGCGCCGCACATTTCTCTCCACGGATCGAGGACGCAAGCCAGGGAATGGCCTGCACATTCGTTTTGGACATTGCTGGCACGGAACGGCTCTTCGGCCCGCCGGAGGCGTTAGCCCAAAGGCTGCGCGAGGCCCTCGCTGCAGCCGGCTTTCGGGCCTCGGTCGCCGTCAGCTCCAACTTCCACGCCGCCCGCTTCAAGGCCGCCGGCGCGCGCGGAATCGCTGTGATTCCCCACAAGCAGGAAGCCGGCTTTTCTGGCAAAACTGCCCATTTCGCTGCTCAGTCTCAACGAAGAACACGCCGAGACCTTCGCCATTTGGGGCATTCGCACCCTGGGTGAGCTGGCCGCGCTTCCAGAGAGCGACCTGGTGGCGCGCCTAGGGCCGCAGGCCGCCGCATGGCGCTCGCTCGCCCAGGGCGCATTGCCGCATACCTTTCAGCCCATCGAGGCCGAGTTCACTCTCCAGGAGTTTTGCGGCTTCGAGACCCCCGTAGAGCACGCCGACTCGCTGCTATTCATCGGCGCGCGCATGATCGATTGCCTGGTGGAGCGCGCATCTACGCGGGCGCTTTCGCTGGCTTCGCTTGCCGTCAAGATGAAATTGGAGGGCGGGGTAGCATACCGGCGCGCGATCCGGCCGGCGCTCGCCACCGCCGACCGCAAGTTCCTGCTCAAGCTGCTGCAATTGGAGATCGCGGCGCATCCGCCGCAGGCCGCCGTGCTCTCGCTCACGCTTACCGCGGAGGCTGGCCAATCCAGCCAGGTACAACTTGGACTCTTCGCGCCGCAGACTCCCGAACCCTCGCGGCTGGACGTAACTATCGCACGCCTCAAAGCCATCGCCGGTGAAGATCGCGTCGGCTCACCTGTGCTGGAAGACTCGCACCGGCCGGGCAGCTTCCGCATGGAAAGCTTCGCGGTTGGTAGCGGATGGGGCTCGGCCAAATCTTCGCAGGCGAACCGTCCGCGGCTGGCTCTGCGGCGCGTGAGGCCGGCGGCGCCGGTTCGTGTGCAACTGCGCGCGCTCAGGCCGGCTGCCTTTAGCGACCGCGAACGCAGCTTTAAGGTCGTGGCAGCCTACGGGCCGTGGAGAACAAGCGGTTGCTGGTGGTCTGCCGGCGCCTGGAACACTGAGGAGTGGGACGTGCTGGCTGAAACCGACAGCGGCGCTTCCATCGCCTGCCTTCTGGTTTGCGATTGCGCGCGGAACGAGTGGCGGCTGGAGGCCTTCTATGACTAGTGCTGTGTCCACGAGATTTCGTAATCCGAGCAGAAGCCCTGGGTGCCCCAGGTCCCTCGCATTTGGGGACCTGGGAAAGCACGAGATCATCAAGACACGGTACTAACAGGTGCTTTCTATGATGAACGGCGACGAATACGTCGAGCTGCACGCCGCCAGCGCCTTCAGCTTTCTTGCCGGCGCATCGCAGCCTGAGGCGCTGGCCGAACGCGCGCAGCAACTCGACATGCCGGCCCTCGCCCTGGCCGATCGCAACGGCCTCTACGGCGTCGCGCGCTTTCACACCATGGCGAAAGAATGCGGCGTCAGGGCGCATATCGGCGCGGAGATCGCGGTCAGCACTTTTGGCAATCGGCTCACGCCGCCGTCGTGGCTGCCGCATCAGTTTCCTGCCGAGCCCCCGCGCATCCTTTTGCTCTGCGCATCGCAAACCGGCTATCAGAAATCTCTGCCAGCTCATCACGCGCTTCAAGATGCGCGAGACAACAAAAGCCGAGGGCGCAGCCACGCTTGAAGATCTTGAAGAGTTCTCCGCCGGCTTGATCTGCCTAACCGGCGGCGACGAAGGCCCGCTCGCCGCTGCGCTGGCAAACGGCGGGCAGGAACAGACGCGCAAGATCGCCGAACGGCTCGCGGCAATCTACGGCCGCGGCAATCTTTATATCGAACTTCAGCGCCACCAGCAACGCGACGAAGAGTGCCGCAATCAGTCGCTTGCTCGGTCTTGCATCCTCTCTCCTGCTGCCTGTGATTGCCACCAACGGCGTTCGCTACGCCACGGAAAAAGACCGCGAGATTCTCGACGTGCTCACAACCATTCGCCACCACACCACGCTCGATGGGCAGGCCGCCTGCTCACTGCGAACGATTCACGCCTTCTGCGCCCTGCCCGCGAGATGGAAGCGCTCTTCTCGCGATATTCCCGAGGCCATCGCCAACACCCGCATCGTCAGCGACCGGCTTGAATTCACGCTCGACAATCTCGGCTATGAGTTCCCTCACTATCCCGTGCCCGACGGCGAAACGATGGACAGCTTTCTTGAAAAGCGCGTCGAGGAAGGCGTGCGCAAGCGCTACGGATCGCCTGCCAAGCGGCATCTGCTCGACAAAGCGCGCGCGCAGGTCCGCCATGAACTCAAGCTCATCGCCAAGCTGGGATTCGCCGGATACTTTCTCATCGTCTGGGATCTGATCCGCTACTGCCAGCGGCATGGAATCCTGGTGCAGGGACGCGGCTCCGCGGCCAACTCCGCCGTCTGCTACGCGCTTGAAATCACCGCCGTCGATCCGGTCGGCATGGAGCTGCTCTTCGAGCGATTCCTCAACGAGAACCGCGGCGAGTGGCCCGACATCGACCTCGATCTGCCCTCGCGGCGACCAGCGCGAGCAGGTCATTCAATATGTGTACGAACACTACGGCTCGCTGGGCGCGGCCATGACCGCCAACGTCATCACCTATCGCGGCCGCTCGGCGGCGCGCGAGGTGGGCAAGGCGCTCGGCTTTGAAGAGGAGCAACTGGCGCGCCTCTCCGGCCTCGTCGGCCACTGGGAGTGGCGCGGCGAGAACGACACCATGGCCAGCCACTTCGAGCAGGCAGGCTTCGATGCGCGACATCCGCGCATCGCGCCGCTATCTCGACCTCTGCCAGCGCATGAGAGATCTGCCGCGCCATCTCGGCCAGCACTCCGGCGGCATGGTCATCTGCGCCGGAATGCTGAATCGCGTTGTGCCCATCGAGCGCGCCTCCATGCCCGGCCGCACCGTGATCCAGTGGGACAAGGAAGACTGCGCCGACCTCGGCCTCATCAAAGTGGATCTGCTCGGACTGGGCATGATGGCCGTGCTCAAGGATTCCATCGAGACTGATTCCGCGCCACTACAAGAAGGAAATCGACCTTGCCGCACTGCCTGAAGATCCGCTGGTCTACGAGACGCTGTGCAAGGCCGACACGGTGGGCATGTTTCAGGTGGAAAGCCGCGCGCAGATGGCTTCCATTCCGCACAACGCGCCAACGCGTTTCTACGATCTTGTCGTGCAGGTGGCCATCATCCGCCCTGGACCCATCGTGGGCAAGATGATGCATCCTTACATGCGCCGCCGCCAGGGCAAAGAGGAGGTCACCTATCCGCATCCATCGCTTGAACCAGTGCTCAAGCGCACCCTCGGCGTTCCGCTCTTTCAGGAGCAGTTGCTGCGCATGGCAATGACCGTGGCAAACTTCACCGGCGCAGAGGCCGAAGAACTGCGCCGCGCGGTCGGCATGCGCCGCTCGATGCAGCGCATGAAAAACCTCGAAGGCCGCCTGCGCGACGGCATGACGCGCAACGGCATTGGCCCCGAGGCGCAAGACAACATTGTGCAGGGTATCAGTTCCTTCGCCATGTATGGATTTCCCGAGTCGCACGCGGCCAGCTTCGCGCTCATCGCCTATGCCTCGGCCTATCTCAAGGTTCACTACCTCGCGGCCTTCACCTGCGGCCTGCTCAACAATCAGCCCATGGGCTTCTACTCGCCCGCC
This sequence comes from uncultured Acidobacteriaceae bacterium, assembly GCA_963799145.1. Classification (GTDB taxonomy): domain Bacteria; phylum Acidobacteriota; class Terriglobia; order Terriglobales; family Acidobacteriaceae; genus Telmatobacter. Next base: position 22,374 of record CAWCWQ010000029.1, on the reverse strand, counting down.
GTGCTCATCAAGGACGCGCAGCGCCACGGCCTGCGCGTGCGCCCCATCTGCGTGCAGCGGTCGGAGTGGCTGTGCACGCTGGAAGAAGAAGCGGATCACTCGCTGTCGCTGCGCATTGGACTCAACTACGTCAAGGGCCTGCGCAAATCGTCTGTGGATGCGCTGCTCGCCGCGCGCGATTGCCACGCTGCCTTTGCGACTGTGGACGAGCTGGCGCTGCAAGTGCCGGAGCTCAATCGCAAGGAGCTTGTCGCATTGGCTCGCGCCGGCGCGCTTAACTCGATTGAGCATGTGGACCATCGCCGCGACGCGCTCTGGCAGGTGGAGCAGGCCGGCCGCCCGTTGGCCCGCTGCTGCGCGGCGCGGCGGATGCGCCGGCACAGGCGCCAAAATCCGCGCCCTTGCGGCAGATGACCGACGAGGAGCGCCTGGCCGCCGACTACGCGGGAACCGGCATCACCACCGGACCGCATCCCATGGCCTACGAACGCGAAAGCCTGCGCCGGCAAGGCATTCTCTCAGCACATGAGCTTGAACGCGGCGGCAGCAATCGACGAGTTCGCATCGCCGGTCGCGTTATCTGCCGCCAGCGGCCAGGCACTGCCAAGGGTTTCGTCTTTCTCTCGCTCGAAGACGAAACGGGCATCGCCAACGTCATCCTCACACCCGATATCTTCGAGGAGAATCGCCTCATCGTCACGCGCAGCCGCTTTCTGCTGATTGAAGGAAAGCTGCAGAATCAGGAGGGTGTGGTTCACGTGAAGGCCCAGCGGATCGTGTTGCTGTCCTGCTTTCATTCCGCGCTGAAAAACGACATGGCAGCCAACTGATGTAATAGGCAGCAGGAATGTAAGAATGCTTATCCCACCAGCTCCACGGCGCGAATCGTCTCCTTGCGCACGGTGAGCCGCTCGACCAGCTCCGTTCGCACCTCGTAGCCGCGCCCCGGAGTATCCGGCACGGCGATCTCGCCCAAGGAAGAAACGGTAACCTCGGGCTCGACGATGTCTTCAGCCCAGTAGCGCGCCGAAGCCGACACATCGCCGGGCAGCGTGAAGTTTTCGAGAGTCGAGAGCGCAATATTATGCGACCGTCCCACGCCGGATTCCAGCATTCCGCCGCACCAGACCGGAATGCCCCGCTCCTGGGCCGCGTTGTGGACCGCTATGGCCTCGGAGAAGCCGCCCACGCGCCCCAGCTTGATGTTGATGATGCGGCACGACTCCATCTCGATGGCCGCCAATGCGTCGCGGCGGTTGTGGATCGATTCGTCCAGGCAGATGGGCGTTTGCAATCGCTTTTGCAGCATCGAGTGATAGTAGAAGTCATCGTGCCACAAGGGCTGCTCGATCATCAGCAGGTCGAAGGCATCGAACGCAGTCAGGTGGTCGGCGTCCTTGAGCCTATAAGACGAGTTGGCGTCGCAACTAAGAGTAACGCCCGGCCATCGGCTCCGCACCCGCTCGAAGACCTCGACATCCCAGCCCGGCTTGCATTTGAGCTTGATGCGCTGGTAGCCGGCCGCCAACTCCTTCTCGATCGTCTCTAGCAGATCGGGAATCGAAGCTTCAATTCCCAGCGACACGCCGCAGGGAATTATGTCGCGTACGCCGCCGAGCAGAAGAGAAAGAGAAACGCCCTCGCGTTGCGCCTCAAGATCCCAGATGGCGTCTTCTAGCGTTGCTTTGGCCATGCGATTGTGGCGCACCTGGCGAAAGATTCGCGGGCAATCCCCGCCGTGTTCCGGCGTCTCCGAGGCCAGCATCGGCCCCAGCTCCTGGACGATCGCGGCCCAGGCGCTGTCGGTCGACTCCTCGGAAAAGAACGGCCGCTCGCCCGCCGTGCACTCGCCCCAGCCGGTCAGCCCTTCCGACTTGATCTCGGCGAGAAGAATCCTTCGCTTGCGGGTTACTCCTAAGCTGGTTTCAAACGGCCGTACCAGGGGCATGTGCAGTTCACGCAGGACAATCGCATCGATTCTCATATCTCTCTTGTCTTCCTCGCGAGATCAATCCAGTTCAGCCGGGGTAGGATAGCCCAGCTCGAAGACTCCATTCCCTTCCGCATCCCGGGAAAAGCCAAGCACGGCCAACCCCCGGGAAAACGCCTGTCGAAACATCCTCCGGTTCTCCATCTGAATAGCCAGAGCTCGCTCCCGGCCGATTATGGATGCCTTCCATTGATAGATGGAGGCCGGAACCTGAATACGAAGTTCGATTCGCTCTTCGATCGGCTGCGCGACTGCCGGGCAGCCATCGAGAACTGCCTTCACTCTGGTCGAATCGAGCCGCCACTCCGCCAGTAAGCGATCCGTGGGCAGCCCGCCTTGCAGTTGAGATGAGGATACACCATAGAAATTCGCCCTGTACTCTCTTGCTATTGCTCCCAGCTTGTGGATATTGAGATAGGCGTTCTTGATTTCCAGCGGGTCGAAGGTCCACTCGATCAGCTTTATCCCCCGCGCAAGCGCCTCGCGCCGCTGTTCGAGCTTGAGTTTCATTCCAAGGCTGCGATTACGATATTCGTCCTTGACCGCCAGCATGTGGGAATGCAAGTACGCGCGCGGTTCGCTTTCACCGGCTTTCACTCCAGGCAAAGCGAGTGTGAAACCAACGAGCGACTCTGGGCTGCCATTCGGCGTGGAGCCGGAAGCCTCCGTATCGAAAGCGCCGATCACCTGGCCGCCGATCTTCTGCGCCACCACAAACGCCCTGCGAGGAATGACATCTCCCTCGTTGTAGCCCCAGGTCTCCACTTGAAGCCTGACGCAAGCCTCAAGCTCTTCAAACCCCTCGCAGGACCGAATAACGATCATGCCTCTGCCTCCGGTTGGGAATCCGGGACGGCCGCGGCGAGCTTCCGCTTCGCCAGCTCCCACAGCTCCTCCAACTCCGGCGGAGAAAGCTCTTCGAGCGGCCTGGGCGTCGAAGCTTCCATCTCGCCGAAGCGCTGCCTGAAGCGCCGGTTGCAGCCCCGCAACGCCATCTCGGCGTCCACGCCCAGATGGCGGCCAAGGTTGACCACGGTAAAGAGCAGATCGCCCAATTCCGCTTCCACGGCCGGCTTGCGTGCCGGATCGTCCGATGCGGCCTCGGCCTCCAGCTCCGCCGTCTCCTCGGCCAACTTGGGCAGCAGATCGCGCCAATGCGGCCAGTCGAAACCGGACTTGCGAGCCTTGGCTCCCAGCTTGGCGGCCTCGGCCAGCGCCGGCAACGCCCGCTGGACCGTATCCAATCTCGACGCCGGCAGCCTTTGCGCCGAAGGCGCGTCTGCCGCATGCAATGCCTTCTCCGCCGCCTTGATCTCCTCCCAGTTGCGCAGTACCGCCGCGGAAGAGCCCGCCACTTCGGCATCGACACGCGCCTGGTTGCCCGCCGCGAGCGAAGCCTCCTCGCCAAATACGTGAGGATGCCGGCGCACCAGCTTGCGGTTCAGATGCTCAAGCACATCGGCAATGGTGAAATGGCCATTGTTGGCCGCCATCTCCGCATAGAAGAGTACCTGTAGCATCAGGTCGCCCAGCTCCTCGGCCAGGTGCGGCCAGTCGCGGCGCTCGATGGCGTCGAAGACCTCGTAGGTCTCTTCCAGCGTGTATTTGCGAATCGAATCGAAGGACTGCTCGCGGTCCCAGGGGCAGCCGTCCGGCGCCCGAAGCCGCGCCATGATCCTGACCGACTGTTCAAACAAGGCCGCCGCCCGCGCCGGATCGGACTCTGTAGCCGTCCGCGAGGCGAGCAAAGAGGATTCTGGACTGAGTCCGTCTCGGGCAATGTCCATGCACTTTCAGTTTACGCCCAAGAACGCACTTAGCCGCCCAAATGGGTGCTGTCTTAGAATCCCGTTGACGCGGCATTCGTTTCCGTCCGCGGAGGAATGCTTATGAAGCCCATGGACAATTTCTTGGTAGGTTTCACGGCCATTCCATTAACTGTGAACCGGAGGATTTGCGCCCCGCAGGATGGAGCGTCGGAGTTGTAACGATCCTCGATCGGGATGGCAAACCCATCGAAACACGATGGCAGGCGTCGTTTCCGGGTCTTAGGCGCCGGACGCGAAACAGCGCCCTCGATGCTGGAATCGGCGCCGGCAAGAAATGGATTCAAGGCTTGCACCCTGACGAGGAATCAAAATATCGCTGAAAGATCGGCCCTTGTCGGATTCCTCGCCGGACCGATCTTAGGAGACTACCGGCCGCATGATCTGTCCTTTATCCTGATAGGGACGGCGTTCATGTTCCATGCCCTCCTAACGTTTGGTCAAGAAGAACGAAGAAGCACAAACCGGGAGCAACTCACGTAAAGGCTAATCTTCTGCTGCCACCCGGCAAAGGCGTGGTTCTCCCAATCGAATAGCTCCGGATTGGATGCTCTGCCCGCGGCGCGATACAGTGATGGGGTGACGGATAAGCTCATTCTGATTACGCTGCTGGTCAAGCTGGGGGTGGTCGCCTCGGTGGCCAGCATCCTGGCGCGGGCCGGCAGCTTCAGGCGTCTGTTCTTTGCCGAGCGCCGCAGCTCCCGCCAGACCCTGGCTTTGCTGGCCTTTTTCCTGGTGCCGCTCACGCTGGGCGTGTGGGTGCGGCTGACCGTGCCCAACTTTCTGGCCGCCGATATCTCCTTTGCAACCGTGATTCTGCTAGGCCTGCTGTTGGGGCCAGGCTGGGCCGTGCTGGGCGGAGCCGTATTGTCGGCGCCCGCCGTCTATCACCACGAGTACCTGGCCCTGCCTTTCAACGCCGCCCTGGGCCTGGCCGCAGGCCTGCTGGGCCGCCTGGTCGAGAGGGATGAGATTTGGTCGTTCACGCCTTTCATTGACCTGAGCCTCTACCGCTGGGTCCGACGCAACCTCCGTCAGCCTCGCATCGACCGCCAGATACTCCTGCTAGTCCTCATAGCGGTCATGGAGATGATCCGCGACTGGCTGGCCCACGCATACCCCCACCGGCTCTTTGCGCTGCTCTCAAGCCAGTTGTGGATTCAGGCGCTGGTGTGGTTGAGCGCGCCCATCGATGTGGGTATTGCGCTCAAAGTGTGGAACGCGCTGCGCATCGAAATGAAACTTGAGGACCAGAAGCGGCTGCTGCTCGAAGCCCGGCTCGACGCCCTCCAGCGACAGATCAACCCGCACTTCCTCTTCAACACGCTCAACTCCATCGCCTCGCTGGTGCGCGTGAATCCCGAGATGGCGCGGGAGATGACGGTGAAGCTGGCCAACATTCTGCGCGCGCTGCTCAAGGACCACGATACCTACGTCCCGCTGAGCGAGGAGCTGAGCTTTACCGACGACTACCTGGACATAGAGGTGGTGCGCTTCGGCGCCGGCAAGCTGAGGGTGGAAAAGGAGATCGATCCGCAAACGCTGGCCGTTCTGGTGCCCAGCATCCTGCTTCAGCCGCTGATCGAGAACAGCATCAAGCACGGCCTGGAGCCGCGCCTCAACGGCGGCACCGTTACCTTGCGCAGCCGCCTCAAAGGAGACCGCGTTCTGATCGAAGTGGCCGACGACGGCGTCGGCATGGGCAACAAGCCGGCCTCGGCGCTGCAACGCTCGGGCGCGGGCATCGGCATGAAGAACGTGCAGGAGCGGCTGGAGGTGCTCTACGGTGACCAGGCGCGCTTCGATGTGGTCAGCAATCCTGGGCGCGGCACTTTGGTCTCGATCGAGATTCCGGCAAATCTGCCTAATTCGGTTTGAGCGGCAATTCCTCGTCAGCCCCGCAAGAAGTCCTTGGCCTTTTGAATAATTACGTCGCGGCTTACATCGGAGATGGCGTCGGTGAGCGGAATTTGCTTGGGGCATGTATCGACGCAGTTCTGGGCGAAGCCGCACTCCTGGATGCCGCCATCGCCGGCCAGCGCGCGCAGGCGGTCTTCCTTGAAGACCTTGCCGGTGGGGTGATTGTTGAAGAGCTTGACCTGAGCGATGGTGGCCGCGCCCACGAAGCCTGTGTCCTCGTTGAACTGCGGGCATACATCCATGCAGCAGCAGCAACTGATGCAATTCGAGAGCGGGTAGTTGGCCTCCTGCTGCTGGGGATATACGCGCGGGCCTGAGCCTAGATCGTACGTGCCGTCCACGGGAACCCAGGCCTTGACGGCCATCAGGTTCTCGAAGAGCACGTTGCGATCAACCTGGAGATCGCGGACCAGCGGAAACTTGCTCAGCGGCTCGACGCGGATAGGCTGTTCCAGGTTATCCACCAGCGCGGAGCAGCCCATGCGGGCCTTGCCGTTGATGCGCATGGCGCAGGAGCCGCATATCTCTTCGAGGCAGCAGGAGTCATACGTAATGGGTGTGGTTGGTCGTCCGTCGGCGGTCACCGGGTTGGCGGCGATCTCCATCATAGCGGAGACGACGTTCATGCCGGGACGCCATTCGAGCTCGAAGCTCTCCCACACGGCGGGAGCATCGGGGCTGGCCTGGCGCTTGATCTCGAATGCTACTGTTCTTTTTGCCATTGTCAGTCTCCCTTTGCCTATTTGGCCGCTGTGTAACTGCGCGGGCGCGGCTTGATGTATTGCGTATCGACCACTTCGTACTCGAACTTTGGTCCCTCAGGCAGTCCGGTGAAGCTGGCCTTGGTAGTCTTCAAGAACTTTTCGTCGTTGCGCTCCGGGAAGTCGGGCTTGAAGTGCGCGCCGCGGGATTCGTCGCGCAGGATCGCTCCCTGCACCACGGCGCGCGACAGCTCGAGCATGTTCTTCAACTGACGTGCAAAGGCGAAGCTGGTGTTGGCCCACTGGCTGCGGTCGCTCAGGTTCACCTTCTTGTATCGATCGAGCAGTTCGACGATCTTTTCGTCGGCCTGTTTCAGCCCCTTGTTTTAGCGGATCACCGTGGCGTGCTCGGTCATGGTCTGGCCCAGCTCGCGCCAGAGCTTGAAGGGGTTCTCGGTGCCTTCGTTCTTGAGCAGCAGAGCGTTGATCTCCGCTTGGCGGGTCAGCTCGGCAGCGTTGCCGCAATCTCCGTTCGGGCAATCCAGGCCATGCGTGTAATGAAGCGCGTTCAGGCCGGAGCGGAAACCGCCAAAGATGCAGCTGACCAGCGAATTCGCGCCCAGCCGGTTGGCGCCGTGGTACTGGTACTCGCACTCGCCGGCGGCAAAGAGGCCGGGGATATTGGTCATCTGGTCGAAGTCCACCCAGAGGCCGCCCATGGTGTAATGCATGCCGGGGAAGATCTTCATGGGCACATCGCGCGGATCGTCGCCGACAAACTTCTCGTAGATCTCCAGAATGCCTTCGAGCTTGCGGTTAAGCGTGGCGCGGTCGATGTGGGTCAGGTCGAGATAGACCATGGGCTGGCCGTCGAGTCCCAGGCCTAGCTCGTAGACCACCTTGTGAATGGCGCGCGTGCCCACGTCGCGGGGAACGAGGTTGCCGTACTTGGGATACCACTCCTCAAGGAAATAGAAGCGGTCGGACTCGGGAATCTGCTTGATGGGGCGCTTGTCGCCGGCCTTGCGGGGCACCCAGATGCGGCCGCCTTCGCCGCGCGCCGACTCCGACATGAGCCGCAGCTTGTCTTCGCCGGGGATGCAGGTGGGATGAACCTGGATGAATTCGCCGTTGGCGTAGTACGCGCCCTGCTGGAAGACAGCCGACTGGGCCGAGCCGGTGCAGACCACGGAGTTGGTGCTCTTGCCGAAGAGCGCGCCCACGCCGCCCGTCGCCAGGATCACGGCGTCGCCGGCAAAGGAACGGAGTTCCATGGTGCGCAGATCGAGCGCGGTGATGCCGCGGGCTGCGCCGTTCGAGTCGATCACGGCGGAGAGGAACTCCCAGCCTTCGAATTTGCGCACCTTGCCGTCATGCTCGTGGCGGCGCACCTGCTCGTCGAGCGCGTACAACAACTGCTGCCCGGTAGTTGCGCCGGCAAAGGCCGTGCGGTTGTAAAGCGTGCCGCCGAAGCGCCGGAAGTCGAGCAGCCCTTCGGGCGTGCGGTTGAAGGGCACGCCCATGCGGTCGAGCAGATCGATGATGGCAGGGGCAGCTTCGCACATGGCCTTGATGGGGGTCTGGTTGGCCAGGAAGTCGCCGCCGTAGACCGTGTCGTCGAAGTGCTTGTCGGTGGTGTCGCCCTCGCCCTTTAGGTTCTTGGCCGCGTTAATGCCGCCCTGCGCGCACACCGAGTGCGAGCGCTTGACCGGGACGATGGAAAATAAATCGACGGTACCGCCGGCCTCGGCGATCTTGATGACCGCGGCGAGCCCGGCCAACCCTCCGCCAACCACGATGATTCTGGGTGCTGCCATGAGAACTTCCCTTTCAGGGATCAGGGGTCAGAGATCAGGAGCCCGGATCGCTATTCAGCCGTTGTAATCGAGCGCTGCGCTTAGCCGGCCCAACCTCAGCCGCACTTCGCATCCGTATCCAAGTCTGAAGCACAGAAGCGTTGAAGAATGTCCACTCGCTCCAAAATCACTGGTTTCCCAACGAGGAGTCCCTGATCCCTGATCTCTGACCCCTGATCCCTGTACTTGGGCCCCACAAAAGCCCAAATGCTGGCCAGCCCCATCACCACCAGCAACAGGCCCATAGCCGCGCAGGCCAGGCCGAAGCGCTTGCGGGCGGTCTTGCCGGGGGTAATGCCCCACTTGGCCGCGAAGAGCCACACGCCATAACTGAAATGCCAGCAGATGGCCAGCATGGCGACGATGTAGACCGCCAGCATCCAGGGATTCTGCAACTCCATCTGCACCTTATGGAAAGCGTAATACGGGTGTTCGGGAAGCTGCACGCCCAGGAAGCGCTGCCGCAGGACGTGCTGGCCGATGTACAGGAAGGCAACAAGTCCTGTATAGCGCTGGGCCATGTACATCCAGTTGCCCGCCCAGGGGTAGTAGACGAGGTTCGACTTGCCGCGCAGCCAGATGTAGACGCCGTACAGGCCGTGATAGAGGATGGGCAGAAAGATGAAGACCCACTCAAGCACGCGCACCAGGGGCAGGCTGTTGAGGAACTTCACCTGCGCTCCGTAGGCGGCCGGGCCGTGGATGGCCTCGAAGTTCGAGAGCAGGTGCTCCAGCAGAAACGCGCCAATGGGGATAATGCCCAGCAGCGAATGCAGCTTGCGCCAGAGGAAGGTGGTCCCTTGGCCTGCGCGCAGGGCTGGGACGCCGCGGCTGAGCGTGTGCGCGGCAGGTTGTTGAGCAATTGCCATTTGAGTCGAGCTCCTAAAGGCTTAAGGGGAAGGCCGTTCCAGAATGAGAGACAAAGAATTCTCGTCTATTTCCAACAGCATTATTGGTGTTGCAGATCACACACGTCAAGGCGGTGCGCGGAGTTGTGGCGGGACTGCTTTCCACGTGACCATGCCGCGAGAGGGCAGGTTGATCCAGTTGGACCAGAGGTCCAAACCCGCGACGTAGACGAGCCTCAAATACCTAGGCTCTGGTTCGCAATGCCCTCAATTCCTCCGAGAGCGAATCTTCGAGCTCTTTGATCTTCTTGTACACTAGGCATCGCTGTCCCCGAACATCGAACTTAAGGTGATCTGCACTCTTGACAATCAAAACCGTTGGGACACCGACGCCCCACGCATAACCAACCTCCAGGTAGACATTCGGGTTTGCATCTGTAAGATCGGCCACCACAAGAGATGCGGAGCGAATTCGCGATCTCACCCATTCCAAGACGTCACCCGTGAAAGACGAAAGATCTGCGCGTTCACACAGAAGGCCGGCAGTCTTGACCGCACTCTGGATTCCATAGTGGTAAGTGTCATCCATGTCATCCTTGAAAGGCATAGCCACAAAAACGTGAGCCTTAGCATCGGACGAGTATCCAGCAGATCGCAGCTTCTCGCTAGCCAACGCATTTGCGGGTTGGACTGAAGACGAAGCTTTGGTGATTACGTGATTGGGGAGCAAACCAACAAGAGCGGTAGCGAGACGCCTAGCCCGGCCAGCATTACGCTCGATGATCGTTATCTTCTGGAGCCCCTCGGGGTGGTCATCCTCGCGGATGGCGTCCACCAGCCCGGCCACCTCCGCCTCAAACGCCTCGACTTCGTCCAACCCGTAACCGGCCCCGTGAATTGTTAGTGCGAGGTGTCTTGTTTGCGGTGCCTCTCCCGCTAGGGCTGCAAGCGCCTTCCGTGCGAAGGCGCGGATTTCGCGGTAGCCAAACTCGCGCAAAGGCGGAACGCCAACGAAAAGGACGCGTGAAGCCGCGATCCCTGGGACGGCATCTTCAAGACGAAATCCCCACGGCCCCGGCAACCGAATCTGCCTGCCCGCAGCCGTCAAAATGCCCACAACAGCAGCATCAACGCCGTAAAGCGCCTGAGCGTACTTTAGAACGAGCACATCTGCTGTTTCCGCGAGCACATCGCCAGCCTTCAACTCAACTTCAACTGCGGTCATTGCAACCCCGCCTTACGACGCCGCAAATACATTCGTGCGCCGTTGACTTTTACTTGCCGTATCGTCGCGCCTCCTGACAGCCCATGCTTGTTGGAGTGCTGGGGCGCGCCCGATGATCCGACAGAAGAAAGCTATCACAACTAAAAAAACCTCGCCAACTGGCATGGATATGTGGGCGACCGTGAATCTGACTCCACATATTCTGCTTATCCCCGATACCTAGGCCGCGGGCTCCTGGGAAAATGACGCATCATCTGTGTTCTGGGGCGGAAACTATGGACGGTTCAACACGTTCAGTTTGACCAACGGCGCCTCAGTCGCCCGCCCGCGAAGGCTGAGCGACAACCCGGGTTCAAAGTCAAGTTCGGCCATGGTGCTGCTGAACTTGTGCGCGGCAGGTTGTTGAGCAGTTGCCATTTGAGTCGAGCTCCTAAAGGCTTAAGGGGAAGGCCGTTCCAGAATGAGAGACAAAGAATTCTCGTCTATTTCCAACAGCATTATTGGTGTCCTGCATCACACACGTCAAGACGCTCGCGGCGCGGCGATTCCGAGTGGATCGGCAAAGACCCCAGCCAGCGCGGATGCGGTAAAACAGTAATCAGCACTTGTTGCTTTGTGGGGGCGCACTTGAGACCAACTCTTCCTGAGACTAGACGTCATCAACTAAGGCCGCCGGTTTTTCTGACAGCGTCAATCATGCTTCTCCTGTTTTGGTTCGCACAGTGCGTTGGCGCGCAACCTGTGCCTCGGCGCCCGGCAACCGGCGCTCACAAGCAACGGCTTATTGTTCTCACCGACATCGGCGCCGAGGCGGACGACACGGAGAGCATGGTGCGCCTGCTTCTGTATTCTGATGTCATCGATATTCAAGGCCTGGTTGCCACAACTTCCACATGGAAGCGGACATCGACTTCCCCCGAGTTGATTCGAGAGGTCATCGGCGCGTACGCGAAGGTACAAGGGAATCTCGTCAAGCACGATCCAAACTACCCCACGGCCGAAGCCCTTCAGGCATTGGTGAAACATGGCCTGGCTGCCTACGGAATGCAGGGTGTCGGCCCGGATAAGGACTCGGAGGGGTCGGAATGGATCGTTCGGACACTTGAGAAGGATGACGATCGTCCTCTCTGGATCTCGGTTTGGGGCGGCGCCAATACGCTGGCGCAGGCGCTCTTCAAGCTTCACGCCACGAAGACGCCGGCGGAATTCGATCGTCTGGTCGCCAAACTGAGGGTCTACACGATCTCCGATCAGGACGACAGCGGGCCGTGGATGCGCAGGACATTTCCCAAGCTCTTTTACATTGTGAGCCCCGGCGGCGATTACGGTAGCGCGACGTGGACCGGCATCAACGTCTTTGTGCCCGGAATCGACAACTCGACCATCGGCAACAAATGGCTTGCAGAGCACATTCAACAAGGGCATGGGCCGCTGGGCGCTGTATATCCCGATGTCGCTTACGGCATGGAGGGCGACACGCCGTCGTGGCTGGCGCTGATTCCCAACGGGCTGAGCGATCCTGAGCATCCGGACTGGGGCGGCTGGGGCGGACGCTACGAACTGTACAAGCCGGAGATACCCGTGACGGACCCGCACACCTTCATCAGCGGAGTCTTCATCGGCGGCGTTCCCATCGAACCCGAATCGCGCCCCATCTGGACGAACGCGGTTGACGACTATACTCCGCCGGTGTCGGGCGAATTCGGACGGGCAACCCGGGCATCGGATAAGTCGTTCCGAGACTTCAAAGCCACGCTTTGGCGATGGAGAGACGACTTTCAAAACGATTTCGCGGCGCGCATGGAGTGGACAACCAAGTCTTACCGGGAAGCCAATCATCCTCCAGCGCCTGTCCTCGATGTGCCCGAGGCGTTCACGGTGCGATCCGGAGAGCATTTCAGGCTCGGCGCACACGCAACTGACCCCGATGGCGATAGTGTGAGTTTCTACTGGTTCCAATACCCCGAGGCTGGATCCTACAAGAAACCTGTCGCGATCTCAGTTGCAGAGAATCTCTCTCAGATCGATCTGACTGCCCCGAAGGTCGACAAGCCAGAGACCGTCCACTTCATTCTGCGGGTCACCGACAAAGGCACTCCCCCATTGTCGCGTTACAAAAGGGTCATCGTCACGATAACCCCTTGATTGTTGTAGCTCTTGGGGGCTCCGGAGGAGGCAGCACTAAGTGTCCGAATGCAGCGGCGCTTGATTCTCGACCCACGCCGAATCTGTGTTCCAGATCACGCACTTCAAGGCGCAGAGTATCTGGGCAAAGTGCCACAGGTCACAGCGGCCTCACGCTGTAAACCTTAAGATTCCTGACTGACGCGCGTCCAAGTGCGGAGTTAGTCCTCAAAACACCAACCCATCGCAGTTCTGTTGCAGTCGGAGTCCGACCTGCACGCACGCTGGCAGGGGCCGCTTAAGAGAACGGAGGTTCGCCATGGGAAAGCAGAATGGCCGGAAGATTGTAATTGTGGGCGGCGGCATCGCTGGATTGTGCACAGCGGTGTATGCGCAGAGATGCGGGTATGAGGCGCTGGTACTGGAGATGCACGATATGGCCGGCGGGCTGGCCATGAGCTGGCGGCGCGGCACCTATACCTTTGAGACTTGCCTCCACTGGCTCTTTGGTTCAAATCCCGAAGATGCAATGTATGGGCAATGGAGAGAGGTCTTCGACATTGAGAAGCTGACCTTTGTCGATCCGGCGAAGTTTGTGCGGATCGAGACAGAGGAGGGCGATGGCCTGGACTTTTGGACGGACGCAGACCGGCTCGAGGCCGAGTTGTTAAGGCACGCGCCACAGGATGCGAGCGCGATCCGGCGATTCATTGCAGAGGTGCGGAAACTGGGCAACTTCAAGATGCCCGATCCGGCCAGAGGATGGGCGGCGAATGCATGGACATTGCTCAAGGATGCCTCTTGCCTGCCGCTGCTGCGTAGGCTGACCCGCATGACCGGCAAAGACTATGGCGCGCAGTTTACCGATCCGCTCATCAGGGCCTTCTTTGCAATGGGAGAGATGGGCAAGCTCTCGGCGCTGGCGCTGGTGTATTCACTGGCAGGGATGAACGATCGGAATGCGGGGTACTGCCTTGGCGGCTCGCAGGCAATCATCCGGCTGATTGAGGAGCGGCTGGCTTCACTCGGGGGAAGGGTGCGGTATAAAGCGAAGGTCGAACGCATCCTGGTGGAGAATGGCGCGGCGGTGGGCGTGGAACTGGTCGGAGGAGAGACGATTTCCGCGGACTGGGTAATCTCCGCGGCCGACGGATACTCGACCATCTACAAGATGTTGGACGGCAAATACACGAGCCCGGCTGTGAGCAGTATCTACGAGAACCTGGAGCCATTTCCGTCGTATCTCCAGGTGTCGCTCGGGTTGAGGATGGATCTCGCCGCGCAGCCGGGGAATCTGGCGAGGCTGCTGAACTCGCCGCTGGATGTGGACCCTGGGACGCGGGTCGAAAGTCTGTCCTTCCGTATCTTCAACTTCGACCCGGCCTTTGCGCCACCGGGGTGCACTGCTGTGACCTGCCTTATGACGACGCGCAATACCGAATACTGGGTAAATCTGCGCAAGAACGATTTGACCCGTTACCGGGAAGAAAAAGAGCGGATCGCCCGGGCAACGATTGGCGTGCTTGAGAAGCGAATTCCGGGATTGCAGCAAGCGATTGAGGTGACGGATGTGGCGACGCCGGCAACGATCGTGCGTTACACGGGGAACTGGAAGGGCAGCATGGAAGGGTGGATGCTTGTGCCGAAGACCGGGGTGCGGCCGCTGCCAGCGACTCTGCCCGGTTTACGCCAGTTTCGGATGGTGGGCCAGTGGGTCCAGCCTGGGGGCGGGTTGCCGTCGGGGTTGATGACGGCGCGGTCCTCAATCAAGGCGATCTGCCGCCAGGACCACGTGCCGTTTATGCCCTCAACATAGGGAGCGGCGCCGCAATCGCCCGCCAGCGATGGCTGAGCGAGAGCTTGGTTTCAAGGTCGATCTCGGCCATGGTGGGGGTCCAGCGCGGACGACTCGACTTCGGCCTGGAAGTACTCGCCCGCGTCTGCGAAACTCTGCTCGCGAACGGTGTACGCGGACTGCACTTCTACATCCTCAACCAGGCCGCCCATACCCTGCGCCTGCGGCAGCGGTAGGGACTGTCTATGACCGCCTTAGTTATCGCTTCTTGCGATCCACGATCCGGTGCCAGAGCCGCCAGGTCGCGCTGTGCAGCAGGCGGGTTTGCTGGGCCTTGAGCGCGGCGTAGGAGCGTTCCACGTAAACATCGAACTCGGGCGGCCAGCCGATGGTCGAGCGGCGTTCGGTAAGGTCGCCCTCGGCCCACTTGGCCAGCACCGCCTTGTAACCCACCACGTGGGTGACGAAGTCGAGCAGGCATGGAGGCATCTGCTCTTCGACGATTAGGTAGGCCTTCTCGATGATGATCTTCTCGCGCACGTCGTTGAGGGGCATGAAGATGGTGGTCATCCACAGCATCCACTCCTTCATCTCGCCGTCGAGGATGGGAAAGCTCTGCGTCTTGCCCTGCTTCTTGAGCAGCGAGCGATAGGCGATGTTGCCCGCCTGCGAGGCGACATAGAGCGGGCCGTAGAACTCGTTGAGGCGCCGGTTGACCAGGTCGAGCTTGTCGCGCCGCCGCTCCAGCATCCGCGCGCTCAGGAAGGTGGCCAGGTAGCCGACGAAGGCCAGGATGACCGTGAGAACGGCGGCGTTTTGCAGGGAACTCGGGAGCAGGATCGACGTTAAGTCCATTGCGTGCCTTGCCGGTGAGTATACGCGCGCGGAGGGGCATGGGGCTATCGGTAAGCCCGGCCTTTATACTGAGATGTTTGCGGATTGCAGGCGCGGCGAGCCGGCGAAGCGGTCCTCGCCGTTGAGGTGAGAGGAGCAGGATTGGCACAGGCGGAGATTGGCATCATCGGCGGCAGCGGGCTTTACTCCATGCCCGGATTTACCAACGTGCGTGAAGAACGCGTGGAGACGCCCTTCGGCGACGCCCTCCGACGCCTTTGTGCTGGGCGAGCTGGAGGGCCGCAAGCGTCGCCTTTCTGGCCCGGCATGGGCGCGGCCATCGCATCCTCCCCTCGGAGCTGAACTTCCGCGCCAACATCTACGCCTTCAAGAAGCTCGGCGTGGAGCGCATTGTTTCTGTCTCGGCCGTGGGCTCGCTCAAGGAAGAGCACAAGCCCACCGACTTCGTCATCCCCGATCAGTTCATCGACCGCACCTTCCATCGCATCTCCACCTTCTTCGGCGAGGGGATTGTGGGCCATGTAGCCTTTGGCGATCCGGTCTGCGCCACGGTGGCCAAGGCTGCGGCCGAGGCCTGCGCCGCGGTGGGCGTGGTGGGCAAGCTGGGCGGCACATATGTTTGCATGGAAGGCCCGCAGTTCTCTACACGCGCCGAGTCGAATCTCTATCGCAGTTGGGGCGCGGACGTGATCGGCATGACCAACCTGCAAGAGGCCAAGCTGGCCCGCGAGGCGGAGATCTGCTACGCGACGGTGGCCATGGTCACCGACTACGACTGCTGGCGCGAGGGCCACGACGCGGTAACCATCGAGGAGATTGTGGCGCGTGCTGCACCAGAACGCCGAGAACGCGGCACGGTGGTGAAGGCTGCCGTTGCCGCCATGCCGCACGAGCGCAACTGCGCCTGCGCCTCGGCGGCTAAGTACGCCGTGCTGACCGCAGCCGGATGCGATTCCAGCGGCGGCGAAGGAGAGGCTGGGGCTGCTGTTCGGGAAGTATTTGGGTTGGTAGCGGAGTCAGCGCGGCTGCGCCGCAAGCGAGTCAGCAAGTCGGCGGATCGCTACGAAAACGATCTGCGCCGATCAGCTTGAGAATCGATTAAGTTAGAGAGGAAGTGCAATGGCAATTACCGTAGTGGGCAGCGTAGCATACGACACGATTGAAACACCGGCAGGAAAGCGGGAGCGCTGCCTGGGCGGCGCGGCGACTTACTTTTCACTGGCCGCCAGCTTCTTTACCGATGTGCGCGTAATCGCCGTGGTGGGCGAGGACTTTGGCAGGAGGCAGGAGGCCGTCTTCCAGGCGCGCGGCATCGACACGCGCGGCATTGAGCACACGGCGGGCAAGAGCTTCTTCTGGGAAGGCTCGTATCTCGACAACCTGAACGAGGCCAAGACGCATAACACCGAGCTGAATGTCTTTGCAGCCTTTGAGCCGAAGATTCCCGAGGCCTATCGCGACTCCGAGTTTCTGTTTCTGGCCAACATCGATCCCGTCTTGCAGCGGCGAGTGCGCGAGCAGATGCCCGATGTGAAGCTGGTGGCCGGCGACACGATGAACTACTGGATCAAGGATCATCGCGCGGCGCTGCTCGAAGTGCTGAAGGGCCTGGATGTGCTGCTCATCAACGAAACCGAGACCAAGATGCTGGCCGGCAACAACAACCTCGTCCAGGCGGCGCGCGCGGTGCTGGCGCTGGGGCCGAGGACGCTGGTGGTGAAGCATGGCGAATATGGAGCTACGGCGTTCTTCAGTTCCCGCAGTTTTTCTCCAAATGGCAAAGGCGCGGAACCGCACCCGTTCAGGGCGCCGGCGCTGCCGCTGGAAGAAGTCATCGATCCCACTGGCGCGGGCGACAGCTTTGCCGGCGGATTCTTTGGCTACCTGGCCTCGCAGCGCGAGCTCACCCCGGCCGCCTTCCGCCGAGCGATGTTCTACGGCAGCGTCATGGGCTCCTTCGCGTGCGAGCGCTTCGGCACCGAGCGGCTGCAGCAGCTCACGCGCAAGGAGATCGACGACCGCTTCACCGTTTTCCGTGAGCTGACGCACCTTGACTGAGAGGCCCATCTCGCGTGTGGAGTGGCTGGCCGCGCTGGCCTCGTGCGCGGCGGCCTCCGTGGCAGCACTGGCGTGGAGCTGGCGGCATGGGGCCATGCTCAACTATGGCGACGCGGTTGCCCATCTGCACATCGCGCGGCGCATTCTCGATTCGCACCGGCCGGGCCTCACGCAGTTGGGCTCCGTGTGGCTGCCGCTGCCGCATCTGCTGATGATTCCCTTTGTTCAGGTCTACAGTTGGTGGGCCAACGGGATTGCCGGCGCGATTCCCTCGGCGCTCGCTTATCTCGCCGCTTGCGCGGGCCTCTACCGGCTGGCGCGCCGCTGGCTTGCGCCGGCCGCCGGCCGCTCTTGCGCTGGCTTTCTTTGCCGCCAATCCCAACCTGCTCTACCTGCAAACCACGGCCATGACCGAGCCGCTCTTTCTCTGCGAGATGATCTGGATCGCGGTTTGGCTGGTCGAGTGGCGGGCAAGCCTGGACGGCGATTCGCGGGGCTCCACACGCCTGCTCTGGCTCGATCGCCGCCGCGCTGGTGGCCGCCATCTACACGCGCTACGACGGCTGGGTGATGGCCCTGCTGGCCTGGGGATGCATCGGCCTCACCATGGCTCGCCGCGGCGGGCTGCGCTCGCGCGCCTTCTGGCTGGCTAGCGTTCTTGTCGTCGCTGCGCCGACGGTTTGGTTCATTTACAACGCCGCGGCCTTCGGCGATTGGCTCTACTTTTTGCGCGGGCCTTATTCCGCCAAGGCCATCGAGATGCGCACCTCCGTGCCCGGCTTCCCGCCGCATCCGGGCTGGCACAATCCGTGGGTCGCGCTCATCTTCTTTGTAAAAGCTGCGGAGATGGACGCCGCCGCCGCGGCCTGGGGCAACCTGCTGCTGGCGCTGAGTCTCTTCGGCACGGCGTGTGCCTGGCTCACCGCGCGCCGCCGCGCCTTTGCCTGGAGCTTGCTGCTTTGGCTGCCGGTCCCGTTCTACGCGTATTCGGTGGCCTATGGGTCGGTGCCCATCTTCCTTCCCGTCTGGTGGCCGCACTCCTGGTACAACACGCGCTACGGAATGGAACTGCTGCCCGCCCTGGCATTAGGCCTGGGCTTTGCCGCGCAGTTTGCCATCGCCGCCGTCCGCGAATTCAAGACCGGCGAGTCGCAGTCCCGCTGGGTAACATGCGCAGCTAGCGTCCTGTTCGCGCTGGCCGCACTGAATGCTGTCGAGATGGTGCGCGAGCGCCCGCTCACCTACGTCGAAGGCACAAAGAACATCGAGGCACGCAGGCCTTTCGACGAGCAGATTCCGCCGGCTCTGCGCGCGCTGCTCATCGAGCGGCCGGGCGGCGTGGTGCTGATGAACACTTCGGTCTATCCCGAAATCGTCGCCTTCACCGGGATTCCCCTGCGCCAAACCGTCAACGAGAGCGACAAGGAGTTCTACAGCGCCGCGCTTGCCGCGCCCGCCGTCCATGCGGCCATCGTCCTGGCCTTCGACGGGGACGAGATCGACCGCGCCGTGAAGGCTCATCCCGCCGGCCTTACCGCGCTTCGCCGCTTCACCGCCCACGGCCAGGCTGCGGGGACGATTTACGTCTCCGATGCTCCGCCGGCTCAACAGAGATAGGTGATGGGTCAATTCGCGGATAGCAGTCCAAACGAGCCTCTTGCAAGATTACCTTGAGGTAATAGATTGTGTCAGGGCACGACTTCAGTCGTGCCGTGAATGGCCAATTCAGATTCCGGCTTTAGCCGCTGCGGAAGTGCAAATAACTGAAAACAATAACCGCAGGGGCTGAAGCCCGAGCTGATGGTGCAGCTCATTCGGGACGACTAAAGTCGTGCCCTGACACATCTTGCAGTCTCAGTGGAATTACGCGAGTGGCTTAGCGCTCAGGGACATGGAAGGAACGGCAAAACAAATCCCTGAGCGCATTGGGCTTTTGGGCGGCAAGTTCCTCTTGACAATCGAGACGGTCTATAGTATGACTATAGTCATATATGACCGCAGTCGAATCCAGACGCGAACGGAAGAAGATGGCCGCGCGGACTCGCATCCTGTCCACGGCGATCGACCTCTTCTCGCGGCGCGGCCTCGACGCCGTAACCATCGACGAGATTGCGGCTGCCGCCGACGTCGGCAAGGGGACCATCTACAACTACTTCGCTGCAAAGGAGGACATCGTGGTGGCGTTCATGGCCGATCTGGAGGCGCGCCTGGCGCCCGCGATTGCCCGCTTCAGGCCGGGGAAGCGCCCGGTGGATCGCGCCCTTGCCGATTACATTCTTTTGCACTTCCGGCTGAAGGAGCCATATCACGCCTTCGTGCGCGTCTTTCTGGCGCAGATGTTCACGGATACCGCGCGCTTCCTTCCGTACATGGTGGAGATGCAGAAGTATATCGATCCGCCGCTCCAGTCGCTCTTCTCGGCGCTCGAGGAGCGCGCGGTTCTCCGCGCCGGCATCGATCTTCCGCAACTCATCCTGAGCTTCAAGACTATGCACCTGGGCTTGACCGCTCTGTGGGCCATCGAGGCCCCCCCCTTTGAGCAAACCACCCGCGTAGTTCGCAATCAAATGCAACTCTTCACCGAAGGCATCTTAAGGAAGGCACAATGAGAAACTCGTTACCAGCGCTTGCAGTTCTTTTCGCCTCCACGCTCGTCTCCGCACAAACGCCCGCACCGGGCGGTGGGCCGCTCACGCGCCACTATCGCGAGGGAGAGACGCTCACTTACCGCATGACCGGCGTCAACGAAGACTGGCACTACACGGCCGGCGCCACCGGCATGGTGAAGAAGAACGCCAACGGGAGTTACATCGAGGAGTTTCGCTGGACCGCCATGACATCGAACGGGCAGCCTGTCGCGCTGGCGCCGGCGATGGCCGAGTTTCGCCAGACGCTTTCGCTCGATCCCAGTGTGATGCCATCCGGCCCCGATTTGAGTAAGGTGGACCGGAATTGGGTGGGGCCAATGCTGGATCTGATGACCTTCTATGTTGACCTGTGGATAACAAACAAGGTTGGAATTCTACAGCACGCTGGAGACCACTTCTACGTCCCAAATCCGCAGGCCAACTCATGGGCGGATGGCGCGCGGGTGATTGTCGGCAAGGACCAGATCGACTTCGACCTGAACATCCAGTCGATCGACGCGGCAAAGCAGACAGCCGTGGTTGTGGTCCACCATGTGCCGCCGCCCCATTCCAACCTGGAGCTTCCAGCGGAGTGGATGCAGGCCCCGGTGGCCGGCACGCCGAATAACTGGGTGGAAGTTACAAACTGGACAGTGCCCAGTTCTCTGCTGGAATCAGGATCGCTTGTTGGCCAGGCGGAGGTTGGATAGTTCGGTGGCCATCTCGATCCAGCGGTCCATGAGCGTCTTCATGACCTCGTAGTTCTTCAGTTCCCGGCGGACGGTGTTGAGGTCTTCCTTGCGCACGAACTTCGAGCTGCTCTTTCCCTTGCGCGTAAAACTTATCTGATAATAGGGGCCGTGCTTCTCAGGCGGCGTGGCCTTGCACCGGCATCCGGGGGTGCCGCAGACGTTGTACTGGGTCGAGAGACTACCTGGACGCAGATCGCCGAGCGCGGCCAGTTGCCCCTTCACCCTCTCGATTTGCCGGAGCAAGAGCTTTTCCCTGGAGATTGTCATTGATTAAAAGCATAACGCCAAGGATGCCGATTTGCGAGTCGTGTGACCGATAGCACTATGAGGCTATCGGTGTTCATGCTTGCATCGATATTATGCCCCTCTGGATCGCCTGGTTCGATGCCGTGCGCGCTCTGCGTCCGGCCTGCAGAAGATTCCTTACCTTCCTCTGGACGATTCTGGTCCTGGTCGGCCTCTGCTGCCGCCCGGAGCGGGCCGGCGTCACCAGCCTGGTTCGCCTCTTCGGCTTCGGCAACCGAGGCTATCGGCGCTTCCTGCACCTGTTTCATAGCCGCGCCCTGGATCTTGACGCGCTCACCGCCTGCTGGGCGCGGCTGTGTTTGCGACTCTTCCAGCCCGTCGCCGTGGGAGAGCGGCTCGTCTGCCTGGCCGATGGCATCAAGGCTCCCAAAGAAGGCCGCAAGATGCCCGCCGTCAAGCTGCTCCATCAGCAGTCGGCAAGTAACTCGAAGCCGGACTACATCATGGGCCATAGCTTTCAGGCCGTCAGTTTGCTGGTCCAGGGGCCTGGCCGACGTCGCCGCCGTGCCGCTGGTCTCGCGCATTCACGAGGGGTTGATCTGGTCCAACCGGGACACGCGCACCCTGCTCGATAAGTTGGCCTTGCTGCTGTTTTCTCTGGCTGGCATCGTCGATCGCAAACTGCTGCTGGTCGCCGATGCCTACTACGCCTCGGGAAAGATGATCACGAAGTTACTCGGCCAGGGACATCAACTCGTCACCCGCGCCAAGTCGAACGCAGTGGCCTACTGGCCTGCGCAGGTGCCCGCGCGCCGTCGCCGCGGACGGCCAAGGCTCTACGGCGAAAAAGTGAAGCTCAAGGATCTGGCCCGCGACGAGAGCCGGTTTATCTGCGCTCCAAGCCCCGTCTACGGCGAGCAGAATGTTACGCTGCGCTATCGCGCCATCGATCTCCTGTGGCGGCTGGCGGGACGGCTGGTGCGCTTCGTCATAGTTTGTCATCCGATGCGCGGCACGATCTTCCTGCTGGCCACCGATCTGACTCTGGAGCCGCTTGAGATCGTCCTGCTCTATGGCTACCGCTTCAAAATCGAGCTAGGCTTCCGGCAAGCCGTGCATGTAGTAGGAAGTTACGCATACCACTTTTGGATGGCCGACATGAAACCGCGCCGCCGCGGACAGGGCGACCAGTATCTGCACCGAGAAAGCCAAACTTACCGCGACGCCGTCTGCCGCAAGATGAATGCATTTCACTTGCATGTGCAGTTGGGCTGCGTCGCGCAGGGGCTACTTCAGCACCTGGCATTGAATCACATGGCCGAGGTCTGGCGCCTTTTCCGCAGTTGGTTGCGCACCATGAATCCCGCGATGCCACCCTCGGAACTGGTCGTGGCCTGCGCGCTGCGCGCGACACTGCCGGAATTTCTCCAGGCTGCGGCGCTCCCGCACAAACTGAGAATTATTCTCCGCCGCTACACGGAGCACAACAACGCCTCGCAATCCAACAACTGCGCCGCGGAGATCGCCGCATGAAACAGAGGGAACTTAGCA
>CAWCWQ010000028.1:0-83844 GCA_963799145.1 uncultured Acidobacteriaceae bacterium | reverse complement strand
GCTCTGAAAGGCGATATCGCCCGCATGGGCGATTTCGCCGTGGAGCTGGACGGCAAGAACGTGGCCCGCTTCCGCGCCGACGGCGTCATCGTCTCCACGCCTACCGGCTCCACGGCCTACACGCTGGCCGCCAACGGCCCCATCCTCACCCCGGACGTGGACGCGCATGGTGGTCACGCCCATCTGCCCGCACCTGCTCACGCTGCGGCCCATCGTGGTGCGCGGCGACGCCTCGCTCACCGTCCGCGTCGAGGCAGCTCCCAACCAGGCGCTGCTCACCGTCGACGGCCAGCAGGCCGTGGAGTTGCACCTGGCGACGAGGTCCGCTGCCGGCGCTCCACCACACCGTCAACCTGGTCCGGTTGAGCGAGAGCGGCTTCTTCGAGGCCTTGCGCAGCAAGCTGAGCTGGGGCGAGCAGTAGGGCGGAGCCTTCTTCACGTAGATAGGAAGGTCCTGGCAGAGGCGATCTATTAACCTAAGAACCGCGGTTGAACGCCTTCAACCGTGTCATGCATCGAGTTTGGGAACCTCTGAACCCTGCTGCTTTGTAACAAGGGCGCGACCGGGTACCCTCTGGGTGTCGGGCCGCAAAGGGCTGAAAAGAAAGGTGGGCTTTGCAGGCTGCGGAGAAACCTAATCCGGAGGAGGCGGGAGTTTCAACCCCCGCATAAAGCCAACAGAATCAAGGCAGGCTTTAGCCCCAGGCTGCAGAACTGCCGGCGTGGCCAAAAGCCATGGATCGTCTTCTTCCGATCGTCGATTTGTGAACTGCTCCGCACCTCACCAAAAAGGTGAAATCATCGGTCGCTGCAAGCTCTGGCGGTTTGAATAGGATGGCCCGGTACGATGCGGATCAACTGCTGTTTTTGGACAAATGGACCTCCTGATCGGCAAACGCCGCGGACCCCTCCCCGTACAATAAAACCATGTTTCGCGATCTGGCCCCGCTCTTCAGGTACATGCGCCGCTACCGCTGGGGATACGTGTGGGGCACGCTCTCGTGCATTGCAACCAATGCCGTCGCCGTGCAGTTTCCCAGAGTCCTGCAGGTGGCCATCGACGAAATGAAGCATGGAGTCACACGCGAGAGGATTCTGATCTTTTCCGGGCTGCTGGTCGCCATCTCGCTGGTCAAGGGCGTCTTTCTCTACTCCCAGCGGTGGATTCTGATCGGCATCTCGCGGGAGATCGAGTTCGATCTGCGCAACGACCTCTTCCGCAACCTGGAGCGCCAGGACTCGGGCTTCTATCAGCGCTACCGCACCGGCGACATCATGGCCCGCATGACCAACGACTTGAACGCCGTGCGCATGATGCTCGGCCCGGCCCTCATGTACAGCGCGAACACGGTCTTTTTCACCGTGGGAGCGCTCTACTACGTATTGCGCATCAGTCCCTATTTGACCCTGGTTGCGTTGGCGCCCATGCCCGTGGCCAGCATCCTGGTGCAGTACCTGGGGCGCAAGATTCACGACCGCTTCGAGCGCATCCAGGCCAGCTTCTCCGAGATCTCGTCGCAGGCTCAGGAAAACTACTCCGGCGCACGCCTGATCCGGGCCTTTGCCCGCGAAGAGTCGGAGATCGGCCTCTTCGAGCGGCTCAACCGCCAGTACATCGCACGCGCCCTTCGGCTTGTCCAACTGATGGGCATGCTGTGGCCAACGCTGGAATTCATTCTCGGCGTCTCCATGGTGATTACGCTGCTGGCGGGCGGCCACCTGGTGCTCTCGAATCGCATCACGGTCGGTGATTTCGTGGCCTTCAACACCTACATGATCATGCTCATCTGGCCCATCATCGCCGTGGGCTGGGTGGTGAATCTCTTCCAGCGGGGAACGGCCTCCGTCCAGCGCATCGATGAACTGCTGCAGGCCGAGCCGGCCATCGACGACCGCGCCGCCGATCCCGCGATTCCACCGGACGCCGTGCTGAACGGCGAGATCGAGTTCCGCCACCTGAACTTCAGCTACGGCGAAACTCCAGTGCTGCATGACATCTCGCTTGTCATTCCCGCCGGTTCCAGCCTGGCCATCGTCGGCCCTACCGGCTCGGGCAAGTCCACGCTTGTCAACCTGATCTCGCGGCTTTTTGAAGCGCCCGAGGGGTCGCTCTTCATCGATGGCCGGCCGGTGCGCGATTACCCCTTGGCGGTGCTACGGCGCAACATCGGCATGGTCCCCCAGGAGACATTTCTTTTCAGCGAGACCATCCGCGAAAACCTGACCTTTGGAGCCCCCGCCACCGGTCCGGAGGAGATGTTGAAGGCCACCGAGGCCGCTCACATCCGCCAGGAGTTCGAGGAGTTTCCTCAGGGCTTTGAGACCATGGTGGGCGAGCGCGGCGTCACCCTCTCCGGAGGCCAGAAGCAGCGCTCGGCCATCGCACGCGCCCTGCTGCGCCGCCCTGCGATTCTCATCCTCGACGACGCCCTCGCGAGCGTGGACACGTACACCGAAGAGCGCATCCTGAGCGGATTGCGCGGATATACCTCCGGCTCGACCTCGATTCTGATCTCCCACCGCGTCTCCACGGTGCGTAGCGCCGACCGGATTGCGGTGCTTGACCACGGCAGAATCGTGGAATTGGGCGGGCACGAGGAGTTGCTGGCCCTCGACGGTTACTACGCCGGCCTCTTCCAGAAGCAGCAACTTGAAGAGGAGCTTACCGTCGCCGGATAGGCCGCGGATTCAGGGAACCTCCACGATCCTTTAACCTAGTACTGTGTTCGTGAGATTTCATAATCCAAGCAAGAGTCTTGGGTGCCCCAGGTCCCTCGCACTTGGGGACCTGGGAATGCATGAAATCATCAGGACGTGGTTCTAACCTTCAGGGAGAAAGAAAGCTCAACCATGCCTTATGCTCAGATCAAGTTCGGCACCGACGGCTGGCGCGGCCTCATCGCCGACGATTTTACCTTCGCCAATGTGCGCGTCGCCGCCGAGGCCATCGCGGCCTATGTGCAATCCCGCAAAGGTTCAGCGCAAGACCCCGCGAAGGGACTGGCGATCGGCTATGACACGCGCTTCGGGTCGAAGGCTTTTGCGCGCGCCTGCGCTGAAGTCGTGGCCGCCGCCGGCATTCCCGTGCTGCTGGCCGACCGCATCACGCCCACCCCGGCCCTCAGCTACGGCGTGCGCCAGCGCGGCCTGGCAGGTGGCATCATGATTACCTCCTCGCACAATCCGGCGCAGTGGAACGGCGTCAAGTACAAGGCATGGTACGGCGGCTCGGGCAAGCCCTCGATCATCGCGGAAATCGAAACGTTCCTGGGCCAGCCCGTCCCGCGGAGTGCGCTGCCCGCGCCGATCCGCGAGGTCGATTTCCTGCCTGACTACCTCATAGCCATCGAGAACTTCACCGGCCTTGACGCGCTGCAAAAATCCGGGATGAAGTTCGCCATCGACTCGATGTACGGTGCGGGCGGAACGATCATCTCCGACATCTTTACCCGCATCGGCGTGGCCCACGTGCAGATTCGCGGCAACGCCGATCCGCTCTTTCCGGGCATCAATCCCGAGCCCATCGAGCCGCATATCCGCGCCCTGGGCGAGGCCGTGGTGGCCAACGGCTGCCAGGCCGGCCTGTGTACCGACGGCGACGCCGACCGCATCGGCGCAACCGACGAGAACGGGAACTTCGTCGATCCGCACAAGATCTTTTCGATTCTGCTGAGTTGGGTGCTCAAGCGCCACAACGACTGGCCGGGCGCCGTCACCCGCGCCTTCAACACCACCAAGATGCTCGACCGCATCTGCCAGAAGCATGGCCGCGAGCTGATCGAGCACGGCATCGGCTTCAAGTTCGTCTGCGACTACATGCTGGAGCGGGAGATCGTGATGGGCGGCGAGGAGTCGGGCGGCATCGGCTTCCAGCGCCACCTGCCGGAGCGCGACGGCCTGCTGAATTCGCTGCTGCTGGCCAACGTGATGGCCGAGGAGGGCAAGACGCTGGGGCAGCTCGTCGCCGACCTGCAGGCCGAGTACGGCGAGCACCAGTACGGCCGCATCGACCTGCACATCGCCGAGAGACGTTAAGAATGGCGCCGATTGCCCGCGCCAAAGCGCTCAAAGCCGGCGACCCGGTCTTTGCCGGAATGCCCATCCTGCGCCAGGAGACCCTAGACGGCGTCAAGTTCTACCTCGACAATCCCGAAGCCGCAACCAAGCCGAACGCCGCCGAGACCTGGCTGCTGCTGCGCGCCAGCGGCACCGAGCCGCTGATGCGCATCTACACCGAGTCGTGCTCGAAGGAGTCGGTGGCGCGACTGCTGGAGTCGGCGCGCGGGTTTGCGCTGGGCGGGTAGTAAGTCAGTGGACTATCTATGAAAGCATTCCGAATCATCAAGTATGCTGCAGTCTTGACGATGTGCATGGCAATGCGTGAAACACTGCCATCGCAGGAACAGCGGCAGTGTCCCGAAAGCTCCGTCATGGGGAGAATGGCAGAGGCTAATTCGCTCACAGCTTTGAAGGCACGAAAGCAAAAGGCAGGTGACAGTTACAGGGCACAAGTTATTTTCGCCGCTCGGACACTGGAGATCGATCCGAGTAATAGAAAGGCGGCTGAATCGCTGCTCAATCTGATCCCAAAAGATGACGACGATCCAAACAAGGTTGTTTGGCTGGAACTTGACGAGTTGAATCAGTGCTCGTCGGGAGGTGGAACCTCATCTGAACTTCGGGCATTGGACCTTTTGCAATACCACTTACCTCGATTGTCGGCCCGGGCCGTTCTGCTCGTTCCAGATCACATGCTGGAGTACATCGCTTATGCTGAAATGGCACTGACTCCAGAAAGCGATTATGCGTTGCAAATGCAAAAGGTCTGTAAGAAAGAGCACCAGAGGTTTATGACTGCTTTGGATAAGCTTCCAACAAAAGATATTGCCTGGTTCAGAAAAGAAGCAATCAATCCTGAAAGCTGCAAGGCACTTTATTTTCCGGAGCAATGAAGAGATCCTGTTGGAGCATCGGCGCCGGGCGCTCCACCATCGCGGCGTCTCTGTCTTTGCCGCTAGGGTGGGAACCAAACCACCTTTACAAGCAGCAATAGGAGAAATGCCCTACGCTGCATCCAGAATGAGGCGCTTTCCCAGCGCGCGGAGCGCCGTGTCGATGCCGTCAATCCGGCTTGTGTGGCGGAGGTTCGTGAGCCGATTCACGACCTGGGGCGTCGTGCCGATCCTGCGGGCCAACTCCGCGGGACGGACCTTTTGCCGGATCATTTCATTCAGTAATAGCACCTTTGCCGATGTACTCGCCGACAACTCCACGACTGCTTGGCCACGCTTCGGTTGAGAGGGCGCGGGAACCGGGCGGCGATCCTCAAAATAGAAATCCATCGCGGATTCGAGCGCTTCTTTCGCCATTTCCAAGGCGTGGGCGCGGTTGTCCCCCTGGGTAATGGCCTCTGGAATGTCGGGGAAGGTAACGAGGATAAACTTTCCATCCTTGCGAAGATTCACTGGATACGCTCGCATGCTTGCTCCTTTACTTGAGTCCGAGTTGTTTTTTGATGGTGGCGACCAAACCCGCTCCGAGGTCTTTCCCGTGTATCGGGAGAACGGACTGGCGGCCATTCAGAAGAAGGTGAATGTGTGAACCTTTTCCCGGACTGAATGTCACCCCTTGCTTCGCCAGCCACCGTCTGAACTCGCTGCTCTTCACATCCTGAGCATAAACGATATTGTTTATGCCTGCAAATTCCATTATCGACTAAACTCCAGTTGAAACAACTTGCGTTTCGAGAGCGGGCCGGTCGTCCGCCGCGCCCGGCAATCACCTGCCAATCGCCTCCGCACCCAATCCATTCTTCTATTTGCCGCAGAACCCATGAGCCCACGCCAACGTCGGAAATCTCGTTCTCCCACCCAAGACGCTGATTCTGTGGTCCGAGCCGGGTATGGAGGCGCCGCAGAACTAAGCTACATTATCGCTGCGTTTACCGGAACATTCGCTCATCGAAGACAAACGGTTGAGGCGGCTCGATCTGCAACTCGCCCATGCGGGGATGGAGCGGATTGAGCAGGACGTTCCACTCGGCGCGGATGGGAACTGAGGGAACCATCAGCGCCAGGGAAGAGCGCGCTCGTATCCAGGCGTCGCCCAGATCGCGAGGCGTGGCTGCTCCGGCAGCGGCGTTGTCCGCCCACCACGAAGGCGGCAATTCAGATGGTTGAAGGGTGCGGGCCGGCTCTCCCTGGGGCAAGAGCGCGGAGAGATAGACCAGGTCGTCGGGCGCCTGGCCGGGCTCCAGATGGACAAACAGCTCGATGACGGCCAGCGCCAGCGAGGTGGAAGCGTAGACCATCGGCACTCCGCGCGAGTTCCAGCGGCCTCCGAAGCGCCGCGCTCCCTCGCCTGAGAACGCCTCGGCCGCGAATGGCTCCCGGCAAAGCCGCCAGATGAGCATCAGCTATAAACGCCGTAGGAGATGCGGCCCAGCACGTCTTCCACTTCGCGCACACCGGGATCGGTATCTAACTGGTCCAGCGGACGCCCTCCACGCAGAGCGCGATTGGGGGTCTTGAGCCATTGCGCAGCCTTCTCCTCGCTGCCCAGCGTCTCGGCCGCCGTGGCAAACACCTGGGCCAGCCGCACCGTCCGGTCGGATTCGGCTGCCGTCAGCCGCGCGTTGTGCGCCAGCCGCCGGGTGAGCGTGCGCTGGGGGATGCCGATCTTGGCTGAGATCTCCGCCTGGCGCAGATCGAGGCGCTTGGCCAGCAGAAAGAGCGCCTCGGCCGGCAATCCTCCACGCACTAATTCGGCCAGCGCGCCGCCCTGCTGCATCGTCTTGCCCAGAACCGGCTCTCCTCCCAACATACCCGGAACTGTGAATGTGGCCATAGTCTGCCTCCAAACCCAGTATACGCCATTTGGCTAAACCAAGCACGCCAATCTTGCGCCGTCGAAAAAACGAATCATGAACCTTGCCTTCTTCCCCAGGGCAGACTCGGAAGCATGGATGGCGCCTCGGACCAGGCCTTCGGAATATGGAATTCCACGCTCTTCAGATCGCCTGCCGACGAAGTTCCCTAAGAATATATTTTTCCACTTGACAAGTTGTTTGCCTTACATAATAATTCCTTCTAGAAAATGAACAACGCCTCCCAAAAGCCTCCCGGCGAAAGCGGCCTTTACAACCGCATCGCCGTCCTGCGCGCCGAGCGCGGCATCAGCCGCCAGGAGCTGGCCGATGCCATGGAAGTGAACTACCAGACCATCGGCTTCCTGGAGCGCGGCGACTACAGCCCCAGCCTCAAGCTGGCCCTCTCGCTGGCCGAGTACTTTGCTCTGCCGGTCGAGGCCATCTTCTCCAAGCAGCCCTTCCAGCCGCTCAGCCAGCAGGTCTACGGGATGGGCAAAACCAAGGCCACACAAAGATTCGAACCCGACATGGAGGAACCGCAATGAAAGCCGACCTTGCATTATTTGGAATGCACTTCGATATGTCCAGCCGGGCCCGCCGCCGCTGGCTGGTGGCGCTGATCTACGCCGCGTTTGCCGCGCTGATGGCCGCCAGTTGGTTCCTCGACCATTTGCGCATGAGCGGAACCTATTTTCTCTTCAACTACGCGCTGCTGGTCAGTTGGTTCATCCTGGGCGGCTATTATCCCGGCGGCCTGCTGAGACCGTTTGACGGGTACGTCCAGAGGCGGAAAGGAACTGAGCCGTCAACGGCGCTGAAGCTGAACGGCGGCCCGGCCGCGCCGGCAGTGCGCGAGAGCCTGAACGACGAACGCGAACTCCGCGAGCGGGATCGCGCCCACTACCAGGCTTTTCAGTGGTTTGCCATCGCGCTTCTGTTCCTGTGCCTGTTGGCGAATCCGCACCTGGTGGGCTGGCTGCATCTCAGCGCCGATCGCATCGTCGAGCTTCTCCATGGCGGGCTGTTGGCGGCGCTGATGCTGGCCCTCAGCCTGCCGCAAGCCATCCTGCTCTGGACCGAGCCGGATATGGAGACGGAGGCGGGAGCGCCCGCGGCATGAACGAAAAGCCAGCAGCTGAAGCCGGTCTCGATACGAGTCGGCTTCAGGCCCCGAAGACCCGTGCGCCCTCCGTCGATGAAAACAAGACGGGATCGTGCAGGAGGGGGAGACCAAAGAACATCGACTCCCATATCCAAAAAATGGAGCCTAGGGCACCCGGCGAGAACCGGGAAACCCCGCCGCGCTTAACCCCGAACCTTTGCCTGAAACAGGCCGGCAAAGGCGGAGCGCGCCTGATAAGCCACCAGCAGCCACAAGAACGTCGCAAACAGACCCATCCCGATGCTCTTGGGCGCCATTACGATGTGAAAGATCAGGATGTTTACCAGCACCGGGCCGAGCAGCACCAGCGCCAGGGGCACAAAGCGGCCCACCAGCAACAGAACTCCCGACACAACCATTACCCCGCCCACGAAGTAGAAATAGTGAGTCGAGAACATCAGGCGGGAAAAGTCACCGGCCGGCCCTGGCGGCATGGGCCCCATGGGGATGAAACTCAGGAAATCGTTGAGCCCGAAGACTGTGAACATCAGGCCCAGCAAGTACCGCGCAATCGTCGCAGCAATCTTCATGGTGTTCTCCTTGGATCGAGGTCATTTCGGAGGTTGAGCCGGGCCTCCGTCCATTCTTCGCCGGAGGGGCCCTGCGGAGCGGAAGAAGAATCCCTCCGCAGGCAATTGATGGTTCTGTATCCCCCGTGGATTCAAAGGATTTGCCTGCGGGTTCATGAGGTTGGCGTTAAGCCGTACACACGCTCCGTGTGCTGCGGCTTGTGGTCAGCCGCAAGATAACCACCCCTCTCCACCTTTGGGTGGAAGACAGCCCATCCCTCATCTCTGTTACCGTTTCTGTGTTCCCGCGGCCTTCCTCGCAACCCCAGCCGTCGAGGAACGACGCTTCCCCTGGAGATCGCCCGACGATGAATCAACCTCCGCTGAAGACTGCCCTTTGGGGTGCTTCGTCACGCCGGTTGTCGGCCGCCGTCCTCATGGTTGTGCCCCTGGCGGCCGCCGGCCTGTCGGTTTTAGGAGCTGTGCGCGCCGCCACGAGTCCTTTGCCGGCCGCCTCATCGATTCCCTCCCCCGTTGCGCCACCCGATTCCGCAAGTACTGCCGGCGCCGGTACCGCTGGCTCTTCTTCCATCAGCGCCCCGGCTTACTCCAGCCCCAGCGGTATCACAGGACCAACGACTCCCTTCCACGACTCTGTCGCTTCCCGGTATAACTACGCATTCGGCAAGGACGCGCCGTTTCTTCCCTCCAACGCAACCTCCCAGAACGGTCAATTCCTCAGCCCCAAGTCCTTCTATTCCGCTCAGTATTGCGGCCACTGCCACCAGGAGGCCTACCGCCAGTGGCGTCAGTCGGTGCACTCGAACAGCTTTCGCGCCCCCTGGTACTTGAAAAACGTGAACATGCTGATCGACGAAAAGGGAGTGCAATACTCGCGCCACTGCGAGGGTTGCCACAACCCGGTGGCGCTGCTCTCGGGCGACCTGACGCAGGGCATGCCCAAGAAGCGCCCGTTTGAGGACGAGGGAGTCACCTGCTCCACCTGCCACTCGATCGTCTCTACCGACGCCACAGGCACCGGGAGCTACGTAATGGGAATGCCCGCCGTATTGGTAGATGAGACCGGCGCGCCTGTCACGCGGCCCGTCTCCGACGCAGAAATCCTGGCCCACCTCGACCGCCATTCCAAGGCCGTGATGCGCCCCCTCTACCAGACCGCGGAGTTCTGCGCCGCCTGCCACAAGGCCGCCATTCCGCGCTCGCTGGACGATTACAAGTGGCTCCGCGCCATCTCTCTCTACGACGAGTGGCAGGGGGCGAGCTTTACCAAGCAGTCGCCGCTTCCCTTCTATCGCAAGGATGTGGTCTCCACCTGCCAAACCTGCCACATGCTCCGCGAGGCCCTGCCTGTAGGCGCGATAGACCCCGGCGCCAAAGACGGCCAACTCGTCTCTCATCGCTGGCTGGGCGGCAACACCCTGATGCCGCAGTACTACAACTATCCCGAGCAGGCAGAGAAACTCGTCGCCTTCCTCAAAAACGGCCCGGACGGCAAGGGCGTTTTC
Organism: uncultured Acidobacteriaceae bacterium; assembly: GCA_963799145.1. Lineage (GTDB taxonomy): Bacteria > Acidobacteriota > Terriglobia > Terriglobales > Acidobacteriaceae > Telmatobacter. The sequence continues at coordinate 73,779 of CAWCWQ010000028.1, read as the reverse complement.
AACGTGGATATCTTCGGCCTCGAAAAAGAGGGCGCCGAAGCCACGCCGAGCGACGAAGTCCTTGTCGCCCCGCTCGGCCTGGCCAGCTTCTCCCTGGCTCCCGGCGAGACCCTGGTGGCCGACGTTGTCATCCAGAACAAGGGCATCGCTCACTCCTTCATCCCCGAGCAGCGCGACTTCTACGAGGCCTGGGTGGACTTCACGGTCAAGGATGGAGCGGGCAAGACGCTGGCCGAGAGCGGCTTCATCCGGCCCGACGGCAACCTCGATCCATCGGCCCACTCCTTCACCAACCGCCTCATCAACGTCAAGGGTGAGCTTAACGATTTGCATCAGATCTGGCACAACCGGGTGCTGGCGTACAACAACGCCTTCCAGTCGGGCCGGTCGCAGTTGGTGCGATACCGCTTCCGATTGCCGAAGGAGATAACCGGCCAGGTTTCACTGACGGCCACCGTCAGATACCGCCGCTTCAACCAGCACTTCATCGACTACGCGATGGACAAGAAGCAATACCCGTTGGCGATCGTCGATATGGCGTCTCAGACCAAGACCTTCAAAATCGGCGAGAATGCGCCCCAGCCGGCCGACGCGTCGGAAAACAAGGAGTGGATGCGCTGGAACAACTACGGCATCGGCCTGCTCGACGCGCAGCAGTACCAGGCCAGCGTCCATGCCTTTGAGCGCGTGGCCGCCCTGCGCCCCGACTACGCCGACGCCTTTACCAACATGGCCGTGGTGGAGATCTCCTGGGAAAAGTACGACGACGCCAAGTCGAATCTGGCCAAGGCGCTGGCCCTGCTCCCCGGCGATCCGCGCGCCCTCTACTACCGCGCGCTGGTGGAGCGCAACGCGGGCCAGGTTGCGGAGGCCATCGCTGACCTGGAAGCCGTGCTGGCCAAGTATCCCCGCGCCAAGGACGCCCTGCGCGAACTCGGCTTCAGCTACTACCAGCAGCACGATTACGGCGCCGCTCGCGGCGCCTACGAGCGGCTGCAGGCCGTCGATCCCGACGACCTGGCGGCCCACTACCAGCTCGCCATCCTCTACCGGCGCCTGGGCGAGAAGGCCAAGGCGGCCATCGAGAGCGCCAAATTCGCCGACCAGAAGGACGATCCCACCGCCAGCCTCTACGCCCTCGAGTTCCTGCGCAAGCATCCCGAGGTGGCCGGCGAATCAGTCGTCTGGCACACCCACGACCTGACCGGCGACGCGCCAAAGAAGCCGGCGAAGATCGAGTACCAGTACATTCCCGGCGCGGGAGAGTAGCCCATCTACAAGCTGAAAAAGAAAACCGGCGCCATGGACGCCAGCACAGCTCCGGCTTGCAGCGCAAGCACGCCTAGCGCCGGTTTGGGAGCCCTAGGCAGCCACTTGACGGCGAAGAACGCCACGACGGGCAACTGGCCCGCCATGAGGAGTTGCCAGATGTGGGCGGCGGCTCCTTCATCTGCCTCGCGGGCAACGCCGTAGATTGCTATATGGCCCAGCACTACCGCCAGGGCCGTGAGCGACATTGCCAGGGGAAGAAATGCGCTCAACTGCCTCGTCATGCCGCCAAAGGAAAGGGGATCTCGATTCATCTTGCCTCCTTGTGTTGGGGAGATACGTTCGCAAACCGCCGACCAGACTACGTCTCCGGCCGTGCCGAGGCCGCCCCGGCCGTCCAAAAGAAGCGCCTCGAACTCTTCGCCGTACCGCTCCCTCCACGGCCGCGGATAGAGGCGCGCAAGCAGGCGTGCAAGCGCCGGACTCATGAAAGCTCCAGCCTCTCGAGTCCGGCTCCGGCGAAGCGATGCAACGTGGTCAACCTGGCGCGCAGAACCCGCAGCCCCTCTGCCGTGATGCGATAGGGCCGCCGGCGTTCCTCCGGTGGCAGTGGCTCAATCCAGGCCTGCTGCTCCAGCCGCGCAATGGCCCCATAGAGCGTGCCCGGACCGAGATGGGTTCCGCAAAGGCGTTCGATGTCATCGATCATGGCGTGCCCGTGCTTCGGTCCATTGGCCAGGCTGGCAAGCACAAGCAGGGGCGGGTCGGAATAGTGCCCCGATTCCGGGCTCGGTTCGGCTTTTACTACGTGTCGCGTACTACTCATGACGTAGTTATCTCACAGTCGCGCCCAGAATGCAAGGAGATCGTTGGCGCACGCGACTGAGAATCCGGATGCGCTCCGTCAAATCCAGCATGGCCCAGTTCGACCCGAGCAACCTGCTCAACCGGCGGCGCCACCCTCCCCGGCCCGGGGGAATCTTTTGCTTCCGAGCCAGAGGCGGTGCAGTTCGTTGGCCGAGCCGCGCTACACATTCCTGCCGATGCAGCGCCAGGAGCCGGGCGGCCTTGCCTCCCCTCCGGGCAATGCACCAAGAGCAGAAACTCCGCGGAGGATTACCTGCGCAGAACTCTCCACATCACATAGAATCTGTAAGATACGAACGTCTTTTGTTAGTATCTAAATAGTAAACTAGTAACCACATTCGATTACCGTGAGAGGAGAATATCGTCGTCAGAATCTTTTGGCTTCGTTCAGAATCGGGATAATGAGGCAATTCTTGTTGAGCACTCTTCAACCGAATGGCTTCAGGGGCTGCGGCGAACTTATTCGCGTATCTGCTGCCCGCCTCACACTCTCACTCTCACCGGCTGACGTTTGTCTTGAGGGGAACGTAAACGATGCGCAAGCAGGTCAACCGGGACTCCGATAAGGCCTCGCCGGAAGGGCAGAAGCCGAACTTATCCGCCCTGGACGGCCTGGGAAGGCCTGGACCGCCTCCTAGAGAGGTGGGCCGCAGGCATCGCGAGGTTTCTTTCGCGGCTTTCCGGCTCCAGGCCGACGGCACGCTCCTGCGCGGAGAGGCAGTGGTTCATCTCCCCCCGAAGGAACTGGCGGCACTGCGCGTGCTCGTAGCCAACGCCGGCCAGATCGTCACTCCCCATGAGCTTCGCGAAGCCCTGTGGGGCGATGTTCACGTTACCGCCGACAGCGTCCCCAAGTGCCTTTCGTCTCTGCGGGCGCGTCTTGCGCCGGAAGAGTGCATCCAGACTGTTTACAAGCGTGGATACCGCTTCACAGCCGAGGTGCGCTCTTCCGGCGCCGCACCGGCGAATGCGCTCCCTCGGCTGGCCATTCCGCCTTTCGCCACCGATTACGGTGTCCCCGAGCATCTTGGTCCCGCGGTCGCCGAGGAGACCATCTTCCGGCTGTGCAACGCTCAAACACCGGCCGTTACTGTCTTGGCCCGGGATTCGGTCTTCATGCTGGCCAGTCAGGGTCTCAGCGCCCAGCAGATTGGCGAGACTCTCAAGGCCGATCTTGTGCTGGCGGGAAGCCTGCGCGCGCTGCCCTCGCATTTCCGCCTCAGGGCGGAGATGATCCGCGTAGAGGATGGAGCCCAAATCTGGGTGGAAGACCTGATCGTGCCGCAGAGCCGCATTGCCGGGGTCGAATCCGAGTTGGGCATCCGCCTCGCCTTTCGGCTGCAAACGGGCTCCCTCTCCATTTCTGCCGCCGCAACCGGTTTCGAGATCAGCGGTGGTTCCGAAGAAGCGGGTCTTGCCGCATGGGAAGGCGGCGATACCCAGGCGCTTGAAGATACCCCGGAGGCCAGTTCGCCGCAGGGGTCGAACCGCCGCGAGGCTTATGAGCTTTACCAGCGCGCACACTATGAATGGCAAACTTTGCTGCGCCACCGGATGCAGGACAGCTTGCAGCACCTGCAACGCGCCACGGAGCTGGACCCGTCGCTGATCGCCGCCAAGGTCGATCTGGTGAATCTTTGCGTCACCGAGGCCATTTACGGCTTTATGTCTCCGGCAGTAGCGGCGGATTTGGTGCGCCGCGCGGTGAAGCCGGGCACAGTGGCGCTGGCGCGACAACGGAAGCTGCCCCGCCACTCGCCTGGCCGCTGGGGCGATGAGCCGGTTCCGGAATCTCCAATGCGAGGGGAAGCCGTCTTGCCGGCGCTCGGATGGATCAGGTTCCATGTGGACCGGGATCTGCCCGCGGCCCTTTCGGCCTTCTCCCTCGCCGCCCATCTGCCTCACAATCCATGGATCACGCGCGCGCGCTCGATGTTTGCGCTGAGCCGCCACCGCTTTGCAGAGGCTATTGGGCTGCTGCGCGCGGCTGTGCTCCAGGATCCATTTGCACCTTGGTTGCAGGCCCGTCTGGCTTGGGCGCTTCACTTGGACGGTCAGCCCAATGAGAGCGTTCGGCAGATTCTCCACGCCCTGGCCCTCTTCCCCGACCATGAAGGCGCCGCCCTGTATGGGTCGATAATCCTTGCCTTCAATGGAGAAGCGGGCCGCGCCATTGAGGTTGCGCAAGCCCTCGTTCAGCGCTCGCCGTACTTCGACCTGGCCACTGCGGTCCAGGCCTATGCCCTGGCCTGCGCGGGCCGCGCGGACGAGGCCCGCGCCATTCTCGAACGCCTGGAGTGGCTGAGCCGGGAACGCTTCGTTCTGCGCACGTTCAATCCAGCCGTGCACGTTGTGCTTGGCGATCTCGAGGCCGCGCTCGCCGACCTGCGCACTGCCGGCGAGACCCGCTGCCCATGGTTCTTCCAGATGCTCGGCGATCCCCGCCTCAAGCCTCTCCACGGGCGGCCGGAGTTTGCGGAGATGCTGGGCATCCTCAGCGGCATGGAAGCCGAGGCCGCTGAAAGCCCCGTGCCGGAAGCCTGAACCCGTAAGGGTGCCGCTACTGCTTGTCCTGACCTTGATATTTGGAGAGAGAAGGGCAGGAAGACGAGGCGCTTGCAGAACTCCATTGAAGCTGCAAAGAGTGTCAGGGCACGACTTCAGTCGTGCCGGAAGAGCAGCAAAATCAAGTTGGGCTTTAGCCCCTGCGGTTTTGTTTTCAGTAATTTGCAATTCCGCAGCGGCTGAAGCCGGAATCGGAACTGGCCATTTTCGGCACGACTGAAGTCGTGCCCTGACACAAACTATGACCTGAAGGCAATTTTGCAAAAAGACGAGGCGCCAGGCATTCATGCGGAAATTGGCTTTCGTTTTCATTGTTCGCCCGAGGCGTTGCACTCCGCTTTTCCTCGAGCCGCGTCCATCTAATAGAATTCTCCAGAGCAACAACTTGCGTCCTGGACGAGGAGCTATCGATGCGTTTTTTCGCAGTTGCAGTTTTCTTGCTTGGCATGACCGCCGTCGCCGCCGCGCAAACCGCCACGCCCTGGGACTACGAAGGCAAGCGCGGGGCGCTGAACTGGGGCAAGCTTGATCCGAGTTTCAAGGCGTGCTCGAAGGGGCACGAGCAGTCGCCGCTCGACATTCGCGGCGCGCACCTGAACAAGGCCCTCCAGCCGATCGAATTCCATTACGTCGCCGGGGCAGTCAAGCTGGAGAACGACGGCCACACGGTCGCTGTCCAGGTGGATCGTGGCAGCTACATCGTGGCCGGCGGCGTCCGCTATGAGCTGGTCGAATTCGACTTTCACCACCCCAGCGAAGAGCCGGTCAAGGGCAAGCTATCCGACATGGAGATCCACCTTGCGCACAGGAGCGCCGACGGCAAGATGGCCGTGGTGGCCGTGCGCTTGAACGAGGACGTGGGCAATCCCAACGCCGTGTTGGCGACGCTCTGGGCGCATCTGCCCGCAAAGACCGGCACAAGCGAGAAGGTCACGGAGATGGTAAACCCAGGGGGCCTGCTGCCCGCCGACCGCGGCTACTGGACTTACATGGGCTCGCTGACAACTCCGCCATGCACCGAGGGAGTGCGCTGGTTTGTCTTCGAGCAGGAACTGGGCATAAGCCGCAATCAACTGCGCGCTTTCGCCGGCATCTTCAAGGTCAACACCCGCCCGGTGCAGGATCCGCACGGCCGGCGCATCGAGGCTAACGAGTAGGAGTTCGCGCGATCCCCCGCCCTTGCGTAAGCAAAAAGGCGCAAGGATAGGGCTATGAGCAACGCGGCGCACCTCGGAGTCACGTCGGCTTGGGCGCCCCCGGATTCGGCTTGCGGCAATTCGCAAAACGCTTCAGCGCTTTTTCGTCTGCGTCTGCGCCGGCGCGGCAAAGGCGACCTTGGGCGGGTTGCCGAGGGTAACTGTGGCATCCACCGCCTGCTTGCGGGTTCCGCGCTGTACCTGATTCTTCCTGAGTTCGATCGTCCCGTGGGCGATCTCGGCTTGCGCAGTCCAGCGATCGAAGCGAGCCAGCACCGGTGGAACGTGCGTCGCTGCCGGCAAATCGACAGACGGCGCGGCCAGTTCGCTCCCTTGCGCGCCCGCGTGACCGGCTGCCGGAGCGCTCACCGCCCCATGCCGCCAATCGAAGCGGACTGTACCCTTTACCGAGTCCGCAAGGTCTTTGTCTGTGAAGCCGGACAGCTCGATCTTGCCATCCCCGTCGAGTGCGCCGCCGGAGAAGCGCAGCCCGAGCAGTTGTCCAACGGCCGCCGGGTTGAGCTTCTCGAATTGGCCCTCCAGCGTATAGCTGGGCTTGCCTTGGCCGCTCCCGGCGGTGCGAAGGGCGCCTGAGCCATGGACGCGGCCTCCCAGCAGGCCAGCGTCGAGGCCGGTGATTTCGGCTCCGGTTGGAAGGACGCGCAGGGTGGCGGTAGCCTCTCGCAGCATGACCGGCCCCAGGATAAGGGAATCGGCCTGGACCATGCCCTCAAGCCGCGGCCAGGCCTGGGCGGCCGAGGGATTCGAAAGCCGCAGGCGGGCGATCAGCGTGGAGAGCAGCGTGCCTTTTTCGCGCGCTCCCAGAATCGCAGCCTGAAGAGAGCTGGCGTCGAGCGCGCCGAAGCGAACCTGAAAATGCGGAAGGCAGGGCGGGGTCGCTTCGCAGTTTACGGGCAGACTCAGGCTCGCCGTTCCCTGCACTGGCCCGTAAGAGAAGACCACCGGATCCCAGCGGAGTTCGCCGTTGCCAACGTGCAGCGTGGCCTGAGAAATCTGCACCGGATTGGCCAGGAAATCGGCCTTCCAGCCGGCATTGCGCAGGGTCACGGTCCCGCTCACGCTGTCCGTCTCCGGTCCGGCGGCCTCATTCGCGGTTGGCGGCGGGACCAACGGGCGATTCCCAGCTCGGGGCGCGGCATTCACGGCAGAGCTGGAAGCGGCGACCGCGGGGGGAACGTTGCTGAAAGGAATGATTTGGACGGGCGCCCAAGGGCCCTCGGCACTCAGGTCCACAACGGCGGTGTCTCCGGCCAGCGCGTCCAGCGCCGCAGCGCCGGCCATGCCGGAAACATGCGCCAGTTCCTTGGCACGCGCAAAGGCGGCTTGGCCGCGCACCGTCACCCGGTAGCCGGAGAGCGCCAGGCGCGTGGTGACCGTGAGAGGAGCGGTTCCGCCGGCGGGAATGGCCACAGTAGCCGTTAGCTCGGCAGCCAAAGGGGGGATTCGAGCTCGGAGTTGGGACCTAACCGTCGCTGGAGATTCGTTTTCGCCCGCCGGCTGACTCTGCCTGGCCGGCGCCGGCTCAAGGACCAGCCTGGGTACCGAGACGGGCGAGCTGAGCCCGTCTCCGCTCAGCTGAAAACCATCGACAGTCAAGCTGCCGGTTAGCGGCCCCGGTTCGGTGGGACGCGCCTTGCCGGATCGCGCCCCGCCGGCTCTGGCCTTGCCAACCGATTGTCCCGGAGCGCCGTCCTCAGCCGGAACGGCCGCATAGGCAATCTTGCCGCTGATCGTTCCACTAGCCTCCAGACCGGGGCTCAGATCGCTGCGGACGGTGCGCAGCGCATCGAGCCCGGCCGCCACCGGGATACGGTCGAGTTCCACAGTGAAACGCGGTGGACTGCCGGCAGGCAGATCGCCGGCAAGTCGTATGCGCCCGTCTCCCAGCGGAGAATCGCATTTGAGGTCGTCTAGCGCATGCTGTGAGTGATGGTAAACAAAGGCGCAGTTGGCGTCGAAGTCCATCGGCTCGGCCGGAGCAAACTCGGCGCGATGAACGCCCGAGGCGCGCAGCCGCGTCTTGATCCGGGCGGCATCGGCGGTGCCATCCAGTTGCAAATCGCCCCTCAGGCCGCCGCGCCAGCCGGGGTCGCGGCCAATGAGCAGGCGGGAGAGCTGGCCTAGCTCCGCATCCCTCCACTCCAGATCGAGATGCGCCGGCATCTGCCGCAGCTCGGGCGCCTGCCGCATCCTTGCTTCCAGCCGAACCTCGCCGGTGTCGGCCAAATCTAGGCTCACATCCGTGCGCGCTGGCTGGCCGCGCAGGCGCAGCCGCCACACGCCGGGCTCCTCCTGCCAAAAGGATATGTCGGCGGAGACCAGCGAATACGGCAGCTTCTCCGCGCCTTTCTTGATATTGATGCGGGAGTTTGTGGCTTCAAGATAGGGCAGCGGCGGCTTTCGCTGGCTATCGGGCCTCGTTCCGCCCACCCCGCTCCCAGCGTGCGCTGCCGCAGTGCTGAAGAGCGAATCCAAATTCCAGCGGCCGTCATCGGTGCGCACCAGGTTCAGGCTCGCCTCATCCACGCCGATCGTGCCTATCTCAAGCCGCCCGCGCCACAGAGAGAGGAGCCTTATTGAGGCGGTGACCGTGCTAGCGTGCAGAAGCGGCTCGGCGCCATAGGCCGGATCTTCTTCGACGGTCAGGTCGGTCAGGACAAAGGCCGGCCGCGGCAGCAGGCGGATCTCCACGGAAGAGAGGCGTACCGGCCTGCCCAACGACGCGGACATCAGTTGGATGATGCGGCTCTTGTAGCTGCTCACGCCGATCCAAGGGGGCACGATCAGTGCCGCCAGGACGGCGGCCAGCAGCGCCAAGGACAGCCACAGCCGCCCGCGCTTTCGTTGCCGGCCTTGAGCGTCTTCAGTCATGGTAGTCAGTTATCAGTTGTCAGTTATCAGTTGTCAGCTGCGATGAGACTCGACTGAAAACTGCTGGCTGACGACTGACAACTTCGTCTCAGCGCACCCGGTGCAGCGTCCTGCTCCAGCGCGTCTCTGTAAAAAAGTGAAGCGCCACATGGCCCATCCAGGCCAAGGCATTGCCGAACCCGGTCTGTCCATACTGGTTCTCAGAGGTCTTGAACGACCAGTAGTTGAACAGCGGCCGGCCCACGATGTTCTCTCGGGGCACAAAGCCCCAGAAGCGCGAATCGGCGCTGTTGTGCCGATTATCGCCCATCATGAAGTACTTTCCCGGCGGCACCACCAGATCCCCATCTTCAATGTGACTGGAAAATTCGACCGCCCAGGACTCAGGAATCAGGTTGCCAGGTTCGGGATCGGGCGGAACGGAGGGAAATTCGTCGAGAAACTCTTGGTCGTAGGATGGAGGGGCTATTCCCTCCTTGGGCGGATCCTGGGCCACGCCATTGAAGATGACGATCCCGTTGCGCAGACGGATATGGTCGCCCGGCACGCCGATCAGCCGCTTCACTAAAGTGAGGTACTCGGGTTTTCCGTCAACATCGTCCGTGACGGGCTTGATGAAGACAACAATGTCGCCACGCCTCGGTTCGCGATAGTGAACCAGCGGCATCCACTTGGCGGGCGGGGCCAGCGTGATGCGATCCACCAGCAGGTGATCGCCCATCAGCAACGTCTTCTCCATCGATCCCGAGGGAATGACGTAGTTCTGACCGAGAAACGTGAGGATGAACAGGCCCACCACCATCACCGAACAAATGCTGGCGACCGCCTCATAGGGCGTCTCTTCCACCCTGTCTTCAGTGGGGGCTGGAACGGGCTGGGCCTCGGACGGCGTCTGCGGGTGCGATGTTTTCTTCTTCGTCATCCTGTGGCTCTTTGCAAGAATACGGGCCGGTTCCCGCACAGGTTCCGCACTCGACCATCCTTAGTGAACGACAAGGAAGATGCGCTTCCAGCGCGCGAACCCCGTCAACTTAGCCGAGAGCTGCCTGTCGTGACCGAGTCTATCATCCGAGACCTGTTGCACATCGGTAGCGGAAGGGCGGGCAACCGAGAAGTAGATGACCAGGGGCCGGGCCACGATGGCTTGCCGCGGCACGAATCCCCAGAAGCGGGAGTCTCGGCTGTGGTTGCGGTTGTCGCCCAGAACAAAATACTCACCTGCGGGAACCACCAGCTCCCCGTCGCGGGTAAGGTTCTGCATCTGCCTCCACCATGCCGGGTCAACCGTGGGATCTGTAGACTCTCTGGCGGGAAAGTCGTCGCGGAAGGAATTGAACGGGGCGGGCTCAAAGGCAGCGTAGGGCTCATCCAGTACGTGGCCGTTCACCGTCACCCGCCCGTCCTCGATGCGCAGCCGGTCGCCGGGGATACCCACCACTCGCTTGACCAGGTAGGGCGGTTGCGGGTAGTGGAAGACAACAATATCCCCTCGCTCGACATCGCGATAAGGCAGCAGCCACCGGCTCAGGCTGCCAGCCGGCGCATATGCCTGCTTGTTTACCAAGAGAAAGTCTCCGACCAGCAGGGTGCGCTCCATGCTTTCGGAGGGAATGAGGTAGGGTTGGAGCACAAAGGTGTTCAGAAACAGCGCGATCACCACCAGCGACATCAGCGTGGCGAACGCCTCCGGCACCGTGGGCAGATGGTGGCGCAAGTGCGCCAGCCGATCATGTGACAGGCCAGGGGATGGACTCGCCTTTTCGTCACCTCGGCCATCTTGGCCAAGCTGTCCGGGAGTACTCATGCTCCGGTCACTCCTCTTTCTCCGTGCCAGCCGCCGAGGCGCCGGCTTTGGCTGCGGCTGCCGCCAGCCGGCTTAACGCGCGCCGCGCCGCATCCTGCTCCGCCTGCTTTTTGGTGCTTCCCATGCCGCGAGCCAGCGGCTTGCCCGGCTCTCCTCCGTCCGCCTTCAGGCGAACCTCGATTAGAAAGCGCTTGCGGTGGTCGGGGCCGCTTTCACTCTTGAGCCGATAGACCGGAGATCCGGCTTTCGCTGCCTGCAAGTGCTCCTGTAGCGCCGATTTGTAGTTGCCCAATGCGGCTCCGGAGCGCAACTCCTCTGCCAGTTGCTCGGCTGCCTCGCCCATGACCCAGCGGCGGGCAAAGGCTCTTACCGGCTCCAGGCCGCCGTCCAGAAACAGTGCCGCCATCACTGCCTCCATGCTGTTGGAAAGCACGGTGCTCCTGCGCCTGAGGCCGCCGCGGTCCTCTCCCCTGCTCAGGCGCAGATGCCCTCCCAGGCCGATAGCGGCAGCTACCTCCGCCATGTGCTGGCGGCTCACCAGTTGTGCGCGAACGCGGGTCAGTTCGCCCTCGTGCCACTCCGGATGCAACAAGAAGAGCGCCTCGCCGACGACCAGGCCAAGCACCGCGTCGCCCAGAAACTCCAGGCGCTCATTGTCCCCCGCATCCGCGGCCGTTTCTTGCGCGTTCTCGGGCGCCTGCCCGTTCGCGGCCCGCTCGCGCGCCAGCGACCGATGGGTCAAGGCGCGCACCAGCAGCTCCGGCCTGGCAAAGCGATGCCCGAGCGCATCCTCAAGTTCGGAGATATCTGCTTCCACGCGCGCCCCAATCGGTTTGACTTCTCATGACTAACTTAGTGAGGGTGCCCTGGCCTGGAAATCCAGCGGGCGCCCGCCCCATGCTTTAATTGGACGCAAAGCAGGAACCTGAAGGCGCGCGCGCCAAAGAATTGCCGGACTAGTGCGGCTTCCCCGTCCCAGTCTCTCCCGCGAATCCAGTTCCCGGCTTCGCAGCTTCCGGTTTTGCTCCGTCCGGCTTGGCCGCGCCGCCGGGCGAGTCGTCGTCCGCATCCTCATCGCAACTGTGGCCCCTGATGGCATACGCCGCTTTCACGCCCCGCTCGGCAGCCAGCCGCGTATCCTGCTGACCGTCGCGCGCTGCCAGCGCCGCGGCGTACTCGGAAACCGCCTGGTCGCGCTTGCAGTCCAGGTCCAGCATTCGGCCCAGGTAAATGTGCGACCAGGCCAGCAGGCGCGGCTCTTTGCTGGTTGCCAGCGTCTTCTGGAAGCCGTCGATCGCATCCTGCGGATGGCCGGACAGGATAGCCGCCCGGGCCAGGATGAAGTTGGCGCGCGCGCCTTCGGCCACTGTTTCCAGCGTGTCGCCGCGCACGGCCAAGGCCTGACGAGCCAGAGCGCTGGCCGTGGCCACGTCCCCGGCAGACAGCCGCGCCTCAGCCAAGTCCAACCCGGTCAACTTGCGCGGCTTGCTGCGCCCCAGCACCTCCTCATCCGCCTCCTTGTCAAACTCGATTGCGCGGGCCCGATGCACCTGCTGATCCACGTCCATGCTGTAGACCATTTCGCCGATCGTGTCCTTCAAGCTGGCCGGATCCTTTTCAAATTGCATCAGTTGCTCATAGAAGTACTGGGTCAGCACGAATCCCTGGGTCATATCGTGGCGCACGGTGGCCCAGCGGACGGCATCCACCTTCTGCTGGTAGACCTGCCGTTCGTGCTCATAGCGCGGCAACTCCGAGCGATCCACTCCCGCCGGAATCTTGTACTCCGGAATGCCCGTATCCATGGTCCGCGCTTCGATGGCCTTGATCAGGCACTCGATGGTGAGCGCCAACGTGTCTGAGCGCAGGCGGAACTCCAGTGGCGCCTCTCGAATCTCCTTGAGAATCGGCTGCGTCCGGTCAATAGCGGTAGATCGAGCGAATAGCAGCGGCTCGATCAGGTAATGCAGGTAGGTGTGGCGGACATCGCTCATGCGGATCTGCCCATCCACGGGAGAGACCACCACCACGTAATCGGTCCCGTAGATGCGGGCATTCACCAAACGGGGCGAAAGCAGCGGCTCGATTACGACCAGGAACCTCCGGCCCGAGTAAGTCGAGGCCGGCATCTTGAGGTACAGATTGGTCCCCACGATCATCTTCGTCAGCGGATCGTGCAGCTTGTCCGCCTCCTCGTCGTAGATACGGTGGACCGCCAGCCAAATACCGTGCAGGTCCACCGCCGCCACGAAGTCCTTGAGCAGCGGCACAATCTCCGCCACCTGGGTCGAGTCAGGCGGCATCTCAGTCAGGTCGTCCGAGATTTCCATCTCCGGCGGAGGCGTCAAATAGAGCGAAAGGGAGATGTACTGCGAAATGTCCCGCTCGGAGCCCGTCATGCGGTGCTGGGCAATGAACAGGCAGACTTTGTCCCTCTTCTTGCGCGCGTCCTCGCTCTTGGCCAGCGCCTGGTCCATCTCGTCGCGAACGCGCTTCCGCACCGGCGCGCTCTCCTCCAGCCCCTCGTCGTAACCGCAAACGTTTAGCGCCGCAGCCATCAAGAACACCGGCTCCGAGCTGATCAGAGAAACGGTCGGTCCGGCAGGATCGATCAGCGACGGCGCCTTCTCCTGCTGGACTGGCTGCGAAGACGAACTTTGTTTGCTGCTAGAACTGCTGTCGGAGGATTGAGCACGGACCGCGGCTGGCGCCAGGCCCGCCAACAAGCACGAAACAGCGGCCGAGCAAACGGCAATCGATCGAAGTGTACGAAACGTCATGAGGAACCCTGTCTGCAAGTCTAGTTAGACGCGCGAGCAGGGTCAAACGGGAGGGTCGAGCGAATGACGGCGGCAACACATTCCGATCACCGGGAGCAGCCCTGCTTGCCGGCGCGAGTTCTCCAGGATTGAGCGGGAGACAGACAGGCGTTCGAGAACCGCTCTGGTGCTGTGTCTATGGGATCTCGTAATTTGAGCCAAAACCCTGGGTGCCCCAGGTTCCTCGCATTTGGGAACCTGGGAAAGCACGAAATCATCCGGACGCGGTAATAGAATCAAAGGGAAATGCCCTCCCGCTCCCTGCCCAACCCGCATTCCGGCCCGGAGGTCGAGACTCGCGAAATTCAAGTGATCGACGGCCTCTTCGAAGATGCGGGCCTGGTACGCAATCTTCGCGGCCGTGCCGCCGCTGCCCGGCGTGTACGCGTTGAGCGCGCTGCCCCGGAAGATTTGTCGAGGACAGCGCCCATTCCGCGCGTCGCAACCAACGGCGTTCAGTGGCTGCCGGTTCCGGGCTGGGAGAAGTTCAATTGGCTCTGGCATGGATTCAGCACCCGCAAAGGCGGAGAAAGCCGCGCCTACTCCGCCGACGATGCGCCCGGCGAACTGAATCTCGGCTTTACATCGGACGACAGCCGCGGAACTGTGACGCGGAACCGCCTGCTGCTGGCTGAAGCGCTCACCGGCGACCGCGCCACGCCCCTGGTCACGCTCCGCCAGATTCATTCGAATGTGCTGGTTCTCGCCGGAACACCGGAGGCGACCCGCGAGGAACCGTGTAAGGGCGACGGCCTGATGACCGATGAACCAAGGTTGCTGCTGGCCATCCAGACGGCCGACTGCATCCCGGTGCTGGTGGCAGACCGCAAACGGCGCGCGGTTGCGGCCTTTCATGCCGGCTGGCGGGGAACCGTGAAGCGGATCGTCGAGTCGGGCGTGGGACGGATGCGCCTTGAATTCGGCTCCCGGCCCGAGGACATGGTAGCCGCCATCGGCCCTGGCATCGGCGCCTGCTGCTATGCGGTTGGCGAAGAGGTACTCTCCAGCTTCGAGTCACAGTTTGCCTATGCCGGCGAGCTTTTCAGAGAGGTCGACTCAACCGATCCGGTGCGGACCAAGTATCCCATGCTCTTCCTCACTCAGCGCGCGCCCGGTCATTCGCCCATCGGCCCCAGCCTGCATCTGAACTTGGTGGAAGCCAACCGGCGCCAGGTGATCGCTGCGGGCCTGAAGCCGGGGGCCATCAAACTGGTGGGGGGCTGCACAAGCTGCCAGCCGGAGCTGTTCTTTTCCCATCGCGCCTCGCAGGGGCACGCCGGGCGCATGATGGGTGCGATCGGTATCCGCCCGCGCATTTCTTCTTAAATTGACCTGGCGCCGCTCTACAGCAGCTTTCCCGCGGCTAGGTCGCGAATCAGGCTGCGGTCGGCGGCCAAAAAGTCGTAGCTCGGAAGGTCTTCCAGCTTTACCCAGCGCAACTGGTGGAAGATGCGGTTCACGATCTCTCCGGCAAATTCACGAACGGCGAAGAACTGCAAGTCCACGGCGCCGCCATGGCGGTAGTTGTGGCGGACGCGGGTAACCAAGGGGCCGATGGCCGCCTGGATGCCCAGCTCTTCCTCCAACTCCCGAGCCAGGGCCACCTCAGCGCTCTCGCCCGGTTCGATCTTGCCGCCAGGAAACTCCCATTGCAGGGCCATCGGCTGATCGGGACGAAGCTGGCCGATGAGAATCTCGCCGCCGCGGACAATCAGCGCGGCTGCCACAAATCGAAGAGCCGGCCCGGAAGGCCGGTTATTGGAGCTTGCCTGGGTTACTTCCACACCTCTAGTGTAAACGCGCCATTGGGGATGCAGAGTTGGCAGGAGCGCGTTCGTCGGTGCACTGCCTGGGTAGCGAGGCATGGCGCGACCCGGCCGCCCGCGTTGCAATAGTTCCCTCCAGGCCGCGCTCCGCGTAAACTGGAAGCATGGCGGAGATTCAGCGCAGAAAGACACCCACGGTCAAGATCGGGCAGGTTCGCGTCGGCTGGGAGGTTCCGGTCGTCGTGCAGTCGATGACCAACACCGACACGGCGGACGTTGCCGGGCACCATCGAACAGGTCGCGGCCCTGGCCCTGGCGGGCTCTGAGATTGTCCGCGTCACGGTGAACAACGAAGACGCCGCGGCCGCCGTTCCGCACATCGTCGAGGGCCTTGACAAGCGCGGCCTGCGCGTCCCCATCGTCGGCGACTTCCACTACAACGGCCACCTGCTGCTCAAGAAGTTTCCCGCCGACGGCGCGCGCGCTGGCCAAGTACCGCATCAACCCCGGCAACGCATCCATCGGCAAGAAGGACAACGACAACTTTCAGGTGATGGTCGAGTGCGCCGTCGAGAATCAGAAGCCGGTGCGCATCGGCGTCAACTGGGGCTCGCTCGATCAGTCGCTGCTGACCCGCATGATGGACGAGAACAGCCGCCAGGCCAGCCCGCTGCCCGCGCGCGAGGTGATGATGGAGGCCATGGTGGTCGAGCGCGCTCGACTCCGCCAGGCGCCGCCGAGCGCTACGGCCTGCGGCCACGACCAGATCATCCTCTCCGCCAAGGTCAGCGGCGTGCGCGACCTGATCGACGTCTACACCAACCTGGCCGCGCGCTGCGACTACGCGCTGCACCTGGGCCTGACCGAAGCCGGCATGGGCGCGAAGGGACTGATCGCCTCCACCGCCGGCCTTGCGCCGCTGCTGCTGGCCGGCATTGGCGACACCATCCGCGTGAGCCTGACCCCCAAGCCCGGCGGCGACCGCACGGAAGAGGTTCTGGCCGCGCAGCAGATCTTGCAGTCGCTCGGGATCCGCAGCTTCATGCCGCAGGTGACGAGCTGCCCCGGCTGCGGCCGCACCACCAGCACGTACTTCCAGGAGCTGGCCGAGCAGATTCAGAGCTACCTGCGCGCCTCAGATGCCCGAGTGGCGCAAGCACTACCCCGGCGTGGAGGAGCTGAAGCTGGCCGTGATGGGCTGCGTCGTCAACGGCCCCGGCGAATCGAAGCACGCCAATCTCGGCATCAGCCTGCCCGGCACCTTCGAGGAGCCCAAAGCCCCGGTCTACGTCGACGGCAAGCTCTCCACCACCCTGCGCGGCGACACCATCGTCGCCGAGTTCAAGCAGATTCTGGACCACTATGTCGAGAGCCACTACGGGCAAATCTCAAGAAGCGAAACACCAGTCGTCACGCACTAGTTTGGTGAACTCAAAACTTCAAGAGTTGTCATCCTGAGCGAAGCGCTGCGGAGTCGAAGGACCTGCGGCTGCCTCTGCCCATGCCTTTGCCTCTTTCCGCGTTGACTCGACAGTGCGGGACGATAGCGGAAAACCTCGTGCTTGCCCTCTGTTACGGACGAGGCGTACACTTCTTGGTCAACCATGTTGACAGGTCCGTCGCGCCTGTAGCCGCGGGTAGGTTCTTCTCGGGCGCCGTGGTTTCCGTATTGGAGGAGAGTCATGGCAAGGGTTTATACCATCGGTAGCGATTGGAAAAGCACGGAAATGGAACGGATTCATGTTCGGAACGAAGACCTCGAATTGCAGCGTATCCTCGAGATGAATCACCAACTACTCCCTGGCGATCAGATCAACCCTAAAGAGCCGCGCCGCTGGCTGCTTATTAAACGAGAGATGCCTGTCCCGGACCCCGGCAACGGACAGCCTCGCTGGATCATCGATTTTCTTTTTGCAGATCAGGACGCCGTTCCAACGTTTGTGGAATGCAAGAGATTTGCCGTCACGCGGGCTCGACGTGAGGTCGTCGGCCAGATGATCGAGTATGCAGCAAATGGACATCGCTATTGGGATAAGGAAACGCTGCGGGATTGCGCGGAAAAGAGCGCGACTAAACACGGGCGCACACTTGAAGTGGCACTCGGTGATCTACAGGGGCCAGAGTGTGATTCTCCGGATGAATTCTTTGACCGCATCCAGCAGAATCTTCGGGAAGGCCAGTTGCGGCTTGTTTTCTTCCTTGAAGATTCACCCCCGGAGCTTCTGAGTGTCGTCGAGTTCCTCAACAAGCAGATGGAACGGTCGGACGTTCTTTTGGTCGAAGCTCGCCAGTACCGTACCGAGAGCGGACGTATTGTCGTGCCAACATTGTTCGGCTATACCGAAGAAGCGCGGCTAGTTAAGCGCTCTGTGTCCGTCGTGACGGCATCCTCCCGCAGGCAATGGGACGAAACTTCCTACTTTTCTGAAGCAGATGAGAAGCTCGGCGACCAAGCTAGACCATTGCGCATACTCTACGACCTGCTGAAAGCCGAGGGTTTCAGGCTGGATTGGGGCACTGGTCAAACGGGTTCGTACAACCCGAAGAATGCCATGCTCGGTTCCTGTGCCCCGATTACTGTTCAGACAGATGGGCAGTTGTGGCTAAATTTCGGCAATTTGCCCCTGGGATGTAGGGAAAAACTGAGGTCGCTAGTGGCGGAAGTTCTTCATCTGACCTTTACCCAGGACCAGAAGAACCCATCCTGTTCTCTTGAAAAATGGGGCCACAGGGCCGACCGAATGGCTGAAGGTTTGGTACGGATTGTTGCCGAGCTCCGCGCAGCCGAAGACCACTCAGAGGAACCTCAGGAACCTGTAGTCCTCGTCCGTTCAAACGACTCGTCTCTTCAGAGTGAGTTAGTTCTGGAAATCGGCGGCGAAGGCGGCTCGATCAAGCTGGAGCGGGAAAGAAGCAAAAGCGGAGACTGGGTGTTCCGGGTCAAGACTGATGAATCCGGGATCGCAGATTTACATTCCGAGGAAGACCGAGCGGGCATAGGCAGCTTGGTTTCAGAGACTCCATCCGTGCATTCGTTTCAGGAAGCGATAAGCTCGCTTGACAAGTACCCTTGGTTCAAGCTGGTTCCGCTTTATGTACACCCGGATTTCCTTGCCCCCGTGCTATTTGCAGTTAAGGAAAGGGGCGGGGAGGCTGCTGAGGCACGTTGGCGGCAGGATTTGGAGCGTCGTTGACGAGGGCTGAAACCCGTCAAGCGTAAGGCGCCGGGCTTTTCAGCCTTGACTCTTGATGGCTCGGAGTTAACAAGGCGAGTCCCTGTCCTGATCTCGCCCCGTAAAGCCGCTCCGCGCTCACTTCGCCTTCACAAACTCCAGAATCGCCAGGTTCATCTGGCCCTCGGTCAGCACGTGCACCGTCAGCACGGCCTTCCCGGCTGGAAGCTGGAGCTTCGCAATCCCCGGCGCAAGATTCCAGTGGTGCCACTGACGCCAGGCCACCACCAACATCATCGAGAGCCCACACGCCGGGGTGCGCATCCAGACCCGACGTGTGACTCACTGGCAAAACGGCAACATGGTCCGGCGCTGGATGGCCTCAGCTTTCCTCCGCACCGAAAAGCGATTCAACAAGATCATGGGCTATCGCGATCTGTGGACCTTGGAAGCCATCCTCAACCCTGCGCAGGCTGCTTCCGCCAAGGTCGCTGCGTAGTAACATCAACCCAACCGCCGCCCGCCACTTTCAACTGCGCGCGGGACATGCTCCTGCTTCTATCGCCGCCGCAAGAATCAGAGAATCGTAGATCCGGAAACCATGGCGCCTCGAAATACCCACTGCCGTCCTGTTCGTCCCCGCAGTCAAGGGGATTGGTCGTCCGCAAAGTGCTTCGATCGCATCCAGGCAACTCTCGATTACTCCCCAACTCATCTTCATCTTCCATGAGGCCACGTCTGCAAATTCGTTCAACACCCGAGCGCTGACCAGGCCTCCCAGACTCAACATTTCTTCGGCCTTCGCCGTGCGAGGGTCCTCCTGAGAACTTGCCCGAATGGCCAGCGCATAGACAAACACATTCGTGTCGAAGAACACTCTAGGTCTTTGACAGCATAAAGTTGTTTCTCTTATAGCCGAACTTCTCGCGCGCTTTTCTGCGCGTGAACCGCCAGTCGATGATGACACGGTTGCGGTTCATTTTGCAGTTCCAGGCTTTGGCTTCCCGCTGTAGTTCGCTCAGAGTAGGAATGCGGCGCTGGCCCAGGCATTGTCGGGAGAACAAACTGATCTCGATCTCCGCTTGGTTCAGCCAGCTGCCGTGCTTGGGAGTGTAATGCACCGTGAATCGCTCCCACAGCAGGCCGCCGATCTTCTCCCCAAATCGGTCCACCAGCGCTTTGCGGTTATGGGAGCTGAGATTATCTATCACCAGATGGATAGTGTCGGCCTTTGGATAGCGGGCCACGATCTCCACCAGATAGTCGGCGAACTCGGCGGAGCAGCGGTTGGAAGTCGGTTTGGTGAAATGGCGTCCGGCCTTGGGTTCGACGCCGCAGAAGACGTTGGCCGTGCCGCGCCTTTCATATTCGCAATCGCGGCGCAGAATTTGCCCCGGACGCATCGACCGCGGCGGGCGGACATCGGCGTGCAGAACCACCGGTTTCTCGTCAACGCAAACCACTGGTTCCCGCTCAGACAGAGGCTTTTCGTATACTTTGAGCACATCTTCCATATGCGCGATGTACTCTTCATTCAGTTCCGCCACGCACCACATTTTTTTCCCGCCACGGCTTCAGATCGTGGTTCTGAAGAAGAAGGCGAATCGTCTCCCGACTCACCGGCGGCGTCAGCTTTCGCTTGACCGCTTCGGTGGCGATCAGACGCACGCTCCATCGCGCCTGGCCTTCGGGCGGTGGCGAGCACACCATGGCAATGACTCTTTGATTCTGGCCAGTGTTCAGCGCGGGAGCCTTGCCTGGGCGCGGTTTTTCATGGATCGCCGACTCCAATCCTTCTGCCTGGTAGCGACGTGCTATCGAGCGTACTGTCTTGCGCGCCACGCCCACGTTTCTGGCTACCTGCGTTCCCGTTTGACCTTCGTCAAGCTGGCGGAGAATCATTGCCCGGCGCAATACCCGCGCCGATTCCCGCCCCTTGGCCAGCATCGCGGTAAGTTGCCGCCGATCCCTCTTCCTCAATTGAATATGCACGCGATTGGAGGTATTCATGCCTAATAATGTGCGCCCGTTATCGTCTCGTGCCAAGTATCGATAATGGTACATCTTTATATTGTCATAGACCTAGCGGTCATATATTTCGCCGCGATTGAACGCGAAGTCATTCGGAACCACAACCCTCAGCTTGCGCAGGGTTTCAATTGCCTCCTGACGCTTGCGGTCGCGCGTGATTTCAAAAGAGTCTTTCCCGGTCACTTTGATCTGAGCCTCCTCGTCAGGAGAAATCCCCAGCTTGGCTACCACTTCCGCGGGGATGCGAATGGCTATACTGTTGCCCCACTTTGCAAACTTCAAGGCGCGCCTCCGGATAGACACATCCATCGCACATCGACTTGAGATCGATAGGGCAGCCCCTTTCCCCTACCGGACTCCGTGTGAATTGTTGGTTTCGCCAACCCCAAGCTGAAGCGCGCTGCTAACAATCGCTGCGCCTCCGGCGCGGGCGGTGGGCTGGTGCCAGCATGGAATGCTTCAACACAGCTCCTTTGAGGGGCCACCAGCCATCAAGCCTCCGCCTCTACAGGAGGATGCTTACTCGCTTCCGTGCTCCCGCCCTTGACGCCTGCCGCCGCGAATGATCGACTGGTTCAGGACCATGAATGGGTGAGCATTTGTTTATTCCAGCATTTACGCTCGACGACTACGAAACCGCATTTGCCGATCGGCACCTGCTGCATGGCGTGGTAGCCAAGTGGGCGAAGGAACGGCCCGAAGCTCCAGCCATGGTTGCAGCGGAGAGCGGCCGCACGATCACCTGGAGCGAATTTGACCGCGCCACCACGGCGCTCGGGATCGAACTGCGGCACATGGGCCTTGCCAAGGGCGACTTCCTGGTCACGCTGCTGCCGTTGTCGGTGGATCACGTTCTGCTGGAGTACGGCTGCTTCAAGATCGGCGTGATTGTCGCTCCGCTCGATCTGCGCCTAACCCCAGCCGAGGTGATTCGAGCGCTCGAGCTGCTCAGGCCGCGCGGATTTGCCGCCCTGGGCGTGAAGGCGCCGCTCGATCTGCGCCCGCTGTGGCGCGCCGTGCGGGAGCAGTGCCCCTGGATCGAGCATTTCATCGCGGTGGACTCGGAGGAGCCGATCGACGGCGCGCGGTCTCTTGAAGCAATCACAGGGGCGGCGGCGGACTCGCTCCCAGAGTTAGCAGACACTGCCCCAGTGATCGAGGACGACGGCGCGCTGGTCATCTTTACTACCGGCTCGACCGGCTCGCCCAAGCCGGCGCTGCTGTCGCACCGCAACATTACGGTGCAGAACATGTGCATGTGCGGAGCATTCTTTGGAGGAGACTCCGGCACCCGCACTCTCGTGAATCTGCCTCCGTCTCACGTCGGAGGCCAGACCGAGGCGCTGATGAGCACCTTCTTCGGGGGAGGCACGGCGATTCTGCTGGAGATCTTCGACGCGGGCCGTTCGCTGCGCGCGATTGCCAAGCATCGAGTGCAAATACTGGGCCAGATTCCAGCCATGTACAACCTGGAGTGGATGCTGAAGGACTATGATCGCCACGATCTCTCCAGCTTGAGATTCGCCGCCTATGGAGGAAATGCTGTGCCGCGTCCTTTCCTGGACAGGCTTGGCGCCATGGCGCCCGCGATTGGCACCGGGCTGGGGCTCACCGAGACGGCCGGCTTTTGCACCTATATTCAGGCGAATGCCGCCGCCGGTGAGGCCCTTGCAGACGGACTTGGCCACCCGATGCCCATTTATCCATGTTCCATTCGCAAGCCCATGCGCGCCGATGGCCTGGCCGGCGACGAACTGGCCCTTGGCGAGACCGGCCACGTGTGCTTCCGCGGGCCGCAAACTTTTCTGGGCTATGTCAACGATCCAGCCGCCACAGCCCAGGCGATCTCGCGCGACGGCTTTTTGTACACCGGCGATCTTGGATACAAGGACGCGGCGGGCTTGCATCTGACCGGGCGGGACAAGTGGGTGATCAAGTCGCTTGGCTACCAGATATTCCCCGGCGATGTGGAACGGCATATCTGTGCCCTGGAGGCGAAGGTGGCAAGCTGCGTGGTGGTGGGCGTGGCGCATGAAGTGGTCTCCGAAGCCCCGGTAGCAGTGGTGGAGAAGCGGTTCGGCGTCGAGCTGGCCGGCAGGAGCTGGACCGGCACGCCCGCTCCCTGCCGACCTACATGCGGCCCCGCCATTGGATTGTTTTGGAAGCCGGCCAGATGCCGCTGAACCGGATCGCCAAGCCGGACTACCTGCGCGCCCTGGAAATGGCTCGCCGGGAAATTGCCGAGTTACGCGCCCGCGGCGAGTGGGACAGCCGGTCCGGGGCCAAAAAGCGATCCTGACTCACGAAATCGCCGACGGATCACTCTTCGGGAGCGGCTTCGCGGAGCTTCTCCGTGTCGGCAAGGTCTTGAAAGCGTCCTACCCAGCTTCCGCAGTTGGAACGGTAAGTGTTTTGTTTTCAATGGGGACATGTCGAAGTCTTCACTACAAGTCTGCAAATTCGAGGCGGGTGGGGATCTACAGACTGAGGCGTTGCAGCAGGATTGCCTGATGGTCAGTGGGACGGCTGACACAGCGCTTGCGGATGGAGATTCCGGTCCGCGTGGGCAGCACGGCATCGACCAGGGAGATTTGCTCCAGCTCGGTGAAGATCTTGCGCGGTTCGTCGCCGAGGCCGGCGCGCTTGCACCACTGGCCCAGCGTCTTCCACAGCGCGTAAGCCAGAAAGCAAACCAGGATGTGGGCTTGCGCGCGTTGCTCTTTCCGGTGCCAGACGGGCCGCATCGCCAGGTCGCTCTTGTGGAGTCGAAACGCCTCCTCGGCTTCAGTCGGTTGGATGTAAGCACGCCAGAGTTCTTCCCCGCTCCAGTCGGTCACGTTACTGCGCAGCAGATAACATCCCTCCGATAACTTCATCCAATCGCGCCGCTCGTCGCGTTTCGTCCAGCGCAGATGAGCCCATCCTTTCGTATCGGCTTCCACGTCCACCTGAAACAAGCCTGCGGCCCGGCTGTTTTTCCCCAGCAGTCTGCCTATCTGTTGAGCTACTTTCAGCGGATCCCGCTTGCGCTTGCCGCACCCTTCGGCGATGGCCTTTAGCTTCTGCTCGATGCGCCGCTCGAAGCGATCGCGCATGGCTTGCTCCTTCGGTTGGCGCTGCGCGCTGCGGCAAAGAATGAACACTTCCTCCCCGCCCGGCGCTGGGCAGAGCTTGACCTCGAGTCCTTCATGCACCTGGCTCCAATCGCCGTCCAGCAGTTGCCGTTCAAACTTGCGCAGCATACTCTTGGGCGTACCAAGGATGTAGCGCCGCCCACCCTGCCGCAGGAACTCCACGCTGTCGGCAGAAACCATCCCGCGATCCATCACTCGACCAAAGCCCAATAGGCATGCCGTTCTCCATCCTTGCGCCGATAGCAGCGTCGCGGATACACACCGCCATCGTACAGATTTCAAACAGGATTACAAGAGGGTAGGTCTTCACTACACGCAGCTTTTCGACGATCTGGAATCAGAGTTGCAGGGCCAGAGCCGGAAACAAAGGATTTCCTCAAAGCCATCCCAGCTTCGCGTCCAAAATCCACTCAAAATAATCTGTACAGGCCTCAAGCCGCGGAAGTTGGGCTACGTGTTCGGTTGAGAAAAACTTGGTCCAGAATTTGGTCCAATTCCGCGCCGAAAGGACTCCGAGTTTTCCTCTGTTGTCCTCTCTATGTCATTGAAAGTGCATGTACCCCAGCGTTTGCCATTCGGCTGCTAACCTTATGTCTGCTCCTGTAACCCTCGGTGCTCGGTCTCAGGTCATGGCCTTGCGATTTCCGCCGGCAAGGAACTGACCCCTCAGGGAAAGCTACGGCATTTACCAGGATCAATCCCGAGCGGTGCCTGCGGCCGCCTGCTGCCTCATGCTTCCTGCGCCCCCCCTGCTCTTATCGTGATGAACCTTCTGAACGGTTGAAGGTTTTGCGCGGAACTCAGTTCAGGGTCTCGGCCTTGCGAGGAATTGCAACTTCCTGTTGCGCACGGCCCTGCCGAATCAAGACTCTAGCCCCAGCACAGAGCGGCTCGGCTCTCAACGACGGTTCAAGGACTTCAAAGAGCCACTCCGCATTCGGTCCATAGAAGAACAAAGTCGTATTCTCCGGAACTACGACCCAACCGCCGTAATGGCCGGCGTCCTGGGCTCGCACCGCCTCCGACAGCATGTTGGCCAGAAAAGTTCCGCTTCTGCGTCCCTCCGAGCGAATCGACCGGCTGCCGAAGGGAGGTTCAACAAGGACAGCGCCTTCCATCTGGGTCTTCATTGCACCAAGGTGACCGCTGATTTGCCGGATGGACTGCATCGTGGCACGGACAGATGCAAGCTTCTCCCGTGCAGTGGCCGCTTCGTCCTCTCTGCCCAGCCTTTGGAGAGCCACAATCTCGTTCTCCAAATTCTCCACTTCGGTGTCCAGGTTCGGGCTGGATTGTTTTTCGCGCTCGGCGTGAGCTTTCCGAATCCACTCAATCGCGAGCAGATGCGAGGTGGTGCTTGTGCCCGAGGGTGAATTGCAAACCGAGCAGCAATGAGCCGCATGCAACAAGAAGCCGGCTCACGCCGAAGATCGATCAATGGCGCGGCTTGGATTCACTGGCTGTTCCATCTGCCGCTTACGATTCGAGACCCGGCTGAACTCTCCGAAGGGCCCTTTATCCAACAGGCGTGAGAAGATGATTTCCCTTGTTCCCCGCAAAACTTTGCACTTCGATTCTGAGTTGCTCGAAGAATGACCGGAAACAGGGCAATCCACAACGGCCCCTGAATTGCATGAACAGGATTACATACCACAGCAGGCGATCCCCCAAATCCCTGTGTAAGCGCGAAAGCAAGAGCGCTTGACGGTCCTGTGTCCGCGAGGCCGAGTGCGCATCGACAGGTATTCCAACCGGGACGGCGTCGTCCATGAAAGAGAGAGCAGGGTTTCTTCCTATGAGGGTCCTTGGAACGAAGTTGGCGAGATTTGCGGCGATGGCGTTGATCGGCGGCGGTGCGGCTTCCGCGCTGTACGCCGACAACTTTGTGGTTAGTTATAACAAGGCGGGCAGCCAGGAGGCCAATCCGACGACTTTGTGCTCGACGGCAACGATTTGCTGGGTCGGCGAGGAGACATTCGGTACCGGCGGCGCCTCTACACCGACCACTACGACCCCCGCGGACTACACGGGTGCCAATCTCCTGGAAAGCAAAGGTGTCACGGGCTCCGGGGAGATTTCGGGGCTTTATTCAACGGGCTTTCAATACTACAAAGCCGACCAATATGGCGGGGCCGGTGGGACCGGAGACTATGCCGAGGTGAAAGGCAACTGGACACCCCACACCTATTCGCTCACGTTGAGCACTTCGGGCAACCTGCCCGGCGTCAACTACTTCGGCCTGTGGTTCTCGGCTCTTGACGCCAATAACCAGCTCGTGTTCAAGGAAAACGGCACTATCGTGGAAACCTTCACGCCGCCGGATTTCATCTCTCTGGTTGGCTCCTGCCCTAGCAATTACAACAATGGAACTGGAGCGGTCCCAAGCAAACCATTTTGCGGAAACCCGAACGACGGTTATGAGGACAACCATGAGCAGTTCGCTTTTCTGAGTTTCTACGATTCAAGCAGCTACTTCAACGAGATCGATTTTACCGAGCTCAACGGCGTCGGTGCTGGATTCGAGTCCGACAACCACACAGTCGGTTACGGTAATCCCATAACGCCGGAAGGCACAATAATCAGCGGTGCCACTCCCGAACCGAGTACGTTTTCGCTCTTTGGCAGCGGCCTGCTGGGGTTGGCCGGATTTGCCCGGCGGCGAATGAGCCGGCGCGCGTAAATTCCCCCATCGATTTCGCCCAGGACGAAAACCCCTGCTTGAACGGCAGGGGTTTTCTGTTGGGTCCGTTTCGTCGCAAGTGACCGCTGGGGTTCGCGCCAAGCTTCGTGCAATGATGATGGAGGGATCGGCACGAAAGGCGCGCGGATGACCTCGTACCGGCGGAGAGAGATGAAATCTGAAGGCGAAGTTCTAACCCCGATGGTCCCCGCGGCCCAGAACCGGTGCTTCGGCTGCGGCCCGGCCAACCCAGCGGGCTTGCAACTGGAGTTCATGCTGGCCCAGGACGGCTCGGTCGTTTGCCTGACTGAGGTCGCGGATCGCTTCGACGGGCATCCAGGCTATTTGCACGGCGGCGTTATCGCCACGCTGCTGGACGAGGCCATGAGCAAAGCGGTCCGCGCGCGCGGCTTGACGGCGATGACGGGCAGGATGGAGATCGACTACCTGCGTCCGGTTCCCTCCGGCGCGCACCTGCGCATGGAAGGCAGCATCGTCCGCAGCGAAGGCCGCAAGCACTGGGCCGAAGCAAGGATTCTGAATGCCAGAGGAACTGCGCTGGCCCAAGCCAAGGGGATCTTCATCGAAGCGCGCGCACGGTAGCCGGGAAGAGGGTTGTGGGCTCCCACCCTTTCGGCAAGGAACGCGGAAAGGATGGGGCGCCCAGCCAACCGTGGGCGCATGGCTGCCGGAGGCGGCCCGAAGGCCGCCCCACCAATTGGATTAGTGGATCATGTTAATCGTCTCCTGGGTGATGGTGTCGAAGGTGGTGACCGTCTTGGAGTTGGCCTCGAAGGCGCGCTGGGCGATGATCAGGTCGGAGAACTCGGCGGAGATGTTGACATTGGACTCCTCGATCGCTCCCCCTTGCAGGGTGCCAAGGCCGTTTGTCCCAGAGGCTCCGATGGAGGCCGAACCGCTGGCCCTGGTGGTGGTGTATTCGCTGTTGCCCAGATCCTGCAAGCCCTGGAGATTGGCCACATTGGCCAGCGCCAGTTGGCCGACAGGCTGCTTCTGTCCGTTCGAGTAGGTTGCGGTGACCGTCCCGTCCGAGCCGATGGAGAAGCTCTGGTACTCACCGCTTCCATAGCCGTTCTGTGTGGTCGCCGAGACCGATGAAGTCGCATCGACCTGGCTAATGGTCGGCGAACCGCCGGAGCCAAGGATATCCCAAGTCATATTCAAGGCCGCTGCGCCATCGGAGAGGCCGGAGAAAGTGACCCCCGCTACGTTGGCCGCCGGGCTGACCAGATTCCCGCTGGAGTCGAAGGCCAGCGCCCCGGCAGCGTTGGCCGAGGGCACCGGATCCTGGATTACGCTACCCGAAGTCGTTATCCCCGTGCCGGCGATACTCAATTGGCCGCCGGCGGTAGACGTGACCGTAACGCCGGCAATGTTGGCTGCATTTACAGCAGCCTGGAGAGCGGCGGCATAAGAGGCAACCGACTCGCCGGCAACAATCGTCGGGGCCGCGATGGTGGCCGTCGCGGTAGCCGTCGGGCCGGTAATGGTCAGGTTCGTCCCGGCGTTTACTGTGGCTTGCGTTGCGCCGCTCGCGCCGAAGTTGTAAAGATCGGTTGTTACGCCGGCCGCCGTGCTGGAATTGGCTGTCAGCGTGTCCGGCAGCGAGACGCTGTAAGACCAGGCGTTGGTTCCTGTCTTTGTATAGGTC
The DNA here is from genome assembly GCA_963799145.1 of uncultured Acidobacteriaceae bacterium. Lineage (GTDB taxonomy): Bacteria > Acidobacteriota > Terriglobia > Terriglobales > Acidobacteriaceae > Telmatobacter. The sequence continues at coordinate 45,911 of CAWCWQ010000028.1, read as the reverse complement.
ACCGTAGCCTCGTAACTCTTGCCGAGCGAATCGTAGACCTGCACCTGGCCGGGCACGCTGGCGCCCACCACGGCGGCGGAGTCGAGGGTCGCGGTCATCCCAAAGGTGGTGGTCGCCTTGGGCGGCTCGACCTGACTCTCGGGGATGTTGATGGCCGTGAGCGCCGCACTTGGGTTCACAACCCCGTTGATGGCTGGATAACCCATCACATTCAAGCCGTCCGAGGTGACAAGGTCTCCGTTCGAGGCCAGAGAGAAGTCGCCGGCGCGTGTGTAAACGTTACTGCCGCTGCCGCCGTTCAGGATGAAGAATCCATTGCCGTTCAAGGCCGCATCTGTGGCAACGCTGGTGGAATCGATGGAACCCTGCGTGAAATCCGTCGCATTGGCGCCTACTTGCACGCCCTCGCCTACCTGAAGCTCGTTGCCCGAACCGGTTGTTCCCACCTGCTGATAAAACAGGTTGGAGAAATGTGTTGCCTGAGCTTTGAAGGCCGTGGTGTTCATGTTGGATAGATCGTTCGCAATAGTGTTCAGCGCCGTTGAATCGGCGTTGAGCCCCGTAAGTGGAATGTAAAAACTTGCCATGTTGCTTCTCCTCAGAGTGTGAACTGAACTTCTTGCTGGCTTTGGCGGCCGATAGATGGGCGAACCTCATTGAATACCAAGGAGCCCGCCTGAGATCGACCGCAGTTTGGACTGCCCGCTGAGAGCATTCGCCACTTGACTAGCCGCTGGATTGGCCGCTGGAATGCTGAGATTGCCGGGAGCTTGTCTTGAGGCGGCCGCCTGAGTGCTTAAGGCGGGCGGTGAGGCTGCGGGAGCAATTGCGCTGCCACTCGTGAGGCTCGCCGGCAATGCAGCGGCCTTTGAGACAAGAGAACTGCTGCCCGAAGCGGCAGTCGAGGAGCCGAGGCCCGTTGACAAGGTCTGATCGATGTCGATCAGTTGCTCCAGGCTGTTGACTGAAACAAGCTGGTTGATGTACTGGTTGGGATCGGTGTCGGCCGTTGGATCCTGGTTTTGCATCTCGGTTACCAGCAGCGTTAAAAAGTCGTTGGCCGAGATGGTGGCCGAGGAGCTGCTCGAGCCGTTCGCGCCGCTTGAGTTGGTTGCCGTGCTGGCCATGGGACTTCTGCTCGCGCCGGCCAGCGCTTGCCCCGCCGTGATTTGGTGATTCAGTATTCCTGCCATTGCCGCCATCGTCCACTTCCTTTCTTCTGCCTGCCATTCCGCTGCCCTGCGTTCTCCGATCTAAACGCTTGCTCGCAAACCTCTCGATCCCAACTCTTCCCTGCCCCGCCGGCTCGCTCGAACTGCCTCGTTAACCTCAGGCCATGAGCGAGATGTAAGCTCCACCCCGGCCGGTAATCGGCGCCTCCGCATCCGGTCGCGCCGTCTGAGCCGAATCTTCCGAAGAGGTCGCCGGGACCATACCCGGCGAAGCCGGCGGAGGGTTCGACTGCGATTCGGAGAAGCCGCCCTGCCCCGCGCCCTGGTTGTTTCCCGGGCTTGCGCCTCGATCCCCAACCGGCCCGGCCCACTTGCTTTCAGGCGCGGCCAGCGTCACGGTCTCGACGTGTGCGTGCTGCTCGGCCAGGTAGGAGCTTAGCCCCGCCAGATGCCCGCCAAGTGCCTGGGCCGCATCCGTCGAACCAGGCACCAGCGAGGCATGGACGCCGGCGGCGCTCAAATCCGCTCGAACGCCCACCCAGCCGAGAGCCGGGTCCTGGAATCCCGCCTCGGCACGCTGGGGCCCGGCGTGAGTCCAAATGGGCCTCTCGGTGGCGGTATCGGCGTCGAGCGCGTCGAAGGTCTCGCCGGATGTCTTCCCAGCTGCGCTGCCTGCCGGACTTCCAGCGCTGCCTGCGGCCTCGCTTGTTGCATCCCGAAGGCCTGCCGGGTCGCGCGCCAAAGTTGTTGCATCGAGGGTCTGGGCAGCAGATTGTCCACTGAGAGCCCGATTCTCATGCTCGGCAAGTTGCGCTGAGTTCTGTCCGCGCGGAAGCCTCGAAGCAGCCTGCGTCGAGGATCGCCCACCGCCGGCCGAGCCCGGTCTTCCCGCGGCGGGAGGCGCGGCTGAGAATCCCTCGGCTTGGGATGCGGGAGCTGCCGCCACTTGACCGCTCCTGGCGCTTGCGTTCAGACCCACCCCTGGGCCCAACCCCTGCATTCCGAGTTGCGGCTGAACCGGGCTTTCTGGAAGTACTAGAGCCGGCTCAGGCTCCTCCACGCGAGGTCGAGTCCACTCGGAGGATTGCGCTTCCGCCATGCCGGCAGGCAAAGCTGCTCCTGCCCCACCGAGATCCTCGCCTGCCGATGTGCCGGACCCCGTGGCCTGCCGGATGGCGGCGGTAGCCGGAGGTGCATGGCTCGCGGCCATAGAAAAACCAGCATTAGCTTGATTCGTGGTGTCTTTGGCGGGAACCCCATGCGACCCCGCGGAGAAACGGGCCTGAGCGCTTCGCGGCGCTTCGGGGGCGTTCGCAACCGTGCTTGCAGCGCCCGGCGCCGGCATCGCCGGCGCGACACCTCCATTTTTCGCCGAGCCTGGGGCGGATTCGAGCATGGCACTTCTCTTGGTTGTGGCTGAAGATGCACTGGGCGCGGACGCTGCCGGCTTAGCGCTTTCCGAACTCCTTAGCGGATTGGCTGTATCTTCTCGCTCGGTTTCCGATCCGGCTTGCGCAACGGAAACCCTTCTCCGAGAGCCCATCTGAGACGGAATCGCCGCATTCGCCACCGGATTCTCTGGCTGGGTTCCTTCTTGCTGCGCAACCAAGCCCGCGCGGCTCGAGAGACGGACCGCTGCCGTCGGCGCCGCCCTTTCCGGCTGCGCCAAAACCGGCTTGGCGGCGCCGGAACTTTCGTTCTCTGCGTCTAGCCCTGCCGCTGGCTCCAACCCCTGCACTCCGAGTTGCGTCTGAACCAGGCTTTCTGGGAGTACTTGAGCCGGCTCAGACTCCTCGAAATGAGGTCGAGTCCGCTCGGAAGACCGCTCTACCGCCATATCAGCAGACGAAGCTGCTCCTGCGCCGTCGAAATCCTCGCCGGACGATCTTCCGATCCCCGTGGCCTGCGGGAGAGCAGAAGTAGTCGGAGTTGCATGGCCGGCGACCGTGGTCAAACCGGAATCAATTGGATTCATGAAGTCCTTAGCGAAGGCAGCATGCGACCCGGCGGAGTAACGGGCCTGAGCGCTTCGCGGCCCTTCGGCGGCCTTCGCAACAGGGCTCGTCATGCTAGGCGCCAGTAATGTCAGTGGCAGATCCCCAGCCGTTGCCGAGGCCACCGCCGCCGCCGTTGCGCCTGTGGCAGATTCCGGCTTTGCTTTTCCCTTGGAAATGGCCGAATGCGCGCTGGACGCGGATTCTGCCGGTTGAGCGCTTTCCGAATTCCTTTCCGGACCGACCGTATCTCTCCGCTCGATTTCCGTTCCGGCTTGCGCAACGGAGACCCTGCTCCGAGTGTCTGACTGAGAAAGACTCGCCTCATTTGCTGCCTGATTCTCCGGCCTGGTTCCATCATGCCGCGCAACCGGAATCATGCTGATCGAGAGGGTCACGGCTGCCGTCAACGCCGTTCTATCCGGCTGCGTCAGAGCCCGATTGGCGGAGGCGGAACTCTCAATCTTTGCGTCTGCTCCGGCGCTGGAGCCATCCAAACCCGCGCCCATCGAAGCCAGCATCGACAGCCAACTGGAGCGAAAGCTCCACGCTCCCGATGCGGGGGACGCGGGGGAATCCGTCGCCTGCCCCGCGCCTTGGGCATTGGCCACGGTCACTGCGGGAGCCCTGCTCCGAACCGTTTCGGAATGCCCGCTCGCGACCGTCTCGATTCCTGCGGCGATGTTCATGAACGGGGTTAGAGCAGACGCCGTGCCAGAATCTGCAATTCTGAGTTAGAGCATTGTCAGGAATAGGACAGTCGATTCCGCTTCGGGAGAACCGCAGCTTCGACCGCGGATTCTCGCTCAAGTCTCCTCAGCCCCGCGACCACCCTCAGGCCGGGCCGATCCAGGAGTTACGCGAAGACCGGCTGCCGGCCCGGGAGGCTCCGCCCCAGCGTATTCCCGATGCAGCCGGTTGCCGTACCAGTCGTCGAGCCCTTGCTGGTTGTGCCGGCCCGCTTCGATGGCATCCTGAGCCGCGGCCTCCTGGATCAGTGTCCCGGCCTGGCGCCGCTCGATTCTGCGCGCCAGGAATTCTTGTCGCAGCCCGGCCACATCGAGTTCCGACTCCGCGATTTTCGGAGCCAGCGCCGCGGCGAGACGCTTGGCGGCGCGCGTCTCCTCAATGCCGGCCAGGCGATCGGCCAACTCTCCGGTGCGGGCGCTCGTCTCAACCAGCCGCCGCCCACGGCGATCCCGTTCCGAGGCCGCTGCCATCCCCCGCCTCAGCCGATTCAGCTCGCTCAGCGCGGACTCGAGCGCCAGCCGGGCTCTGTTCCTCCTCGATGCCGCGGATGCGGAGCAGGCGGCGCAGCGCGCGCGAGACGGCCATGGCTCACACCTCCGCGGCCAGGACGGCGAGACGGCGCACGCAATCGGCAAAACGGACCTGCTCGCGCACTTCCTGGGTCATGAAGGCGCGCATCGCATCCGCGCGCCCGCAGGGCGCGGTCCAGATCGGGATCGGAGCCCGGCTTGTAGGCGCCGATGCGCACCAGATCCTCGGAGCGGGCGTAGACGGCCATCAGCTGGCGCAGCAGCGCCGCCTGCTCGCGATGCTGCGGGCTGGGTCACGGCCGGCATCAGCCGGCTGATCGAGTCCAGCACCTCGATCGGCGGATACCAGCCCTCGGCGGCCAGCGTCGCGGGAGAGCACCACGTGGCCGTCCAGCAGCGAGCGCACCGCATCCACCAGCGGATCCTGCTGGTCGTCGCCCTCCATCAGCACGGTGTAAAAGGCGGTGATCGAGCCCACGCGGAACTGCCCGGCGCGCTCCACCAGCCGCGCCAGCCGGGTAAAGACCGAGGGCGTATACCCCTTGGCCGTGGGCGGCTCCCCGGCGGCCAGGCCGATCTCCCGCGCGGCCATGGCAAAGCGGGTCAGCGAATCGAGCACCAGCAGCACATGCTTGCCCTGGGCGGCAAAGAACTCGGCCACCGTGGTGGCGGCCAGCGCCGCCCGCATGCGCATCAGCGGCGACTGGTCGGAGGTGGAAACCACCACCACCGAGCGCGCCCGGCCCTCCACGCCCAGCGAGTCCTCAAGAAACTCGCCCACCTCGCGGCCCCGCTCGCCCACCAGGCCCACCACCGTCACATCGGCCTCGGTGTTGCGGGTCATCATGCCGATCAGCGTGCTCTTGCCCACGCCCGAGCCGCCGAAGATGCCCACCCGCTGGCCCCGGCCCACGGTCAGCAGCGCGTCGAGCACGCGAATGCCGGTGCCCAGCGGCGTGCGAATCGGCACCCGGTCCAGCGGCGAGCGCACCGCCCCGTCCAGCGGCAGCGCCAGCGAGACGGCCGGCGGCCGGCCCTCGTCGATCGGCGCGCCCAGCGCATTCAGCACCCTGCCCATCAGCGCCGGACCCACCTCGATCTCGGGATGCACGCCCAGCGCCGCCACCGGATCGCCGAAGCGGATCCCCTCGGTGCGTCTCCACCGGCATCGACAGCACATTCGAGCCGCGAAAGCCGATCACCTCGGCCAGATGCGCGCGGCCAGAACTGGTCCTGAATCTCGCAGCACTCGCCCACCGAGGCCAGCGGCCCCGCCGACTCGATGGTCTGGCCCACCGACTCGAGCACCTGCCCGCGCCAGCGCCAGGGCTGGCCGCGCTCCAGGCGGGCGAAGTAGCGGTCCAGCAATGGCGTCGCAGCGCCGTCATGAATCTCTCTCCCTGGATCCGCGGCGCCGGCGCTCGCTCCGGCACGCTGCGGAGCCGGCTTCGCGCCCGCCGGCGCGGTCGAAGAAGCCGCGCTCGATCTCGCCCAATTGCGCGCGAATCCCCAGGTCCACCGAGCCCAGCTCGGTCTCGATCGCGCAATCGCCCAGCCGCATTCCGTCTCCGGCCACCACCGCGGGCTTCACGGCCAGATTGGGCAACATGCGCGATGGCCTCGGTCCACAGGTCGAGCTCGGCCGGGGGCACCCGCAGCCGCACCTCGGTCGATCCGGAGAGCTGCCCCAGCGCCACCCGCACCGCGCCGGTCAGCAGCAGCGGATCCATCTGCGCCTCGCGGCGCAGGATGCGCGCCGCAACCGCCAGCGCCAGCTCCACCACCTCGTGCTCGACCGCATGCAGATAGCGGTCGCGCTCCTGGGCAAAGCTCTCGATCAGCTCGGCGGCCTGGCGCATGCGCCGCTGCTTCGGCCGCGGCCTGGGCTGCCGCCTGCGCCTCGCGCTCGGCCTGGCGGCCCTCCTGCCGGCCCTGCTCGCGGCCGGCCTCAAAGGAGCGGCGCGTCTCCTCGGCCAGCCGCTGCTCGAACTCGGCGCGCAGCCGCGCCTCAGCGGCTCTGTCGGCGTGTGTTCGCGCGCCGGCTCGCCAGGCATCGGAACTCCGCCCTCCGCCGCCCAGCCTTCCCAGACTGGCAACGCAGGCGCATCGGGGTCGGCCGGATACTCGAAGACTTCGATCGCGCCCGAGTTCACCGCTTGGCACTGCCGTACCCGCTGGTTGCAACGATCGCCTCCCTCCAGAGTGGTCAGTCGCCAGTGCTCGGCGAGAAGTTGCTCCACTGAAAGCCGAACGATGACCACTGTTCACTGTTCACGCCAGCATCTCGTCGCCGGTCTCCAGCTTGAGAACCACCTTGCCCTCGGCCTCCAGCCGCCGCGCCAGGTTGAGAATCTCCTGCTGCGCCTGCGCCACCTCGCGCGAGCGCACCGGGCCCAGCACCTCCATATCTTCCTTCAGCATCTCCACGGCCCGCGAGCTCATCGACTTGAAGATCTGCGCGCGCAGCTCGTCGTTGGCGCCGCGCAGGGCCAGCGCCAGCTGCCGCTTGTCCACGCCGGAGACGATCTCGCGAATGGTGGCCGGCGGCACCGTCACCAGATCCTCGAAGGTGAACATCAGGTTGCGAATGCTCAGGGCCAGCTCCGGCTGGCCGTCCTCGATGGTTTCCAGAATCTTCTTCGACTCCTCGGCGTTGAGCCGGTTCAGCAGATCGGCCACCGCCTTGAAGCCGGAGTAGCTCTTGCGCGCCGTGTCGCCCACGCTCTCCAGGCGCCGGTGCAGAATGTGCGCCACCTTCTGCGCCATCTCCGGCGAGAACTGGCGCATCTCGGCCAGCCGCTGGATGGAGACGCACCTTGTGCTCCTCGCTCAGGTTGTCCAGCACCATCGAGGCCCGCCGCGGGTCCAGGTGGGCCAGCACCAGCGCGATGGTCTGCGGATGCTCGGTGTCGAGCAGCTTGCCCAGCTGCTGCGGATCGGTGCGCTGCAGCTTGGCCAGATTGCCCTGCGCGGCCTCCTGCGAGCGGCGCACCAGCATCAGCAGATCGTCGGCGCGCTCCTTGCCGAAGGTCTCGCATCAGCAGCCGGCTGGCGTAGTCCAGGCCCCCGTGGATCATGAAGTTCTGGGTCTCCAGCAGCTCCCAGAACTCCTCCAGTATCTCGGCGGACATCTCCGGCGTGATGCCGCGCAGATCGGCCAGCTCCTCGGTCAGCCGCTGCACGTCCACCTCCGGCAGGGCGCGCAGAATCTCCTTGGCCAGCTCCTCGCCCACGGCCACCAGCAGAACCGCCGCCTTGCGCACTCCGGACATGTTCGCCGACTGGCGGCGCCGCGCTGCTCCGTTCTCGCTTCCCTGCTCGGCCAAGGCTCGGTCCTTTCTCTTCGCCGCTCACTCTGCTACTCAAGGCTCTAGGTCCTCGCAGCGCCGGTTCTGTCACTCTCCAGCCTCAGTCGGAGTGAATCCAGCTCTGCAACAGGCGCGAGCTCTGCGTCGGCTCGCGCTTCAGATGTGCCGGTCACCTGCTCGAAGATCTCCTGCGCCCTGATCCGCTCCGGGTCCAGCTCGACCGGCTCCGGCGGCTTCGAATGCCGGCTGCGGCGCCGTCGCGCCGGCCGGCAACTCCTTGCGCCGCTCCCTTGGCTGCCTGCCTCGGCCGCGGCCGCGGCGCGGCGCAGCGCCGGGCGCACACCGAAGGCCAGCACCACCAGCAAACCGACCAGCAAGGCGGCGTACTTGACCAGCACCGGCGAATTCTCCGCCGTGGCCAGCACCTGCCCGGCATGCGAAACCGGCGGCTGCGCGCGGTTCTCGTCAAAGGCCAGATCCTCCACCGTCAGCATGTCGCCGCGCGCCGCGTCGAAGCCCACCGCCGCCTGGGCCAGCGCGGTCAGGTTGCGCAGCTCATCGGCCGAGCGCGGCTGCCAAACTGCGCCGCCTTGCCCTTGTCGGCAGGCTGCGCCAGCCGGTCGTTCACCACAATGGCCGCTGTCAGCCGCCGCACCCTCCCCGGATTCTCCACCACGTGCCGCACGGTCTTCGAAGCGCCGTAGGTTCCAGACTCGCGTCTTGGCGGTCTGCGGCGGAGTGGTCTGCTGCGGATAGACCGGCAAGGCCTGCGAGTTGGGCGCATTCGAGGCGGTGCCGGGAACCCCGGCGGCCACCGGCTGCGGCCCGGCGGTCTGCTCGGTGCGCTGCATCGAGAGCGTCACCGTCTGGTCCGGGTCGTAGCTCTCCTGCGGTCTCTTCGGTGGCCGCCGGATCGTAGTCCAGCGTCACCGAGGCGCGCACGTTGCCCGCGCCGGTCACCGGCTCCAGCGTGGCGATCAGCTTCTCTTCCAGAGCCTGCTCGGCGCTCAGCCGCAGCGCGTCGGCGGTCTTCGGCCCCAGCGGCAGATGGCCGGCCGCATCCACCAGCACCACCCGGTCCGGCGTCAGCCCGTCGACGGCCGAGGCCACCAGGTTGCGAATCGCCTCCGGCTCGCCGTCGGCCAGCGAGCGATGGCGCAGCTTGAGCACCACCGAGGCCTTGGCCGGCCGCTCCTGCTCGCGAAAGAGCGAGTCGTGGGGCATCACCAGGTGAACCCGCGCCGACTCGACGTCGGCGAGCGAGCCCACGGTATGTTCCAGCTCGCCCTCCAGAGCCCGCTGATAGTTGACCTGCTCGTCGAACTCCGAGCCCACCCAGTTGGGCTTGTCGAAGATCTCAAAGCCCAGCCGCCCGCTCTTGACGCCGCCCTTGGCCGCGGTCGCCAGCCGCGCCTTGTCCAGCTGCGCGGCCGGAACCCGGATGCCCGCGCCGTTGGCCGTCGGCTCGAAGGGAATCTGCGCCTGGGTCAGAATCTGGCCGGTCTGGCGCGCGTCCTCCGGGTCCAGATCCGGCGTAGAGTGTGCGCCAGTCGGGGCGCAGCGCGTACCACAACAGGCCCCCAGCCAAGGCCAGCGAGCAAGAACGCGGCCAGCATCGCCCAGCCGCGCTGCGGCGGGCTTCATCGCGGCCCAGCGGACCCGTCCGCGAGCCCACAGGCCCGCCACCCGGTCCGTCCACTGAGGCTGCCCGGGCATCGCCGGCGCGCTCTTCTCCAACTGTGTTCCCGTGGCCATGATTCCCGTGTCCCGCCGATGCTCCCGCGCTGTTCAAAGCCCGTTCCTTGCCGGATTCCGCATTCTTGCCGGCCCGTTCGCCCTATCGGCCCGCCCGCCCCGGCGGCGCTCCTAGAACTGCATTCCAATCACCTGCTGATAGGCCTGGACCGCCTTGTTGCGCACCGCCAGCGCCAGTTCAAAGGCCATGCTCGCCTTCTGGGTGGCGATCATCGCCTGATGCACATCCACGCCCGTGCCGGTCATCAGCCCGGTCACGGCGCGCGTGCGCCTGGCTTTCCAGCTGGTTTACCTGGCCGACGGCATCGGTGAGCAGTTCGGAAAAGGGAGCGGCCGCGCCGCCTGAGCGCCGTCGCCGAAGGCATGCCCGGAACAGCCGGCTCGGATTTGAAGAGGCCAAAGACAGGTCGCCGATGGGGTTCATCAAAGGTTGCATCGCTCCTCCGCGATCGCTCGGCTCAAGGATGCGATGGCCGGGCTGCCGGCCCGGCTCAGGGCTCTTCGCTTACGACTTGGCAATCTCCAGAGCCGCCGTGATCATGCCCTTTTCGGCCTGCACGGCGGAACTATTCAGACCATATGCACGTGTCGCCCCCATCAGGTCCACCATCTCTGTGAGAGGATTAATGTCCGGATACGAGACATACCCGTCCGGCCCCGCATCGGGATGGCCGGGATCGTAGCGCTTGAGCGGGGGCGATGGGTCCTCGACCACCTGCGCGATATGCACGCCCGGCGCTGCCGGGCCTTTGCCCGCCGAAATGAGGGCAGACAAAGGCAAGGCGGCCAGCAAGCCGGAGTCCGAAGCTGCTCGAGGCCGCGCTCAGAGAGTCGAGAAACCCCGGATCGCCCCGATTGGCGGCGAAGACCACGTGCTGGCGGCGGTAGGGTCCGCCCGCGGCCGTGCGCGTCGTCTCCGCGTTGGCCATGTTGGCCGCCACCACCTCGGCGCGCATCCGCTCGGCCTGCATGGCCTCGCCCGAGGTCTCCATCAATCCAAAGAGATTCACTCGGCCCGCTCCTTCCGTCGCACAATACTACTTTCCGTCCGCATGAATGGCGTCCATAACCCGCTGATACTCCTGGCGCAGCAGAGCCACGCCGGTCCTGAACTTCAGTTGCGCCTCGGCCAGATTCAGGCCCTCGCGATCCATGGAGACATTGTTGCCGTCGGGCCGCGCGATCAGCCCGTCCACGGCCTCGACGCGCACCGGCCGGGATGCGCGTCCCCGGTCCACGCCGTCCATGGCCTCCCGCATCTCGGCCTCGAAGTCCATGCCCACGGCGCGGTAGCCGGGGGTATCGATGTTGGCCATGTTGGCCGCGGTCAGCTTGGCCTCGCTGGTGGCCAGATCCAGGTAGCGCGCCATCTGGTCGCTCAGCCGCGTCTCGATCTCCATGCCCATTCAAGTCCTCCGGTCGCGCCGGATCGCTCAGTTCACCGTCAACCCAAAGTCGATCTCCCGCGCGGTCATGGCACGGTTCATCGCCGGCCAGAATGGCGCCCCGCTCCAGAACGTGCTCCAGTTCGCGGACATTGCCCGGCCAGTCGTGGGCGGCGAGTTTGGCCATGCGCCCCGGATCCACCCGCTTGACCGGCGCCTCGCGGCCCATCCGCTGCATGAAATGGTCCACCAGCAGCGGCAGATCCTGGCGTGCTCGGCCAGCGCCGGGGTGCGGATGAGGAAGACCGCCAGCCGGTAGTAGAGATCGGAGCGGAAGCCGCCCGTCTGGGTGTGCTCGGCCAGCGGCCTGGTGAGTGGCGGCCACGATGCGCACATCCACCTTCACGGTCTCGTTGTCGCCCACCCGCTGCAGCTCGCCGCACTCGACAAAGCGCAGCAGCTTGGATTGCAGGCCCAGCGGCATCTCGCCGATCTCGTCCAGAAACAGCGTGCCCCCGTCGGCGGCCTCGATGCGGCCCATGCGCCCCTGCACCGCGCCGGTAAAGGCGCCGCGGGTATGGCCGAAGAGCTCGGCCTCAAGCAGAGCTTCGGGAATCGCCGCGCAGTTGATGGCGACAAAGGGCTTGCGGCTTCGCGAGGAGAGCCGGTGCAGGGCCTCGGCCACCAGTTCCTTGCCCGAACCGGTCGGCCCCTCGATCAGCACCGGGGTCGTCGCGCGGCGCCACCAGGCGGACGCGGCGGCTGACCTCGAGCATGCAGGGCGCGTTGCCGATCAGCTCCGGCAGCCGGTCGCTCGTATCCGCATCGGCGCCGCGCGCGGGCAACGCTGCCCGGATGGGGACCACCGGCGAAGTCTCCGGCTGTCCAGGCAGGTGGAGGGCCGCTGCGAACTGCGGCGGCGAGGCCACATGGGCTGGAGAGGGATCGGGCGGGGGCGTGCCAGGGACCGGTGTGCGTGCGGTCGCCGGGCCTGCCGAGCGCGGGCGCCGCGTTCCAGATCGCCGTATCGGTGTCCTGGCAGCGGCGCAGAGCGTACAGCAGTTCCTGGCGATAGGGGCCGCGCGGACTCTCCTCGGTCGAGGAGCCGCCCGCGGTCACCAGATCCACATGGGGAAAGTTGCCGCGGAAGTCCTTGAGAAACTCGGCCAGGTCGAGGTCGGGCAGCCAGGAATCGACGATGATGGCCTCCGGGGGGACGGCCTCTGCCTCAGCCCAGGCCTGGGCGCCGCCCTCGGCCTCGCGCACCTGCCAGCGCAGGCCGGTGAGAATCTCCGAGAGCCGCTGGCGGAAGCTGCGATCGGCGCTGGCCACCAGCGCGGTGCGCGGCCGGATGCGGGTGGTGGAGGAAGAAACGGAAGCCGGAAGAGACTGCATGGGTATTCTCCTGATTCGGAAAGCGGGCTGATGACACTCATTGCACTTCAGAGACCGGAGCGATAGCCGCCAGCCTGATTGGAGGGATGGGAAGGGCCGCCACCGGGGCGGCGAGGAGCAGATCGGTCTCCGAAGGCACCATGTAGCCTTGCCCGCGCACCGTGCGGATCAGCTGGCCGGGAGGCGGATCCTTCAGCTTGCGGCGCAGATAGTTGACATAGACATCCACGATGTTGGTGGTCTGCGCCGGCTCCAGGTTCCAGACCGAGTCCAGCAGCTCCACCCGCGAGACGCACTGGCCGCGGTTCAGCATCAGGTGCTCGAGCAGGGCAAACTCCTTGTTGGTCAGCACGATCGGCTGGCCTCCGCGGCGGGCGGTGTGGTCCAGCCGGTCCAGCTCCAGGTCGCCGGCGCGCAATTGCAGCCGCGCCTCCCGCTTGCGGCGCAGCAGCGCCCGGCAGCGCGCCCGCAGCTCGTGCAGGCTGAAGGGCTTGATCATCAGGTCGTCGGCCCCGCGGTCGAGGCAGCGAACGCGCGTGTCCACCTCCTGCCGGGCGGTCAGCACCAGCACCGGCAGATCGGCATCCAGCGCGCGCACCTCCTCCAGCACCTGCTCGCCGTCCTTGACCGGCATGTTCAGATCGAGAATGGTCAGATCGGGCATCTCCTGGCGAAATGCCTCCACCGCGGCTCCTCCATCGCAGGCCAGGCGAACGCGATGTCCGTCGGCCTCCAGCCCGCGGCTCAGAAACAATCCCAGCGCCTTGTCGTCTTCGGCGATCAATAACCTCATGGCAGCCTTTCCGTTTGCCGGCGCCCTCAACCTGCGGCGCTTGCCCGCTCTCGGTTCCGCCTTGCCAGACAGGCGCTCTTCAACCGGGGCTACTCCTCAACCTTCCGTGAAGATGAAGAGAAACTCAAGATTGGAGGGAGGAAAGAAGACGGGCGATTCCGGGATCGGCACAACCGGCAGGGATGTCCCGAAACGAGAAGCGCCGGGCGGCGGCTCTTCCGCTCCGCTTTCCCCACCGCCGGCGACTGCGCGGCAGGTTGTGATGCGGAGTTCGCGTTCTTAGGCGGGTCTTATCGCTTGGATCTGGCTTCTTCCCCGCGCGAAGCCGCCTTTTGCTGGTACATTGCGGCATCGGCCCGCGCGAGAAGCCACTTCAACTGCTCCCCGTGGCAGTATTCCGCAAGGCCAATGGAGGCGTCGACCTTCAACTTCAAGGGTCCGTCGATGCCATGAACCGCGTAGCTCCCGCAGGTCCATTCGATCAGGCGATCGGTCTGCCTCTTGGCATCTTTCATCGAACAGTCGAGCAGGACGATGAATTCATCGCCGCCCCAGCGCCCAACGATGTCCTTGGTACGGCATCTGGATTTCAGTTCGGCGGCGAACAGCCGCAGCAGCTCATCGCCGACCATGTGTCCGTGATCGTCGTTCACCTGTTTGAATCCGTCAATGTCGATCATGGCAACGCAAAACGGAAGCGCTGCGTTCATGCGCGTCTCGAGCTGGCACTCGACGGAGTGGCGGCTGCGAAGCCCGGTGAGCGAATCGCAGGATGCAAGATGCTCCGCTTCTTCGAGCTTGGCCTGGAACTCGGTCACTTTCACTTGAAGCTGGTCAATTACTGCTTTGCCTTCGGCTGTCATCCTGTCGATTGACGTCTTCAGCTCTCCGGCGCTTTTCTCGATTGAGGCGCGGATCTGGGTAAGATCTTCAAGGTTCGCGATGGTCTTCAAGCGGGCCGTGACTTCGGTGACCTGCATTGCGCAACGCTGGTCCCGGGCGCCAACGGATTCTGCGGTGCGCGCCATGATCAGCAAAATGTCCTTGACTTCGCCGGCCTTCTCCCGGTAGTGCCTGGCGGCGCGTCCGCCCCAATCCAGCAATTGCTCCCGGACGCTCTTTTCCGTTGCCTCCATTGCCTGGGAAGACATGTCGGTAGAAACGCCATTCGAGAGTTTTCCAAGAATCTGCTGGAACTCCTTCCCGAGCCCAGGACAGGCATCCAGGCTGTAGGCTCCGATTCCCAACAACGCGGAGCAGTACGCAGACAAAGCAGCAGAAAGGAGAACTTCCTCTTCCGACGGGCTCTCCATGGTCGAGCTCGCATTTGCGGCATCGAGGTATTTCTTCAGCGAGATCATCTATCCTCACAGCTCCGGGGTCAAGAAGGTATGGAAACGCGCACAATTCAAAGAGGCTCATCGGCACAAGCCTGCTTTTTCTTCAACGCCGGCATTCGGACACATGCTCTGCCAGACTCGCTTCGATTCGTAAGGCACAGGTAGCTTTCCATAGCCCCCAGGGACGAAGGGCTTTGGCCGAAGAGGCATGTTGACCGTCTCTTGCCTCTTCGAGTGTTAGCGGCCTTTGCAAGAAAGCAGAACAGGACAAAAAAAGGGTGTTGCGATTCGCTTTTTATTCGCTATAATGCGTGCATGGCTGTCACACGAAGGCAAAAAGAGGTTGTCGACTTCCTGGAGTCGTTTGTGGCCCGCAACGGTTATTCGCCGTCGTTTGAGGAGATTGCGCGCGGCATGGGGCTGAAGAGTCTGGCTACCGTGCATAAGCACGTTACAAATCTCGAAAAGAAGGGACTGCTGGATCGCGTCCACAACCGCAGCCGTTCGATCGATGTGCTGCCGCCGGGCGCGCGCACCCGTTCCAGCGACCAAGTGCCGCTGGCCGGGCAGGATCGCAGCCGGAGTTCCCGTCGAGGCCATGGAGACCTCCGAGAGCATCTCGCTGCACGACGTGGTGGGCAACCGGGATGTATTTGCCCTTGAGGTGCGCGGAGACTCTATGCGCGACGAGCACATTATCAGCGGCGACTACGTGCTGGTGGAGCGCACGCGAATAGCCCGCCAAGGCGAGATCGTGGTGGCTCTGGTGCGCGGCTCCGAGACCACGCTGAAGCGCTTTTACACAGAGGGCAATCAAGTGCGGCTACAGCCGGCCAACCTGGAGATGGAGCCGATCTATGTTCCGGCGGCGCAAGTGGCCATTCAGGGCCGCGTGCTCGGCGTGCTGCGCAAGTACCGCTAAGGCGCTTTCAAGATGGCTGTCCCTGGCGCCAGTCGCTGGCAGCTGTCGCTTCTGCATAGAATTACCTTCCAACGTTGCACAATGGTTCGTAGTAGTTGGTGGGCACCTTCACTTGCAATGTCCCTGGGCGGTCAGTCAAGGATGGCCCGGTCCGTACCGTTACCAGATAATTAATACCCCTCCCCCCCTACACCTCAGGAGGGCATAAAGCTAGGCTGCGGAACTGCGCGACTCTTCGCGTTTTCATTCATCTTGTCTATGGGCTAATCCGGGTACGGCCATCCTTGAGATGCAATTGCCTTCAGTATTGGGTTGTGTCGAAGTTGCGCCTCAGGTCGTTGGCGGCGAGGAGAATCGCCCCTTTCGATTCTCGGCCTCTGCCAGCCATCCCCGGCGCAGTTTCTCGGCCGGGATGCTCGACAGGTAGGGCTTGAGGTCTAGAATCGGGGTTCCGTCCAGCATGTTGACGCCGCGAACGTACAATGCCCCTTGTTCGCGGCGCAGCAGTTCCACAATGGTGAGGCCAATCGGGTTGGGGCGGCGCGGAGATCGCGTTGTGAAGACCCCGTGGGGGTGATCGTCGGAGGGCGGCGTAACCATCAGGTCGAATCCGCTGGAGCGGTCAAAGGCCCAGAGCACAATGAGATGAGAGAAGCCTTCTATGCCTGTGAGTCCGAGTTCGAAGTCAGGCAGAATGTTGAGCATGCCCTCTGCCTCATGCTTGGCGCCAAGCCCCTTCGGAATCTCGGCTACGTCTTTGAATGGGCTGGTGACGAAGCCAATTGCCATTGGCGTGAACATGACTGGAAGCCCCTCCATCATTCATACTAATTGCGCCTGAAACCGGTCTCTTCTGGCTTATGGCGGAGTCGCACAATGCTCAAGCGCCAAGATAAGCGGCTGATTCTCGCTAGCGCGGTTCTTCTGATTGCATTCAACAGTGCGCGGTTGGACTCCTCAGGTCAAGCCGCCGATCCCAACCCAACAAGATCCTCTCATTATGAATTCAAAGGAGGCCGTGTCATGTCCTTTGCGCTGAAATCGACGGCATTTGCAAACGGCGGCGAGATTCCCAAGAGGTTCGCCTGCGATGGCGCAGACCTCTCGCCAGCGCTGGCCTGGGACGAGGTACCCGCCGGGGCGCTTTCGCTGGCGCTCATTGTGGACGATCCCGATGCGCCCATCGGTACGTGGACACATTGGATCCTCTGGAATATTCCCGCCAAGGCTACGGTTTTGCCGGAGGGCGCGCCAAAGGCAGAATTGCTCGATAATGGCGCGCGTCAGGGCAAGAACGACTTCAAGCACCTTGGCTATGGCGGCCCATGCCCGCCGCCGGGCAAGCCGCATCGCTACTTCTTCAAGCTGTACGCTCTCGATACAAGGCTGGACGTGAAGGCGGGCGCGGGCAGGAACGAGCTGGAACTCGCCATGAAGCGGCACGTCTTGTCGCAGACGGAATGGATGGGTACGTACAGGCGATAGCTTTGAGGCAACATGGACAGCGGATGGGCCGATCTGGCGCGGTTGCTATGAATTAGAATGATCGCAGAATTCGGCCTCGTTTTCTTTTGCTCTTTGCCTTAACTGTAGAACTGCGCATCTCTCCGGCTGCAAATCCGTTGCTTCTGCGGAGACGCGCGCGTGCTTGCCGGCAAGTCAAACCAACCGACCGGCCCCGATCGGCCCCACAGTTATTATCGCGCCGACATCGACGGCCTACGCGCGCTGGCCATCCTCGGCGTGGTGCTCTATCACGCCGGTGTGCCTCGCATAACGGGGGGATTCACCGGCGTCGATATCTTCTTCGTCATCTCCGGCTACCTGATCGGCGGCCACATCTACTCCGAGTTGCGCGCCGGCACCTTCAGCTATCTGAGCTTTTACCGGCGGCGAGCCAAGAGGATCTTGCCCGCCTATTTCGCCGTTCTTGCTTTCATTCTCATGGCGGCTCTGGTTCTGCTGTCACCTATGGAGGCCGCGCAAACCGCGCGATCCGCCTTTGCCGCCACGCTATCGGCCTCGAACGTTCTTTTCTGGGCCACGGCCAACTACTTCGCTCCCAAGACCGAGTTGAATCCCGTGCTGATGACCTGGTCACTGGGCGTGGAAGAGCAGTTCTACGCAATCATCCCTTTGCTCACGGTCCTGCTGGCCCGCATCCGGCGCAGCTTGCTCTTGCCCGCGGTACTCGCCACTTGCGGGCTTTCGTTTCTCTTTGCCTGGAGCTGCTGGGCCGCTACCCGATGCTGGTGTTCTATATGCTTCCCGCGCGCGCCTGGGAGTTGGGCGCAGGGGTGGCTCTGGCCGCGGCGGAGTTGAACAGCAAGAGCCGGCAGAGGCCCGCCTCGAAGCTGTCCCACCCTAGCCGCAAAGACAAGAACGCGGCGAGGGTGGGGCACCCCTGGCATTCCAGCATCAGGGAATACGCATCAGCCGAACTGCTGAGCCTGGCCGGTTTGGCCTCGATACTGGCTCCGGTCTTTCTGCTAACCGCCGCCATGCCCTTTCCTGGCCCAGCCGCCCTGCCCTCGGTCCTTGGCACGGTCCTGGTCATTGCGATGCCGGCCAGTTGGCTCAATCGCCGTATTCTCTCGCTGCCGCCGCTGGTCTTCCTCGGCAAGATTTCCTATTCGTGGTACCTGTGGCATTGGCCGCTGCTGGCGCTGCTGCGAGTTCTTTACGATGGAACCCCGCCGCGGGCGGCTTTGCTCGTGGCCGTCGCCGCCGCGCTTGCTGTTGCCGCGCTTTCCTACTATTTGATCGAGCAGCCCTTCCGGCGCTCTACACGGCCGCCCATTCCGTTGCTTCTCCGCTACGCCGCGGCCAGCGTCGTCTTGCTGACGGCGTGTGGCGCCATCTGGCTGACCCACGGCCTGCCGGGGCGGTTCCCTGCCCTTGCCAAGATGGAAGCCACTGGGCAAGCACTCAGCGCCGATCCCTGCCTGGCCGCCGAAACGGACCGGCCCAACCTGACGCCGGCCTGCTACGATGCCTCGCCAGCGCGGCCCTCGGTCGCATTGTGGGGAGACGGCCACGCCGCGGCCCTCGCCCCCGCCCTGCGCTTCGCCGCAAACGCGCGAGGCTACGGCTTTGTCGAGCTGGCCAAGAACTCCTGCACGCCACTCAACGGAGCAACTCACTACATTCCGCGGCTTCCGCGCTTGGCCGGGGAGTGCCTGCAATTCAATCGAACTGTGCTCGGCCTCCTCGAAGCAGATCGCCGCATCCGCGTTGTGATTCTTTCTGCCGCCTGGGCCGCGCCACTCTATCGAAACTGGATGGATGGATGGCTCACCGCCGATCTGGCCCGCGAGCCGCGGGTTCCTTCGCCGGAGGCTTCGCGGCTGCTCTACTTTGAATCGCTGGCCGCCTCGATCCGCTCGCTTGAGGACGCCGGCAAGCAGGTCATTGTCCTCGAAGACACGCCCAACTTTGACTTCGATCCCATGCTGAAGGTCCGTACCGCCCGCATTCCCGCGCGGCGGTTCCTGGCGCGCTGGCTGGGCGTTCAGCGCGATCCCGACCCAGGAATTGCTTCTCCTGCCGCCGATGAGCAAATTGCCGTTTCCGTTTCCATGCTTAAGGAGGCCGCGGCGCATCTTCCCGGAGTGGCGCTGGTCAACCCCAAGCCGACTCTCTGCCAGAGCGCGACCGAATGCACCTATCGCGACAAAGAGAGCCTGCTCTTCATCGACAGCAGCCATCTTTCGCCCGATGGGGCGCGCCGCGCCCTTCGCGACCTCCAGCTTCCAGCGCCGGACAGGTAACCCGCGAGTTCGTTCCGTTGAGAGTGAGCTGCGCAATCCACGGAAATCTCATGAAGTTCGCGATCGCGTATGATCGATAGCTTTGAAAGGGCATGGCTTCAGTCGTGCCGCACACCGAAACCGAAGATTCACCGGCTTCAGCCGCCGAGGGATGTTCTTGAAGCTTCAATACCGTCTCAACGGTGATCTCTAGACAGAGGAAGAACTCGGGAACACTGGGGCGGACTTGGAAGACTCATCCCTCAGGGCCTAAAGGCTCGTTGATTCTGCTGGCTTTACGGCACGGCTAAAGCCGTGCCCTTTCAAGACGACAAGCTCCTCGATCTTCGCGTTCGTGCGATTGCCCTACACGCAATCCGAGTTGAACCTGCCGTGATATAAAATCCTCTCAGAATCCTGCGCCGCTTTCGCCGGCTCCCTGCCTTACCTGTAGGACTGCGCATTCCTCCGACTGCAAATCCGTTGCTTCAGCGGAGGAGCGTGCGTGCGCGCTGCCGACTCCAACTCATCCAGCGGCCCTGATCGGTCTGCTCGGTCCTACCGCCCCGACATCGACGGCCTTCGCGCCCTCGCCATTCTGAGCGTTGTGCTCTGCCACGCCAATGTGCCTGGGATCACCGGCGGCTTTACCGGCGTGGACATCTTCTTCGCGATCTCCGGCTACCTGATCGGCGGCCATATCCATTCGGAAGTCCGCGCCAGCGGCTTCAGTTATCTGCGTTTCTACCAGCGACGCGCCAAGCGTATTCTGCCTGCCTTTTTCGCTGTAATGGCCTTCACGCTGCTGGTGGCATTGGTGCTGCTTTCGCCGCTTGAAGCCTCGAAGTGCGCGCGCGCCGCCTTTGCCGCCACGCTCTCTGTTTCGAATTTGCTCTTTTGGCACAGCGCGAACTACTTTCAGACCAAGAGCGACCTGATTCCACTGTTGATGACCTGGTCGTTGGGCGTGGAAGAGCAGTTCTACTTGGTCATTCCCGTGCTGCTGGTCCTGCTTGCCCGTATCCGCCGCAGATGGACGCTGCCTGCGATTCTGGCCGGTTGCACGCTTTCGTTTTTGCTCGCCCAATACCAGCTCGACGGCCACTCGCAAAGGGCGGTTCAGGCGGCATTCTATCTGCTGCCTGCTCGCGCCTGGGAACTCGGCGTGGGCGTGGCGCTGGCGGTTGGCCAACAGATAGGCAAGCGCAAGCCGATAGCCACGCGCATCGCCCTGGTGTTAAGCATGACCGGGGTCCTACTGATCGTCGCGCCCCTTTTCTTACTCGATGCGCATTCGTTGTTTCCGGGCGCGGCGGCGCTCCCTTCGGTGCTGGGCACGGCGATGCTCATCGCAGTTCCCGCCAGTTGGGTCAATCGCCGGCTTCTTTCCCTGCCGCCGCTGGTCTTCATCGGCAGAGTCTCATACTCCTGGTACTTGTGGCACTGGCCGCTGCTGGCCTTTCTCCGCATTCTTTTTGGAAGCAAGCTGCCGAGGGCAGCTCCCATTGTGGCCATTGCGGTTGCCTTTGCGGCTGCGGTTCTCTCGTTCTGCTTCATCGAGCAGCTCTTCCGCAAATCGGCCCGTGCGCCGCGTCCGCTGCTCCTTCGCTATGCCGCGGTTAGTGCGGGATTGCTCGCGGCCTGCGCCGCAATCTGGCTCGGCCACGGTCTTCCTCAGCGCTACCCGCAACTGGCGCGGATGGAGGCCGCGAACCCCGCCCTGTCCTCCGACCCATGCCTGATCGGCAACGACGACGATCAGCCAAACGTGTCGACCCGCTGCTTCGATCCCGCGGACCCTCGACCGTCGGTCGCGCTCTGGGGAGACAGCCACGCCGCAGCGCTTGCTCCGGGACTGCGTTCAGTAGCCGCCGAACAGGGATACGGCTTGATCCAAATGAACAAGGCCGCCTGCCTGCCGTTGACCGGCGCGCTACGCTACATTCCGCTGATTCCGGCCCAGGCAGCGCGCTGCTTGAGCTTCAATCGCAAAGTCCTCAATCTGCTCCAGTCAGACCATCGCATTCGCATCGTGATACTGGCCGGAGACTGGGCCGGCTGCCTTGATCGCACCTGGGAGCGGGGCTGGCTTACCGCCGACCCCGCGCATGCGAGTACCATGCCCTCGCTCGACGCGGTGCGCGCGCTCTTTATCGATTCGCTGAGGGCGCAGATCGAGACGCTGCGGTCAGCGGGCAAAGTCGTCCTGGTGATGGAAGACATACCTAACTTCGATTTCGACCCGCTCGAAGGAGTCCGAACCGCCCGCATCCCAGCGCGGCGCATCCTTTCCAGTTGGCTGGGAGCGGGGGACGCGAGCGACTCCGGCTTTGCTCCCAACGGCGTCGCCTCAGCCGATGCGCTCGCCAACCTCACACTGCGCCAAGCGGTCCCAAGCGAGGAAGGCGTGGATCTGATCGACTTGAAACCCGCTTTGTGCGCCGCCCCCGGCCGCTGCGCCTACCGCGATGGCGACCGCCTGCTCTATGCCGACAGCGGTCATCTCACCCCTTATGGCGCTCATTATGCGGTGCGCAAACTGCGGTTGCCGACGGTGACGGGAGAGAGCAAATCAGACCTATCGTTCAGATCGGCGCTCGCTCCATCGAAACAATGAACTGTATCCCCGGCACGCGGGATCCCATAAGGCGATCGTCGTTGGTGATGAAGAGATCGCAGCCTGCGGCGGCGGCCGTCGCCAGTTGGATCGCATCCGGGGCCTTGATGCCACGATCTTGCCGGATATGCGCAAAAACGTCGCTGGCCGATCGGTCGAAGGCGAGAACCGTCACCTCGGGCTCACACAAAAGGCTCCTGTATTTGGCCTCCAATGCGTGGTCACCGGTACGAATCGGCTTTACCAGCACCTCTCCGAGAGTCAATGCCGACGTCATCACCTGATCCTTGCGACGGGAGAGCCCCTCAAATATCTCGCTCGCACGCTGGCCGCGCGGCCCAATCGTATCCTCAAAGTGGTAGATGAAAAGGTTGGAGTCGACAAATATCCGGCTCATTCCCATCCCTCGCGCAACTCACGGATATGGTCGTCCGGATCGATGTCTCCAGCCAAGTGCGCCCCAATCCCGCGCGCCTGCAAGAGCCCTTCCAGATGCCTTGGGCGTTTCTCGGCCACTTTCTCTGAAGAAGCGTAGCCCGGCAGAAAAATGGAGTCCCCCCTCAATTGACGAATACGCTCGTCCGGATCCAGTGGCCATTGGCCGCCCTCGGCAATGCCCTTCTCGAAACGCTGCCTGGCCCACTCCAAGAGCGGCAGGTATCGATCAGGAACCTCATCGGCTGCGGGAAAGATCTTGCCCCGTCGCCCCGGATCCGCCTCATCGCCCGGAAGGAATAGCCGCCTCGTGCTTCGCCCTGTAGCAAACAGCATACGGTGCTTGGCCGGATTCGGGGCCTTGTTTGCCACACAATGCTGGGAAACATGGACGCTCACGCCCATGCGCATCTGGCCCGTGATATTCTCCTTTGCCGCACGGCTTGCGATCTCCTGAATCGTGAAATCGTCTCGTTCCGGGTTCTCCCGGTGAAGAAGCGCAGTCGCCAGAAATACCTCAACGGCGCAGGAAACATCGACCAAGACCGCCTGTGAACCCATATTTATCCCCTCCCTTCCCTTTGCCCGTGCCGATCGCATTTTGCATGGCCAATGTGGAAACCGCGGCAAAACTGGCACCGATAAGCGGCCAGAAACTCAACCGACAAACCGTCACCCAAACGGAGGATGCGCTTGATGTGCATTCTCGCGTGAGCGGCCTGGCTGAACCGCACTTTCTTTCCACAAGAGGAATCCCACCGACAGAAATCCACGGCAGTCATGCAAATCCTCCTTTCGCGGAGAACACACCCCCACCGGAAGAACTTACATGAATACATTTAGAAAGTCAAGATTTAGAAATCTTCTTGTTGTTTTAGAAATAATCTATGCCCTCCGCCGTGCCGCTTCTTCGTACACGGCGGCATATTCCCTTGCCGGCTGCTCCCAGCTATAGTTGCACGCCATGCCGTTGCGCATCAGCGTCTTCCAGCCTTCCTTGCCTTCAAACGCCGCCAGCGCGCGGTCGATCGCATCCAGCAGATCCAGTGGGTCAACCCCCTCGAACTTGAAGCCGGTCCCTGTGCCATGCTCCGGGTTCCACTCCTGAATGGTGTCGTCCAGGCCGCCGGTCGCCCGCACCACCGGTACGGTTCCGTACTTGAGGGAGTAGATCTGGTTCAGCCCGCAAGGCTCGTAGCGCGAAGGCATCAGGAAGATATCCGCTCCAGCCTCGATCTTGTGCGCCAGCGCTTCGTCGTAGCGGATCTGCACGGCCACTTGCGCGGGGTTCCTGAAGGCCCAACCCCGGAAGAACCATTCGAAGTAAGGCTCGCCGGTTCCCAATGCCACCACAACTACATTCCGATCCAGCAGGCGGTCCGAAATCTCGGTTAAGAGATCGAAGCCCTTCTGCGTCGCGAAGCGCGAAACGATCCCCATCACCGCGGTCTTCTCCGGCACTTTTTCGAGTCCAAAGGCACGAAGCAGATCGGCCCGGCAATTCAGCTTCCCCGCCAGATCGTCCCGCGAATAGTTCGTTGACAGACTGCCGTCCGTAGCCGGATCCCACTTGGAATAGTCCACACCGTTCAGAATCCCGCGCAAGTCCGCCGCCCGCCCGCGCAGCACTCCATCCAGCTTCTCGCCAAACTCCGGTGTCTGAATCTCCTCGGCATACTTCCGGCTCACCGTGGTCAAAATGTCGGAGCAAACCAGACCGCCCTTGAGAAAGTTGAACTTATCGAAGTGCTCCACCAGGTCCATGGTGAAGACCTCCCAGGGAAACAGCAGCCGCTCGGTGGTAACCGGCGGAAACAACCCCTGGTAGGCGGCATTGTGAATGGTGAGTACTGTGCCAGCAGCTTTCAGCACCGGATCGGTCTTGTAAACCGTGCGCAGATACACCGGAATCAGCGCAGCCTCCCAGTCATGAACGTGGAAGACCTCAGGCACGCCCAGCAGCTTGGCCGCCTCGAGCACCGCCCGGCAAAAAAGCCCAAACCGCTCCCAGTTGTCGGGATAGTCGCCAGCCTTGGTTCCGTACAGCCCCTGCCGGTCGAAGAGCTCCGGGCAATCCACAAAGTAGTACTGCACTCCTGCCCGCCGGCTCCCGTCCACAATTCCCACAAACCGGTTGTAGTGCTCGAACGGAACAGTGATCGACCGCGCAGCGTGCTTCCACTCGCCCTCGATGTGCGCCTTCACCCCCGCGTACAGCGGCAGGTAGACAGTAACCTCATGGCCCAGCTTTACAATCTCCGGGGGCAGGGCTCCCACTACGTCGGCCAGCCCGCCGGTCTTGGCAAATGGAACGCACTCCGAAGCGGCAAAGGCAATGTGCATCGAATCGATCTCCCCGGCCAGGCGCCAGCGCCGGCGCGGGCAGGCTCAAGAATCTCCTGCCTCCCGAACCTGACCGTCTTCACTCTTAGGTTCAATCCAGCTGCTCCACCCATCCCTGCAGCTTCATTGCCGCAGAGAAGCCGGAACGCAATCAGGATACAGGTTCGGCTGAGAGGTGCACATGAACCAGGCGCAGGGTCCAATGCGCGCGGGCGGCTATGACGCGGTCGTCGCACCGATCTTCGGCGGACAGCGGCGTCGGAATTCCTGACGTAGGAAGGTCAGAGTCGTACGCCGCGGGAGGAGGCGCCGATACTGCGGCGGCTGAAGCCATATCATCTGTTCCCCTTCGGAACGACAAAAGAGCACGGGAGGCAGCTCGACGAATCTGCGATGCCAACTCTAGCATCGATTCCTGCAGATCGCGCATCTTTGAACCTACGAGCGTGGCGGCTTTGAGCGCCACTTGCTCCTTTGGCGTCTATCCGCTAAGTGAACGAGCGGCTAAAGCTGATACGCTGAATTCTGAGCGGAACTTCCCAAGAAAGGCCGGTTGAAACAGCCGGCAAGAGCAGGCATGGCAGAGTTCGTCATCAAGTTGGCCGATGAGCGTGGGCGGGTGCAGGAGCAGGTGCAGACGGCGGCCACTGCGGAGGAGCTGAGGGCCCGGTTTGCCCACGCGGGCTACCACGTCTTCTCAATCCGCGCGCGCACGGGGTTTGCGGGGATGAAGCGGCGCAAGGTGAAGCTCGAGCCGTTTCTCATCTTCAACCAGCAGTTTCTGACTCTGATCCGGGCCTGCCTGCCGATTCTGGGCAGCTTGCAGATGCTGGCAAAGAACCAGAAGGACGCACGTTTTTCTGCCCAACTGGACGACGTCTCCGCCCGAGTCAAGACGGGCGAATCTCTTTCGGCAGCCTTCGAGGCGCAGACCGGCTTTCCGGTGATGTACACCACCACGCTGCTGGCCGGGGAGCGATCGGGCAACCTGCTCGAGGTGCTGGACCGGTATGTGAACTTTCAGCGAGTCTCCCTGACCTTCCGCAAGAAGCTGATCAATTCCCTGATCTATCCTTGCGTTCTGATGACGCTGGTGACGGCTCTGATGCTCTTCATGTTCGCGGTGGTCATTCCGGAGTTTGCCAAGCTTTACGACCAGATGGGCTCCAAGCTGCCGGCCATCACGATGGACTTGCTGGGGTTCGGCACCTGGTTGCACCGTAATCTTCTTTGGATAGGCCTGGGGGGGCTGTGCGCGGCTCTGGGCGGCTATCGATTCGCGACTACCGAGCGGGGCAGGGATTTTGTAGACGGGTTTCGTATTGGCGTGCCCATCTTCGGCAAGATCTGGCTCAAGTACCAGGTGGCGCTGTTTGCGCGCACGCTTTCAACGCTGCTGACGGGCGGACTGCCGCTGGTTCCGTCGCTCGAAACGGCGGCGCGGTCGATCTCTTCGCGGCGGGTCTCGAAGGCTGTTGTAGCGTCGATCTCGACGGTGCGCGAGGGCAAGAGCCTGGCCGAATCGCTGGGGCAGGCGAAGATCTTTCCCGATCTGGCGGCGGAGATGATTGCGGTGGGCGAACAGACGGGAGCGTTGCCGGCGATGCTCAACTCGGTGGCCGAGTTCTTCGAGGAGGACGTGGCGACTGCGCTCACCGCGTCGCTGGCTCTGATCGAGCCGGCGATTCTGGTCGTCATGGGCGTGGTGGTGGTCTTCATTCTGATCTCGCTGTACCTGCCGATCTTCTCACTGGGATCGACAGGGGCGGTATAGGGGTAACGGGCATGGCCGACACAGGTTTGATTGCGCCCCCGCTGCTTGCGGGCCAGGACGAGCGGTCGCAGGCCGAAGCGCTGGCGCGGCGCTATCACGCGGAGTTCGTGGACTTGAAGAACTTCAAGATTCAGCACGACCTGCTGCGCACGGTGCCGGTGGAATTGATGTTCCGCTACAACTTTGTGCCCATTGAGCAGCAGGAGGACGCGCTGGTGATTGCAGTGAGCGATCCTTCGCGGCTCATGGTGCTGGACGAGATTGCCGGCCTGCTGGCGCACCGCATTGTTGCGCGCGTGGCCACGCTCTCGCAGATTACCGACCTGCTGAAGAAGACCGAGCAGTCCCAGCGCGTGCTGGACGAGGCCAGCGAGGGGCTTACCTTCGATGTACTGACCGGCGACGACAGCTCCGACGAGAATATCTCGATCGAGAAGCTGACCAGCGAAGAGGACATCAGCCCCATCATCCGGCTGGTGGATACCACCATCTTCACGGCGCTCGAACGAAGGGCCTCGGATATTCACATTGAGACCAACGACGATTCGGTGGTGGTGAAGTACCGCATCGACGGCGTCTTGCAGGCGGCGATGGCCCCCATTGCGCGCGAGCATCACTCGACGATTCTGAGCCGCATCAAGATCATGAGCGAGCTGGACATCGCCGAGCGGAGAGTGCCGCAGGACGGGCGCTTCAGGGTGCGCTACAAGGGCAGGCTGATCGACTTCCGCGTTTCGATCATGCCCACGATTCACGGCGAGAACGCTGTGCTCCGCGTGCTGGACAAGGAGTCGATGAGCGAGAAGTTCAAGCATTTGACTCTGGACGTGGTGGGATTTGCCGACGCGGACTTGAAGCGCTTCCGGCGGTATATTCGCGAGCCATACGGGATGGTGCTGGTGACGGGGCCGACAGGGTCGGGAAAGACAACCACCTTGTACGCCGCTCTGAACGAGATCAAAAGCGACGAGGACAAGATCATCACCATCGAGGATCCGGTCGAGTACCAGATTCGCGGGATTACCCAGATTCCGGTAAACGAGAAGAAGGGCCTGACGTTTGCGCGCGGACTGCGATCGATTCTGCGCCACGACCCGGACAAGATTCTGGTGGGCGAGATCCGCGACAACGAGACGGCGCAAATTGCCATCAACTCGGCGCTCACGGGACACCTGGTGTTCACCACCGTCCATGCCAACAATGTCGTGGACGTGCTGGGCCGCTTCATCAACATGGGGGTTGAGGCATACAACTTCGTCTCCGCCCTTAACTGCATCCTGGCACAGCGGCTGGTGAGGACCAATTGCGAATACTGCTCGCGCACGGTTTTCTACGGCGACGAAGCTTTGCTGGCCTGCGGTATGGAACCGGCCGAGTGGCGCGGCTTCGGTTTCCGCGAGGGGGCCGGCTGCATCGAGTGCGGGGGGACGGGCTACCGGGGCCGAACGGCGATCCACGAGCTGCTGGACTTGACCGACCCCATCCGGGAGTTGATTCTGGAGAAGAAGCCCACATCGGAGGTTCGTAAACTGGCCCGTAAAGAAGGGATGAGCTTTCTGCGCGAGTCGGCGCTGGAGCGTGTTCGCCGCGGGATAACCACGCTCAGGGAGATCAACAAGGTTACATTTATCGAGGCGTCGCGCTAATGAGTTCGATATTGACCAGAACGGGGTTCCAGCCTGGCGGGCGTCCACCTGCGGCGGTGGAGGTTGCGCCTGAGGGGGTGCTGGCCGCTGCGCTGCCGGGGCCGGGGCAGAGGCCGGTCTATGCCTTCCAGCCGCTGCCGGAAGGAGCCTTGATGCCGGGGATCGGCGAACCGAATTTGAGGGAGCCGCAGGCTGTGGCGGATGCCATTCGATCGACCCTCGATCAGGTCTCGCCGCGCACCCACTCTGTAACGCTGGTGGTGCCGGACACTGCGGTGCGCGTCTTTGTTCTGGACTTCGATGCCTTTCCCCCCAAGGCAGCCGAGGCCCTTCCCGTGCTGCGCTTCCGGCTGCGCAAGATGATCCCTTTCGACGTGGAACACGCGGGCTTGAGCTACCAGATGCTCATGGAGAATGAGGACGAGCGCAAGGTGCTGGCGGCCGTGATGCCGGGCCCGGTGCTGGCTGAATATGAGGCCGCGGTCCGGGCGGCCGGGTATGAGCCGGGCGCGGTGCTGCCATCGAGCTTGGCGGCTCTAGAGGCCGTCGATTCGCTGGAAGCCGTGCTGATTGCCCAGTTGAGCTCGCTGGCGCTGACCACCTGCATTGTTAACGGGCAGGATCTTCTGCTCTACCGCACGCTCGACCTTCCTTCCGATCCCAATCTGCGGTTGCTTGAGGTGCAGCGCGGCATTGCCGTGGCCTCGGCATATTATGAGGACAAGCTGGGGGCCAGCCCGCGTCAGTTGCATTATGCGGGAACCTTCGGGACAGAGTTCGATGGAGCCACCTTCAGTGGAGTGGACGCCTTCGCCCTCTGGCTCGACGACCCCGAACTGACGGTGGTCGATTTGGCGCCGCGGCCAGAGTCGGGGACGATGACAACCTTGGGCCGTTCAAGCATTGCCGGTGTGGCCGGCGCATTGGCCCGCCATACCGGGCAGGCGGGAGCAAGATAATGCGGATTACACTCAATCTCGCCAGCCGCCCCTTCGCCGACCTCGGTCCGGTAATCAAGCGTCTGCGCATCGGCATGGGCGTGCTGGCCGTGTTGGCCATCGGCTTGGGTATTGGCTTGCACGCCTTCGACCGCAAGGCTGAGGAAGCGCGCGCGCGCGATCACTCGCTCGACGGCCAGATCGCTCGCATCGCGCAGGAGCGGCAAGGCTATCAAGGCATGATGGCCAGCCGGCAAACGCCCAGTTGCTCATCCAGGTTGGAACGCTCAACCGGCTCTTCGATGAGAAGGCATTCAGTTGGACGCTGGCCATGGAGGACCTTGAGACCCTGCTGCCCGGCGGCGTGCAGGTTTCGACCATCGAGCCGGTTCGCGCCAAGGACGGCCACATCACCCTGCACCTGCGCGTGATTGGGCCCCGGGATCGCGCCGTGGAGCTGGTGAGGAACCTGGAGCACTCGAAGCGGTTTATCATGCCCCGCATCGTGGGCGAAAACGCGGAATCGAACGGAGGGCCGGCCGAGCGGCTGGAGCCGGTGAGCGCCTCGAATCGCGTGGACTTCGATTTACTGGCCGAGTACAACCCGGCGTTGCCAGAGGAACGCAAGGCGGCAAAGAAGCCGGCTGCAAGCTCCTCCAGCCCGCCGACGCCAGTGACTGCCCACCCGCACGCTGCTCCCGCCGCAATTGCCCAGCGGCCGGCGAGCCAAAACGCAGGCTCGGATGTGTTGCGTGGACCGGGGCGTCCGCCCTACACCGGTTCGCCACAGCCCAAGCCTAGCCCATCGCTCCATCCCGTGCCCGGAGGCCCGAAATGAGCGCTGATCGGCTGTCCTCCTGGCGTGAGCGTCTGGCCTCGCCGCTTACCTGGCATTCGGCCGGGTTCGCTGTGCTTCTTGTGCTAGTCGTCGGATTGGCTGTCAGAGTCGGCTTTGACTGGGCCGCCACCAATGGGCGCTCAAGTGACGTTTTGGCCGGCAAGCAGGTTGAGCTGAGGGCTCTGGAGATGCAAACCGCCCCTCTCCGCGGCCTGGATAAGCGAGTTGAAGAGACCCGCTCCCAGATGGCGGCCTTCTACGCCAAGCGCATCCCGCCCAACTACTCCTCGATCGCGGAGCGCATCGGCGATCTCCAAGTCAAGTCGGGGGTGCGGCTCACGAGGGTGCAATACACGCAAGGCCCTCCCGGTTCGGAAGTGACTGAAATCTCGATGGATGCCGGCATCAGCGGCGCCTATCCTCAAATCATGCGCTTTGTGAATAGCCTGGAGCGCGACCAGACCTTCTTCGTGATCCGGGCAATGGCTCTGGCCGGGCAGCAGGGCGGCATGGTAAACCTGCGGCTGCGAGTCTCCACCTGGCTGCGCCCCGCCGACGCCGCGGCCAGCGGTTTGCCCTCCACTCCGGAGGCCGGCGATGCGATGCTGGCGCCCTCCACCGGCGGAAGGGAGGGTGAGTAGCCATGGCCCTTCGCCTGGGAACGGAAGACAAGCGCAAGATGTATTGGGTGATTGGCCTATTTGCAGTGATTATCCCAGCCGCGGCGTGGGAGATTCACGGATTCTACGCCGCGCCCTCCACGCCGGTCCCTCCGGCGGCTCCGCCTGCTTTGCAGCTTCGCAACGCCGCGATTGCGGCCGGCCCATCCACGCCCGCCGGTCAGGACGCACAGAAGCTGACCAACGCCGGCATCGACCCTGCTCTGCACTTCGACAAGCTGGCCCTCAGCGAAGAAGTGGAATACTCCGGTACGGGGAGGAACATCTTCTCTGCCGAATCTGTGCCGGAAAAGCCTGAGGTTCCGATCGCGCCCGCTAGGCCCGGCCCATCAATCGTGACCGCGCCCCCGGTGGCCGAGCAACCTCGTCCGCCATCCATCGATCTGAAGTATTTCGGTTATGCCCAGGCCAAGGACAAGTCGCTCAGAGCTTTTCTGATTCACGGGGAAGACATTTTCATGGCCCGGACTGGCGAGATTGTTGACCACCGCTACAAGGTGGGGACGATCATGCCGGGCAGCGTCCAGGTGACGGACCTGGGCTACAACAACACCCAAACCCTGCCGCTTACCGCGCAAGGCGAAGCCGGGTCGTCGCGATGATCGAACCCGGCTCGTAGCGGCAATGGGAACTCAAAGGTGTTGAATCGCTGCGCGGTCAGACGCTGAAGGACGAACCGCAGCCGCAGGTGCTCTTTACCTGGGGGTTGTCGAACTTGAAGCCCGCGGCTTCCAGGGTCTCAACGTAGTCCACGGTGCAGCCGTTCAGATACATCAGCGACGTGGCGTCCACGAAGACCTGCAAGTCACCGAATTTGAAGACCTTGTCCATCATGCCGCTCTGATTCTCGAAGGCCATGGAGTACTGGAAACCGGAGCAGCCGCCGCCCACCACGCCGACGCGCAAACCTGCTGGCAGCGGATCCTGAGTGGCCATGATCTCGCGGACCTTGGCAAGCGCCTGCGGGGTCAGTGTGAGGGGTGCTTTCTTTTCGGTTTCCTGCGCGGGTGCGGCGGTTGCTGTGGCCATGATCTCTCCCAAGCGATGAAATGCGAGCCGTTATCCGTAACTCTACTTCGCCGCGGGCTGGGACACAAGCCCCATTCGCGGGTTCGTCTGATTGGATGCTCCCAAAGACCGTAAAGTCGCAGGATCGGCTCCCCCGTTTGCGGGATGCCAGAGCTGAGCGAGGGATGCTATTCCCTATTCAGTTTCGTCTCCGGTCTTGCCAGGGCCGGCGGCGACAGGACGACTCGTGTGGGTTGAGAAGCTGGTTCTCCCCGGAGGGGGCGCGCGATTTTTGTCGCGACACCCGTACTCGTTCCGGGCTATGATGTTCAACCGTGAGGCCCCACTACTCACGAGACCGCGATTCCGCTACGGACTCGCGGGTATCTGGGACCGGGATGTTTTTCGGAGGTGGAGTATGACAGGATTTGTTCCGGTAATGTGGTCGGTTTGGGGCGTGCTGGTTTTGTTGGTGGTTGGCCTCAAGATGTACACGTCGAGACTGACCCGCGACGAGGACGACCAGCTCATCCTCGACGATTCGTTCGAAAACGTGAAGATTGAACAGGCTGCCATCGTGGCCAAGCTGGCCAGGATAGAGCCGGTGCGGAAGGTAGCCTTGTGGCTGGCCGCGGCGGCGTCGGCGGTCGTTGCCGTGTACTACGTCCGGGACATTCTGCTCTCTCTCCACCTGCTCGACTAGGAGCGTGTCTGGAGCAAATTCCTACGCGCGCGGAGTCGTTGCCGTCGATTGGGAACCGATTGCAGCTTTGCCGGCGCTCTCGGTGCGCGTAGCACCCCTCTGACCTTACACATTTCATGTATACTTGCACGCGGGAAGCGGGTGCATTGCTCCGCGTTTCTGCGACCCCGAAGCAGGCTGCGCTTTATTCCGAACACGACACTGGGCCTCTGACCGGATGAAGTTGTATGAAAGCTGGGTGCCCCACCCTCGGCGCGTCTCTGTTTTTGCGCCTAGGGTGGGATACTCAGCACCCAATCGACAGGCACGAAATCGCACGGTCAGAGACCTAGCAGATTGCTTGACACCTCAGGCCAGGCAGGGGCAGCCCATGCACGGAACGATTGAAGCCGTTCTCCGGTTTCCATCCAATGCCGGATCGGCGCAGTTTGCGCATCTTTATGAAATCCTCTGATCGAGAAAGACTTGATTCATGAAGCAGGCAGCTCAAAAACTGACATTTGCCGAAAAGGCGGGTTATGCGTTCGGCGACGCGGCCTCCAATCTATTTTGGATGACCTTCATTTACTTTCAAAGCAAGTTTTATACCGACGTCTTTTTCTATACTCCCGATGCCGCGCTGGAGCGCACGCTGCTGGAAAAGCTCGCGGCGCTGCTTCTGCTAACGCGCATATTCGACATGGGATTTGACCTGTTCATGGGCGTGATGGGAGACAGAACCCGGACGAAATGGGGCAAATTCCGTCCCTACCTGCTGTGGTTTGCCGTTCCCTTCGGCATCGTCAGCGTGCTGACCTTTACTACGCCAGAGTTCAGCCCGAATGGAAAGCTGATCTACGCCTACATAACCCTGTGCCTGATGATGATGGTCTATTCTGCCATCAACATCCCATACTCCGCTTTGATGGGCGTGATCTCGCCCGATTCGCAGGAACGCACCAGCGTGTCGTCGTACCGCTTTGCGTTTGCATTTGGGGCAGGCCTGATCGTTCAGTACTCCACGCTCTACCTGGTGGATTACTTCGGAAGAATCAAGCCGGGAATGGGCGGCACGTTACTGGCCGCAGCCAAGGCCCATGGCTATCAACTCACGATGGGCATTTATGCCATTGCGGCAACCGCGCTGTTTTTCCTGACCTTCGCGCTCACGCGGGAACGCGTACAGCCGGCTCCTCAAAAGACTTCGCTGGCGCGGGATTTGATCGATTTGGGAACCAATGCGCCCTGGCTCATCCTCTTCTTTACGGGAACACTGACGGTCTGCGCGGTTGCCATCCGCAGCGGCGCCATCCTTTATTACTTCCAGTACTACGTCGGCAATGAAAAACTGGCCGCCTCCTTCATGGTTGCCGGCACGCTGCTGTCGCTCCTCGGGACGATCGCAATTCAACACGTCACGCGATTTGCCGGAAGGAAAGCCACCTATATAGGCCTGGCGGCGCTGGGCTCCGTCTTTCTGGTCGCTTCTTACTGGATCAGGCCGGAGCAGGTGGCGGCGATGTTCCTCTTCCAGGTGCTCTACAGCGCAGTTACAGGGCCAACATCCGCGGTGCTATGGGCCATGTTCGCCGACTCCGCCGATTACTCGGAATGGCGCACAGGCCACAGGGCCACTGGGCTGGTCTTCTCCGCGGCAGGCATGTCCAACAAACTCGGCTGGGCCATCGGCGGGCCGGTAACTGTCTGGCTGCTCGCGATGTTTGGCTACCAGGCCAGTGTCGCGCAAACGCCTCACGCGCTGCATGGGATTCTGCTCCTGTTTACCTTCATTCCCGCGGCCGGTTTCTTCCTGACCGCCCTGGGCATGATCCTCTATCCGCTCAACGAAGCCAGAATGAAGAAGCTGCAAGGCGAGTTGCAGGCGAGACAGGCCGGGAACCAGGCCGCTCTTGCATGAGAGTTGCAGGATTGCAAGCCGCCGCAAATCTCTGAGGCGCAAACCAGGAGTTAGCCCACCCCGCGCCTTATTCGCGCACAAGTTACAAGTCGGCAGGAGGAAGGTTATTCAATGCAATTCGGGCATTTCGACGACGCGAACAAAGAGTATGTGATCGACCGCCCCGATACTCCCAGATCGTGGAGCAACTATCTCGGCTCGACGGAATATGGCGCAATCGTCACCAATAATGCGGGCGGGTACAGTTTCTACAAATCGGCGGCCATGGGGCGCTTTACGAGACTGCGCTTTAACTCCCTGCCCGTGGACCAGCCGGGCCGTTATATCTATCTGCACGACCACGACAGCAAGGACTATTGGTCGGCGTCGTGGCAGCCGGTGGGCAAGCCGCTCGACCGGTATAAGTCGAAGTGCCGCCACGGAAGCGCTTATACAATCATCTCGTCGGAGTATGACGGCATAGCAACCGAGACCACTTACTTTGTTCCATTAGGGAAAGCCTTCGAGTGCTGGCGCGTGAAGATCGCCAACCTGGGCGAGAAGCCTCGCCAGCTGAGCGCATTCACTTACGTCGAGTATGCCGGAAACTGGGACGCCTGGAACGATCTCATCAATCTGCAATACACGCAGCACACAGTGAAGATGGAGGTCGAGGACAACATCATCGACCACGGAACCAACGTCAATGTTCCCCCTGTGCCGGAAGACTTCGCCGAGAAGGACCAGGGGCGGCATACATTCCTGGCCTTGGCGGGCGCCGAGGTGGCCGGCTACGACACCGACCGCGCCGCTTTCATTGGAAGTTATCGCGGTTATGGCAACCCGGTGGTAGTGGAACAAGGACAGTGCACCAACTCTCTGGCCGTGGGCGACAACGGCTGCGGAACGCTGCAAGCACGCATAATTCTTGCGCCCGGCGAGACAAAGGAGTTTGTTGTCCTGATGGGCATTGGCCGGGCACGGGATGCGGGTAAGGCTGCGGTAGCGGAATTCGGCTGTATGGCGGCGGTTCGCGAGGAGCTTGCCAAGGTCAAGAGCTATTGGCATGAGCGCATTGCCGGGCTGACGGTGGAAACTCCGGATGCCGAATTGAACAGCACGCTGAATATGTGGGGACCGTTCAACTGCTTGATCACTTATGCCTGGTCGCGCGCTGCGAGCTTGATTTACGCTGGCGAGCGGGATGGCTTGGGATTCCGTGACACGGTCCAGGACGTGCTGGGCGTGATGCACACCATTCCCGAAGAAGCCGGCCAGCGGCTGGAACTTATGATTACGGGGCAAGTGTCTACCGGCGGTGCGATGTCTGTGGTGAGGCAATTCGACCATCGCCCAGGGCGCGAACAGGCTCCGAGGGAAGAAGACTACCGCTCCGACGATTGCCTGTGGCTGTTCAATGCAATCCCGAGTTATGTGAAGGAGACCGGCGACTTACCCTTTTTCGATAAGGTTTTGCCATACGCCGACAAGGGAGAAGACACCGTTCTCGGGCACATGAAACGCGCCATCGAGTTTAATGTGAAGCGCTCGGGCGCGCATGGCCTGCCCTGCGGCCTTTCAGCCGATTGGAACGATTGCATTCGTTTGGGCCAGCATGGTGAATCGATCTTCGTAGCTTTTCAATTGCGCTTTGCCCTGCGCGTCTATTGGGAAATCTGCCGGCTTCTGGCCGCGGGCGCGGAGGAGCAATGGGCCAAGGAACAACTGACTAAGCTGGATGAACGCCTGGAGCAGGATGCCTGGGACGGAGAATGGTACCTGCGCGCGTATCGCGCCGACGGTTTCAAGTACGGCTCGAAAGAGAGCGGCGAAGGCAGCATCTTCCTGAATCCGCAGTCCTGGGCGCTGATTAGCGGTCATGCTAACTCGGAAAGAGCCGAGCAAGCGATGCGGGCGGTGCGCGATCGCCTGGCCACAAATTTCGGGCTGATGATTTGCGACCCTCCTTACAGGCAGACCGATTTCCGCGTTATGAGGGCCGTGCTGTTCAATGAAGGCTTGAAAGAAAACGGCAGCATATTCACGCATACACAGGCCTGGGCGGTCATGGCGGAGACATTGCTCGGCCACGGCGATCTGGCCTACCAGTACTTCAGGGCTTATCTGCCAGCGGCCTACAATAAGCGCGCGGAGATCCGGCAAATTGAGCCTTACGTCTATTGCCAATTCACGCACAGCAAATACAGCCCGCGATTCGGCGCCTCGCGCGTTCCCTGGCTCAGCGGTTCCGCCGCCTGGTCATACTTTGCCGCCACCCAATTCATTCTTGGAGTTCAGCCTGAGTACG
Source organism: uncultured Acidobacteriaceae bacterium (assembly GCA_963799145.1). GTDB lineage: Bacteria > Acidobacteriota > Terriglobia > Terriglobales > Acidobacteriaceae > Telmatobacter. The sequence goes on along the minus strand of CAWCWQ010000028.1, from coordinate 9,652 downwards.
GCGGCCTGAGAATCGATCCCTGCGTTCCTTCCGCGTGGAAGGAATTCAAGATGACTCGCGCCTTCCGCGGAAAGAGACTTACCGTGCAAGTCAGGAATCCAGAAGGGGCGCAAAAGGGCGTCAAGAAGCTGGTTCTAAACGGGGAGCGGTTGGAGGGGAACTTTATTCCGGCGGAGAACCTGCTGGCGGAAAACCACGTGCTTGTGGAGATGGGATAACTCTGCGCGGCTGGCCAGCAGCTGTTTCGTCATTGTGATTGTCTACTCGCCCGCCGGTTTGGCCATGTCAGTGATTGCCCATCCTCGCGCTGGTCGAGCCGCGCCAGGCTGCAGGCGGATTCACCCGGCTTCTTCGTCGCCCATCTCCTGGAGTCGCCGGGCATCTCGTATCACCACCGCTTCCCGGCGGGGCTGGACAAAACCATCCTCGCCCCATCTCGAAAGAAGCCTACTGATGGTGAAAAGCGTTGTGCCCGTCATCTGCGCAAGCTCCTCGCGCGAGAGAGAAACCTCGACACCGCCTGGGGATTGCTTACCCACCTGCTTGAGAAGCCTGAGGAGGGTTAGAGCAACCCGCTTGGCCACCTTCTCTGTCGCCACCTCGCGGAACCGCTCCTCCAGTTCATTGAGGCGGCTGGACAGGATTTGGCTGATGTTGCTTCTAATCTGTGGATACTCCGCCACGAGGTCCTGGAGCCTCGCGTATTCCCAGGTCAATGCTCTGCACTGCTCCATGGCGCGCGCGGAACAAGTGTGGCTACAGGCTGCGGCATCGCCCGGCACCCCCACGGTATCGCCAGATCCGTTCATCCAAAGGATGACCTCGTTGCCGTTCGGGCTCAGCTGCGTGCTTTTTACACTGCCCGACTGGATGAGCACAAGGTTGCGGACCGGCTGTCCTTGCATGAAAAGCAACTCGTCGCGCGCATAGGTTCGCGCCTTTGCGCAGGAGGCGATCTCCAGAATCTCATTCTGGGTCAGACCCGTGAAGAGCGCGGATGCGCACATAAGGACCACGCGCTCCGCGAGGTTGTTATCTGATTTCGACGGCCCCCCATGGCCCCGTTGCAATACCGACAAACGTGCTGTCGCCACGTGCTCCCTCCAAGACAAGTACTCTCGGGCAGGCTCTCTCAGATCCCCAATCCGAGAAACAGCCGCCTTTCAATGATTCGAGAGCGGCAGGGAATGTCCGCGCCCGATATTCATTTGTCGAAAAGATACCGAAGGTGTTTATATGCGCAACCCTGAGGAGACTGGCCTTTGCAGCTCGATGCTGTCTGTACAATCTCGCCGGCGAAGCCGGCCCTGAAGTGAAAAGCGCGGTGGGATTGGATGCATGAAAAAAAGGGAAGATCGCGACATCCAGTCTGAATACTAGCAAGAGTCCCGAACCAAATCAAGCCAAATCGCCAGGACTCCAATCGATGCTATCCGCGCTTCTCTTCGAGAGCCACCCTAACCGCCGGTCCCGCTCTGCCAGGCTGCCGGTGAGCAGCGCAAAGATCGACGATTCTTCCCCCCAAGCAAATTCAAAGTCATAAAAACTATATCCAAGCAGGATTGGCCCTCTTTGCGGTGGAGCAAAGAGCGTCCGTTTTGCAAAGGAAAAGAAGCGGCGCGGCTTGCCTTCAGGGCGCGGGCGGCCAGTTTGCTCGAACGCAAAGACACCGGTCCATAGAGCACGCGATGATCTGACAGCTTCTTGCGCGATCTTGGATGGAAGGAACACGCGCCTTCAAGGGGCGGAGAAGCTGAGAAATCGCAATCCCTGCAAGGTACCGGCAACTGGATAGGAGGCATGTTGTGAGGCGCAAACAGCTCTTTCTCATTCCGATCCTGGCGGTCTCGATCGCTGGATTGGCATACGGTGTTCTTCGCCAAAAGCATGTGTCCGCCCAGGGGCGCCACGTACTCTACTATGTGGACCCCATGCACCCGGCCTATAGGTCGAACAAGCCCGGCATTGCTCCCGATTGCGGAATGAAACTGGAGCCGGTGTATGCCGAAGATGCCAGCCAGTCGGTGCTGCCTCCAGAAGATTCCATGCCGGCGGAGGTGCGGATCGATCCAGCAGCACGGCAGCTCTACGGTATCCGGCTGGCTAAAGTCGAAAAGGACGCCGGCCAAGGCGCCATCAGAGTTTTCGGCAGGGTAGCCCCCGATCAGACCCTCGTCTATCGTGTCAATTTCGGCACCGATGGCTACGTCAAGGAAACTCACGACGACGCCGTCGGCAACCATGTGACGAAGGACCAGCACCTGGCCGTTGTCTATTCTCCTGAATTCCTCGCAGTTTCAGGCGGTTATCTCTCAGCGAACGAGCGCACCCCGGCAGGCAGCGCCGCGATGAAGGATAACGTCGCGCCATCCACCGTTCTGAACGCGTCGAGCGCGCAAGCTCGGGCTGACCGGCTGCGCAATCTCGGCATGAGCGACTCTCAAATTGAAGAGATTAGCAGGGACCACAAGATCCCAGAGAACGTCTATGTCGTCTCGCCGGCAGACGGCTTTATTCTCTCCAGAAACATCTCGCCCGGGGTTCGCTTTGAAAGATATTCGGAAATGTACACCATCGCCGACCTGAGCCGGGTTTGGGTTCTAGCCGAGGTCTTCGGCAGAGATGCGCAGGCGTTCCGTCCCGGCGCAAGGGCTCGCATAACTCTGCCAGACACGGGAGAGACCTTCGACGCCCGGGTGAGCGATGTGCTTCCCGAGGTCGACCCTGCCACTCGCGTTCTGAAGCCCCGGCTGGAGGTTAGCAACCCAGGCTTCAAACTGCGTCCGGACATGTTCGTGAATGTCGAGCTGGCAGTGTCGCAACGGCCCGGCCTTACGGTGCCTGCCGACGCGGTTCTCGATTCCGGATTGTCGAAGCGGGTATTTGTCCAGACATCGGCGGACCATTTTGAAGCACGCGAGGTTGAAACTGGGTGGCGCCTTAACGATCGCGTGCAGATCGTGAAGGGATTGCAGGAAGGAGAAACCGTGGTTGCCGGGGGCACGTTCCTGGTGGATTCGGAGAGCCGCATGCAGATTGCCGCCAATTCCGCCGGCATTTCTTCCAAAGCCTCGCCGCCAAGGGCAGGAATGGATCGTTCGATGCAGTCGCCAACGGGCCATCCTATGAAGATGGATTCGGCCAAGGATCGACCCATGAACTGAAGCATCGGCGGCCATGGCGGTGTTCTTCGGCGGCCGTCCGAGAGGACTTTGCGGGGAAGGCAGGCCGGAAAAGCCGCCTGAGTGGAGGCTTGGAAAGTGATCGACCGGGTTATCGAGTTTTCCGTTCGCAACAAGTGGGCCATCTTCGCGGTGGTGGCGATTGGCTGCGTCTTCGGGTGGTGGTCCATTGCGCACACCCGCCTTGACGCCATTCCCGATCTGGGCGATACCCAGGTGATTGTTCTCTCTCGCTGGGACCGCAGCCCAGACCTGGTAGAGACCCAGGTTACTTACCCTATCGTGACCGCAATGCTGGGCGCCCCTCATGTGAAGGCGGTGCGCGGCGTCTCCGACTTTGGATACTCGTATGTGTATGTGATTTTCGAGGATGGCACCGACCTGTATTGGGCGCGCTCGCGGACCCTTGAGTATATGGCCAGCGTGCTTACACGCCTGCCGGACGGTGTGAAGACAGAGCTTGGGCCGGATGCAACCAGCCTCGGCTGGGTGTTTCAGTACGCGCTGGTGGACACGACGGGCCAGCATAGCCTTGCCGAGCTCCGCTCTTACGAGGATTGGAGGCTTCGTTATCACCTGAGGTCGGTTCCTGGCGTGGCCGATGTCGCGCCCGTCGGCGGATATACCCGCCAGTACCAGGTGAATCTCGATCCCAACCGGCTGCAAGGCTTTGGAATCCCGATCTCTCAGGTAGTCAACGCGGTACGCGAGGGAAACAACGAAACCACGGCTCGATTGCTGGACTTCGGCGGGACCGAATACATGGTCCGCGGCAGGGGCTACGCGACGTCCATAGAGGACTTTCAGAACATCGTGGTCACCAATTCGACCGATGGAACGCCGATTCGAGTCAAGGATCTGGGCGAAGTTGTCGAGGGGCCGGACCTGCGGCGCGGAGTCTCCGACCTGAACGGCGCCGGCGAGGTGGTCTCCGGAGTCGTAATCATGCGCAGCGGAGAAAACGCGCTTGAAGTGATCGGCCGCGTGAAGGCCCGGCTTAAGGAGATTGAGCCCAGCCTGCCGGCAGGCGTCAAGATAGTCCCGATATACGATCGCAGCCAGCTGATTCACGACACCATCGACGCCTCGCAGGAGACGATCCTCGAAGTCGTCGTAACAGTGGTCCTCATCATTCTGGTATTCCTTTGGCATTTCCCCAGCGCGGCTGTTCCCATAGCAACCATGCCGGCAGCGGTGCTGCTGTCGTTCATCCCCTTGCGGCTGATGGGGATCAGCGTTAACGTCATGTCGCTGGCAGGAGTGGCAATTGCCTTCGGCGAGCTGATCGACGCGTCAATCGTTGTTGTGGAGCAAACTCATAAGAAGCTGGAGCGCTGGCAGAGGGCCGGCAGCCCCGGAAGACATCGCGACGTTGTGCTCTCCGCGGTGAAGGAGGTGGCAGGCCCGACGTTTTTCGCGTTGCTTGTCATCGCGATTTCGTTCCTCCCCGTGCTTACGCTTCAGGGCCAGGAAGGACGTATGTTCCGGCCGCTGGCGTACACAAAGACTCTGGCGATGATCACGGCGGCCATTCTGGCCATCACTCTGGACCCCGCCCTGCGCCTGCTGCTGACCAGGGTAAAGCGGTTCGACTTCCATCCCGCCTGGGCGTGCAAGCTGACCAATGCCCTGCTTGTCGGACGCATCCGGCAGGAAGAAAAGAACCCCATCAGCAACTTTCTCATGCGCGTCTACGAGCCGGCAGTCAGGTGGACCCTGCGCTCGAAGGGCATAGTCCTCGTAGCAGCCGCCGCGCTGACGATCGCGACCATTCCGGTATTCCTCTCGCTGGGCTCCGAATTCATGCCGCCCATGGACGAAGGCGCCATTCTCTATATGCCGACGGCCATGCCCGGCATCTCCATCGCTCAGGCAAAACGGGTGATGCAAGCCACCGATTTGATTCTCAAGGAGTTTCCCGAGGTCGACCAAGTTCTAGGCAAGGCGGGCCGGGCTGAGACCGCTACCGATCCCGCGCCGCTGTCTATGCTGGAGACGGTGATAACGCTGAAGCCCCGGTCCCAGTGGCGCAGAGTTGACAACTGGTACTCTTCATGGGCTCCCGAGTGGGCAAAGAGTATTCTGCGCCACATAACTCCAGACACCATCTCCACCGAAGAACTTATCGGCGAGATGAATGCGGCCATCAAGGTACCGGGATTGCGGAATGCCTGGACGATGCCAATCAAGGGCCGCATCGATATGCTGACAAGCGGCATTCGGACCCCTGTGGGGCTGAAGATCTCTGGCGATGACCCCAAGACGATCGAAGAAATCGGCAAACAGGTCCAGGCGATCCTTCCATCTGTTCCCGGCACGCGCGGGGTCTTTGCCGAGCACACCAACGAGGGCTACTTCCTGGATGTTAAATGGCAGCGCGAGCAGCTTGCCCGCTATGGCATCAGCATGCAAAAGGCTGAGGAGGTTCTCAACAATTCGATCGGCGGCGACAACGTCTCGACTGTGTATGCGGGCGCAGAACGTTATCCGGTAAACGTCCGCTACATGCGCGACTTCCGCAGCGATGTCGATTCCATAAGCCGCATTCTCGTTCCCGGCAGCGGACAGCGGCTGGCGCCGATCGGCGAACTGGCAACCATTCAGATCGTCAATGGCCCCGCGATGATTCGTGACGAAAACGGCCTGCTGACCGGGTATGTCTATGTGGACCTTGCGGATCGCGACCCTGGAAGTTACATCGCCCAGGCAAGCCAGGTATTGCGGGAAAAGACCAGCTTGCCGCCCGGCTACGCGATCTCCTGGGGAGGACAGTTCGAGTCCATCGAGCGGGCGAATCGCCGATTGAGGGTGGTCGTTCCGGCCACTATCGCCCTGGTGATGCTGCTGATCTTCATGAATACCCGTTCCTTTGCCAAGACTATGATCGTTCTTCTCGCCGTGCCCTTTTCGGCAATAGGAGCCGTCTGGGCTCTTTACTTCCTTCACTACAACCTGAGCGTGGCCGTGTGGGTGGGTATTATCGCTCTCCTGAGTATCGACGCGGAGACAGGGGTGTTCATGCTGCTTTATCTCGAGCTTGCCTTCAAGGAAGCCGAGATGAGCGGGCGCCTGAGGACGCTGGGCGATTTGCGCGAGGCCATTGTATACGGCGCCGCAAAGAGGCTGCGTCCAAAGTTCATGACTTTTGCCACCACCTGCATCGGCTTGCTTCCTGTCATGTGGTCGATCGGGACGGGTTCCGACGTAATGAAGCGGATTGCGGCGCCGATGGTGGGCGGCATCTTCACATCGTTCGTTCTGGAGCTGCTGATCTATCCCCTGGTCTATGAGTTATGGAAACGCAAGACCATTAGCGAGCCATTAGCGGATTCGGAAGCTTCGTTGAGCGCAGGCATGGGGAGCCAGCCGGAGCTGGCACTTTCCGGCACGCGGGATTGATCGTTGGACGTATACTCGGTTCATGAGCTGCCTGAGCACGCAAGCGGGCTTGGAGGTGAATAGTGGCGATCGACAATGCGATTCGGCTGCTCTCTTTTGGGCTTCTTGCAGCGCTTTCGGCCCATGCTTCAACCGCGCAGCAAGCGGCTGCTCAAAAGCTTGACGCAAGTCAGGCCGCCGCCATGTCGTCTTCGGCAACGCAGGCCGAGATGGCGCCGCCCAAGGCGCCCAAGGTCACCTGCGTGGGCGACCAGTTGACCATCTCTGCCGACAATTCAACGCTGGGGGGCGTGTTGGCCGCTGTTCATAATTGCACCGGCGTCAAGGTCGATGTTCCGGAGGGCGCCGCCGCAAGCAGGGTCTTCGAGGAGCTTGGCCCAGGCCCGGCGCGGCAAGTGCTGGAGGCGCTGCTGAGCGGGACGGAACTCGATTATGTGATTGGTTCGTCCAGCTCGGATCCGCAGAAGATTGAGACCGTACTGCTGATGGTGCGTTCAACCGACGCGCAGGGTTCCCTTGCCGGCGACCGGACACTCACCCCGGCGCGCCGGGCATGGCTCCAGGCCCGCCAGAATCGCAGGGTAGGTACTCCATCCAGCGAAGAAAACAGTCCGGCCGCTGATGAGCCGCCAGCCGCCCCGGCTGCGGAAAACGCGATAACCGCTCCGGCCGATATTGGCAACTCGAATGGAACTCAGAATCCGCCCGCGGATACGCCGCCCGCTGCCGATGCGCCGGTCGCTCCCGTCGATAGTGTTGCCGCGCCCATGCCGGCTACCCAAGCTCCCTCCACCGCCAACCCCGCCTTGACCGATGACAAGAGCACTTCGCAGAGGATCAGCGACATGCAGCAGATGTTTGAGCAGCGGCGCCAGATGATCCAGAGCCAGAATCCAAGTCAGAATCCGAATCCCACGCCCCCTCAGCAATAGCCGCGGATGGGCTGGAACTCGAGGCCTCTTCCAAGCTCTGGACAAGCACTGGCTTGCATCGCCGCCCGGGCAATTCCGATCTTCGCCTATTCTCGGGTGTTCTTACGGCGCCGCGCCAATCGCCAGCGCCCCTACAGGGTCTGTCCCCGTGGCAGCGGTGAGCGCCGAGTCTAGTTTTCCAGCAGTGGTGGTGTCGAAGGTATAAACATCCAGATCCGGGCTTCCACCGGAGTTTACCAAGAGAACAACGGATCCGCTCGAGTCCTCCGCCAGGCCCGCCGGTGAGGCGCCGGTTGACGCTGCGCTGCTGAGCGCAGTCAAAGAGTAGGCAGTCCCCGTGGCCGTCACCGCGAAACCGGCAAGGCTGCCCGTGGAACTATTGCTGACTGATGCATTGGCGACGTAGACGTAGCCGCCCGACGCGGCGGGCAGAATTGAAATCGGCGTCAGCCCGCCGCTGGCGTAAGGGGAACCTGTAACCTCGGTAGGAGTGACGCCGAGCGAGCTGTAGAGGAAGGCGCGCAGCATTCCGTTGTTGGTTCCGGATACGCCCGAGGTTTCGCCGACGAAGAGGAACTGATTGAGCGGATCCACGGCAACCGAGATGGCAGATCCGCCTGCGCTCTTCACGGCAATCGGGGCGCCAATGGAGGCCGGCAGGGGATTGGCGCTGAATGCCGCAAATGGGATCACTTCCGTCCCGATTGCGCCCAGGGCAACAACGACATTGGCGTTGTCGGGCGAGATAGTCAATTGGCGCGGCGCGATGCCGGCCAGGGAAATTTGCTGCGCGGACCCGGTCGTCAGGCCGGTGGAAGGGCTGATGGGAATGGCGTATAGATAACCAGCCCCCGATGCCTCCACAAGCCAGGAGTCCGTGCCGTCCACCTGCATGCTGTAGGCCGCAAAGTCGGGGAAGATAGGGGTTGTGCTGGCCGCCTTCAGCACACCGCCCGCGCCTATGGCATAGAGGTAGATGCCAGACTGGGTACTCACATAGAGGAAGCTGTTGTTGGGTGATACCGCCATGGCGCGGGGTCCTGAGGGCACGCTGTAGGGACTGCCGGTGAGCGGCGTTAGCGTGCCGCCGACGATTGAATAGCCGGCAATCCCCGTCTTGCCCGCGTTGGAATTCAAGACGTAAAACACGCCGCTGGATACTGTTGTGCAGTTCGTGGCGCATGCCGCCGGCGTCGTCTGCCAGAAATCCTTGACGCATCCTGCCAGCGGCAGCATTGCCGCCAGCACCGCAATTACAGACTCGTATTGAGTTTCTCCACGGCGTCGCGGAAATCGTTGCGCATGTGGCTCATCTTGCCCAGATCGATCAACGCGCTCCCCCACATGGCGTACGTGCCGGCGGCGTTGGGCTGCACCTTCGCCGACCGGTCAAATTTCTCCAGCGACTGCCGCAACAGCGTCACCTTCACTTCCTGATTCGACGAGATATGCGCCGCCTGAACCAGAACGCTCGCCCAATTCGCGCACACCGGACCGATTTCGCTGCTGAACCGCGCGCGCTCGGCGGCTTTCGCGTACAACGAAGCCGCCTCCTTGTAGAGTGCGAACCGCGCCTGGTCGTTCACCGCGTACTCGGGCAGTTTCGTCGAGAGAATCACCGCCCACTTGTTGTACGAATCCCAATCGTTGGGGGCCAGTTCCGCCGCCTTGCGGCATTTTTCCACCGCGCCCTGATAACACGCCAATCGTGTCCGCGAATCCACGGGCAAATCGCCAATGAGCAACAGCGTTTCACTCCACAGGATATACGTGAGTTTCACGTCGGACTTCTGCTCGGCGCCCTTGCTGAATTTTTCCGCCGCCGACTGGAAATCCTGCAACTGCTGCGCCTGGTTGAAGGCCTGCTTGCCCAGCTGCACGAGCGAGATGCCCCAATTATTGTAGGCCTCGGGGAAATTCGTGCGCGCGCTGGTCGCCCGCTCAAACGCCTGTGCGGCCCCGGCAAACTTGTGCTCGCGCATCAATTCCACCCCGAGATCGAACTGGCCTTGCGCCACCTGGTCGGGCGTGAGCGTCGCGGCTTGCACCACGGCCTGGGTTGACGGAAACGGCGTCGGCGGTGTCGGTGTCGGCTCCGTGCCAGCAATACGTACCAGTTGAAGCAGGGTTAACATAAAA